>NZ_CAZEFZ010000008.1:0-162018 GCF_964511145.1 Tenacibaculum amylolyticum
AATAAGATCAACCTTACTTGGTTTTTTACAGGGTTCACCTTTCTTGGACTTTAACAAGTAATTTGTAAACTCTAAACCATTATCGGTTAGGATATGAGTAAGTTTAAAAGGATAGAATTTAATACAGTCGCTAACGAAATTCTTAGCATTCTCTGAGGTTTTAGAACCGTATATTTTAAAATAAACCATTCTAGTTGCTCTATCTATTGCAACAAACAAGTATTTTCTATTACCGTTGATCTTTGGCAAATAGGTGACATCTACATGAAGAAAACCAGGGTTGTACTCTTTAAACTTTTTAGCCTTTTCTTTATGTTCTTTTGGAACTTTGTTAACACCGTATCTCTTGAAAGTCCTATAAATAGCACTTCTTTGTTTTAAATACTGGTTTGAAAAGACCATATAGCCTAAATCATCTAAAGGAAGCCATGTAGCTCTTCTTAAAGCAACAATAAGCTCTTGTTCGTAGTAAGTTAACGAATAATGAACCGTTTTTGGTTTACTGCTTCTATCCGTAGTATAATCTCTATTACGCCACTTTTTTACAGTGCTTAATGAGATTTTATATTTTTCGGATAATTTGTTAGATGTTAGTGTACTTTGTTGGATTTCTTTTCTTAAATGTGCATTGGTTGTTGCGTTACTGTGATATAACTGCATAAATTCTTTCTCTTATTTTCTGTGTATCAATTTTTTAGGGAACTATAATAATTTCAATGACCGTGTTATTGGTGATAAATATAGTAAAAAATAAATACAGGAAAATTAGTTAGCGGTTCGAGACGGATATTTTTATTGATTTTAAAGGAGACCTCACGAAAATAATTATTCAATAAACAACACAAAAATTATTAGGGTTTCCACCTCCTAAAGTCGGCGGAGCCTCCCGAATAATTTTCGCTTATGCCTATTAAATAATTGAGGGTTGTTTGTTCTTCTTTTAAACCAAAAAAAATATTTTTTTTTAACAGGGAAAACCCCACAAAACAGAGATTATGACAATTGAACAATTAAACCAACTTGAAGCATTAAGACTGGAAACTTTAGAAAAAGCAAAGAAAATTTTTGAAGGTAATTATAGTATACAAATATTCGCACACAATATAGACACTAATACAGAGGTTTGGAAAAAAGTTAAACCAGAATTAGTGAGAGTATTAGGAGACAAACAATATTACAGTGCAAAAGCTTCTAATGAAATGCATTCCACAACAATATTTAGTAAATGGGAAGATCAACCAAAAGGATAAACAAAACAACAAAACCCAAGTACGAATACTTGGGTTTTGTTTTAGAATCCACCTAAAGGACCTCCTACTAATATAGGACCAGTTGGTTGTTGTGGTACAAATGGTGGTATCGGTTCTGTAGACTTCAAAACCAAACCGTTAAAGTAAATTCTACAATTTGAATTTGGATGTATGTTATATATATGCTTAAACAAAAAAGTGTGTGAAGATTCAGACTTCTTTAAATGAACGTTAAACACCTGATATTCATCATCAACATAATGATAAAAGTTCAATGTTGATTGGATTACTGCTTCCTGAAAGAAGTCCAAAACAGTTAATTCACCGTACAACATTTCGTTATCTTGTAAGAAATCATCTTTTAAATGATAACGACCATCTATTAGTTCTAACGGTAGTATTTTAGAAATTGGTGTACTTAGATACTCTACACCATTTAGTTTTGTTTTACTCATTTTTTTTCTTTTTTATTTTGATAATAGTTTCTGTAAGCAAGCTTCAAAAGCTCTACTATTAAAGCTATTATAATAGTTACAATAGCGGGCAAATCGTCATTCGTAGAGATAGAAAATAAGCTCGCTAAGCCTATATAAAAAGGAGTTGCTAGTTTTTGGAACATTATTTGTAGTTTTACGGGAGATTAATTAAAATTTAAGATTATGAATAATAAGTTCTGGAAAGGGTTTCTTTTAGGTGTATTAAGTACTATAGCTTTGGTTGTAATTATATTATCTTCTTAACTAAAGGAAAAGAAACACCTTTTGACATATACAGAGCAGTAATTCTCTGCAACTGTTCTGTGTCAAATTCATAAGTAAAAATAGAAACAAGGTTACGCTCAACAGTATAACCTCTCCAACCAAAAGTATCAAAAAACTTATATTGACCAGTAACAGGGTTATGCAACCTGGTACCAAAGTCTTTATGGAGTTTAAGAATTTGATCTGAGTTTAATTTCTCCAATACTGAAAAAATAGGTTCGTGATCTCGATTGAAATAACCAAATTTATCAATTGAATTATCTATAACATCTATAGTGTTATTTACAATAGGGTCTGCACTCATGCCTTTACCTCTAGATGTAGAGAAAAATTTGATTAATAACCATATTAACGCAAGCGGTAATAGCACATACTTAAAAAGTTGAATAATAGTATTAGTAAAATTTTGCATAATGTATAAGTTATAACAAGAGTGATGATCACAATTGTAAACGATAAAAAACAGAGGATTATAAATATTATAAAAATTGATCTCATCACTCTTTGTATTAGTTAATTATTTCTTTTTTCTTTTAATTAAGTAGCTCACAGTTTTCACAACTACAAAAGCCCCCAAAGCGATAATGGCAGTTATCTTGAACAAACATTGAGCGCATAGACTTTTTTTTTTGTCTCCTTCTCTATTATCAGTAAAAACAACTAGGTCTTGACTTTCTCTAGTATCTACATGTATAAAAGTGTTGTAAATGCCTAAGCCATTTAAACCTGCGTTTCTAAGCTTAGTATAGAGTTGGTTTTTGGTTTCTACTGCTTCCTTGATTAATTGAACGAGCCCCTCACCTTTTAAATCCCAAGCTTTGCCTAAAACGTGTTGGCTTGTACCTTTTCTATCTTTACTATATTCATGGTTTTTACTCCTAAAAGAGGATGTTACATAAATAGGTTTACCCAATGCATCTCTAAGAATCTGAAAGATATTAGGAAGCCTAACGTCGTACGGAATACGGTTAAATTCTGGTTGCTCTTCCTTGGTAACAAATGCAGCTTCTACAATCTCATGCAACATTAAGTTTTTCGAGAGCTTGGTTGTCTTGTCTACTCCATCAAAAGGGATTGATAGAAGAAAGTTTTTAACCTTAACATTTTCACCATAATCATCTAGGTAAAGTGGTTCTTTTGGGTAATTAACCATCTTTCTCCTCCTCTCCTACTACTTTAATAGTTTTTGGAGCATCTGCCCAAATCCTTTCGCGATCTTCGTTAAAAGCTTTTAAATGTTTGGTAAAACTGTCTATTGTTTTACCTACTCTGGTAAAGCCTTCAAAGAATTCTATAATGGGCGACATAAATCGCCCAAGGTTGAATAAGTTCTTCATAGTCTATCGTTTTTTATTACTAGAAATATGTTTACCGAAATACCCACCGTTTGGGGCATTAGGATTAGCCATCATATTCCAATCCTCAACATAAACCTTGTGATTGTCTATATTTAACATACCATAAACAAATACAGTATTATGCATAGGAGCGTTAAAAACTAGGGTAACGTTAACCCATCTTTTACCAGATTTTGAAGTTACTGGAGGTTTATTTTGCTGTTCCTCTGACCTGAAACATTTACCATTCCACCATTGTCCGTTAACGTCTCTGTAACGCAGCCCCATAAAGAACCCCTTTTCACTACCATAAGGATAAACCAAATTACAGTAGGTTTTTTTACTATAAGAATTGTTATTCTTATTATTGTTGTAATTATTATATCCCATGATTACTTATGTTTTTTCTTGTTAGTGAATAAGCTTAATATTCCCCATACGATTAAGATTAAAAGTATTGGAACTATAGTGTAAAAAGCCCAATATGGAACACCCTTCCAAGTTTTGAGCATATGTGTTTTAATTTTTGTCCAGAAATTTTGCATTATTTCTTGTTTTTTAAATATTGAATTAGTTTGTAAATAGCATAGGGAATTCCAAAAATTGGAATAAGAAGTAAAAGCCACCACCAGTTAAATAACATGTTACCGTCACCATCTGGTTTCTTGCTAGGTGATTTAGGCTCTTTAGGGTCTACTGGTTTAACAGGTGGTTTTGAACCTCCTGTATTTGGTGGGTTTGGTGTTTCTGTTTTACTTGATTTTATCCTTACTTGTCTGTAAGTTGTACGTGCATCAATAGCACCAAATAAACCAGAGTTATACGTGTCTGTTTCCTCATAAATATCGTACTGATATTTTTGCGAAAGTGTATCAAAAATGCTTTTTATTTGAGCAACTGCGTATCTATGGAGTAATAATTCACCATCTCTAGTACAACCCTTTCTATGATTTGCCATATCCAAACGCCATATGCGTGTCCATTCAAAGCTTTTCAAGCAATAGTTAACTGCTGCTTCTATACGTTTAATATTACCAGAAGCAAAAGCAGCTTCATAACCAGCTTCACGGTATTTTCTTCTAACATGTGGCTCAATACCTGCTTTTGCTTTTTTAGGAGGTAAAGCGGCATTCCAGCAATTAAAGTCAATACCTAGTAAGTTTAAGAATGTATTAGCACCCGGTATACCTCCAACAATATTACCGATAGCGTTACCGTAGTTACCACCACCGTTTTGCATAACTGGTGTAGTAAGTACTGGAGGACTATAAAAACCACCTCCATTATTAGGCGGTCGACCGCCTGAATTTAATTCATAATACAACATAGGCTTAGTGTTTTACGGTGTAGTATAAATAGTCTGTAGCTTTTTCTTCTTTTGTGAAGTAAACGCTTTGCGCCCCTCTTACTTCAAGAACAACAGCGTATTCGTAACCAAAAGCACTATTATTATTTGTAGAGTTATGAAGAATATTACCGAAGAACTCATCTTGCATCATTAATAGTAATTCGGTTGTATAAACGACCTTTTCACCATTAACAATAATATCAATCTGATCTGGTAATTGTAAAGGATCAAAAACTAAGTAATCAACATTGTTTAAATCGACAGATTTATTTGTTTCTGACTTTCTCCAAATACTAGAATTGTATGTGAAAAATTTGTCTGTAGCTCTTGAACCTTCTACAACGTGGACAGTTGATTGTCTTAGTTTATTTAAGTCTTTAAAGGTAAGTTTTATTTGATCGTTTTCACCAAGAACGATTTCCCCATTTACCCCCAAGTCAATAAAAGTGTTTTTTAAACAAGGAACATTTGCAGCTTGGTCGTCTTGTGCTTCGGATAACTGAACAACCTTTGAACTAACTGGCATTTGATAACCAGACATAAAGCTCAATGATTCGATTTTCTTCTGGCTTTCAGAAATCAAACCAACTTTAAGGTTTGGAATAATTGTAATTTCCGATTGGTTTTCTCTTACCAATGATACTTTTACTTTAGCGTTTGGGTTAATTTGATCAATTGCTAATAAACTAACGTTTGATTCTATAACTTCGGTTAAAGTTACTCTACCATTTAGCGAAATTGTTTTACTCATGAGAATGATTTTATTTGTTTATGTTGACACAAATATTCTCCTAAGTAAAAAGGTAAATGATGCATAGTGCATCACCTATATAGTTTGTTTTACAGGTAGTAATTATTTTAAATTATTAGTCCAAAAAGCGGCATTACCAAAGTTAATTTTTGCCTGTTCTAGAGTCGGTTTTGCTAAAATTTCAATTTTTGGAATTACAACCTTTTCAGGTGGTGTATAATTTTTAGTTCGAATGAACTCTTTTTGTTGTAGTGTATTAGGTGTAATATTTCCGTTTTGAAGTTGAAAGTGTTGTTTAATATCGTCCCAAAGTGGTTTGTAGTTTCTTGATATATAACGGTAAGATTTACCAGAAAAAAAACTAAAAAAATCCTCTTTTAATACTTGTTTTAAGAACCCCTTGTTTACAAAAGATACAACATGATCAAATAGAGGAAAACCTTCTGTATATTTAGGGTAATCGAGGTTTTTAGTAGCTAATGAACAACCCCAAAGCTTGCCAAGTATTGGGCGTTTACCAAACTCTAATTTAGTCATATACTTAATAACGTATGTAGTAATATTCTTAAGCTTGCGCTTCCTCTTATCCATTTTTAAGCTATCTACTTGAGTTGTATTAGGGTTACGATTTCCGTGTTTTTCGAAGTAAGCATCTAGGTAACCAAGTTTATCAATTTGCTTATTCCATAGTTTGCGATGAATAGTCCAGTGTATCCATTTGTCAACAAGTAAATGGAAATGTATGTTACCGTTTTTTTGTGCTTCTGCCTTCCATACGTAGTATTTTACACCGTAGGTTTTCTGTAGGTTTTCGATGTAACGAGTCTGTAATCTTCTGATTTCTGAATCAGAGTGCATTTGCTTAGTTGGTAATGTGAGTGTTACAAATGTAACATATTGACCAGTTTTATAATTTACAGTTTTTTCCCTGCTGTAAATAACCGTGTTTATCATAGTTTCACAGGCTTTTTTACAGCTTTTAACCTGATTTCTGGAAAGCGTGCCTAACTCCTTGATAGTTTTGCCTTTTTTAGACATTACAAGTCTGTGCATATCGTGTTTAAAACGTATGCGGTTAACTTCTTCTAGATAATTATTTGTAGGCTGATATTTCTTGATAGTCTCAGAAAAAGGTGTTTTCTGGTTTTGTTTTAATACGCTTGTGTCTCCACTTCTGGTAAAATCTAAATAACTAACATCAAAATATTGTGAAATACCATTATTTTGAATGGAAAAAGTACATGGGGCATTCATAGGGATACGTGATCATCGTCTCAAAAACTCAGCACGGGCAAGCCCTAGCTTCGTTTTTTCGACAGAACCGTTATGTTTTGCCAAGCCAATAAAAAAAGCCGCTCACGCGTCTTTAAATTGACGTGTAAACGGCTCTTAGAAATTAAATGTTAATTGATTTGTTGGAACAGTGAATAATTCTGTTTGCTTCTCTGGTGCTTTATAAGGTTTTAAAGCTCTCATAACAGTAGAGATACTGCAAAACAACATTGTTGCTGCAATCTCTACATAAGCTTGTCTAACTGTATGAATTCCATTAGCTCTATCCTTTAAAAGTTCATTTACTTTTGATTCAATAAACTCTTTTCTAGCTGCATGGTCTATAGAGTTCTTACAAGGCATAGACTAAAGTATGTGGATTAATAAAGTCTATAGTACCAGTCAAACTCTCAACCTCTGTATCATGAGATAAAGGAGAATTAACGTGTGTGTAGATAACAGATGAAGGAGCCCCGTTAATAGATTTAACGAATCTCCTACCTTGTTCTAAAGTCCATAATGGAACTGGATGTGTTTTTGAATATGACATAAAAATTAATTTTTATGTCATTGAAAGAATTATGTTATTTGGTTATAACGTGGTGAAACTGGTCATGTAATAATGTTATAAATACTTATTTATTAAGCTTTAACGATTTTTAAAGGCATCTTGTAAACTTTACCTTTAACGACAGCTTTGTCAGTAATAACATTGTAGTTTAATTTGTTTTTTACGTATTTGTCTAACGCTGCATTTTTAGAGTTAACAGTTAATACGATAATTTCTCCTTTGCTGTTTACTGTAAATTCAACAACAGTAGTTAATGTTCCGTTTAAATCGAAATTAGCTTTTCCTAAAAGCTTAGCGATTTCAGTTCTTAATTCAGACTTAACATTTGCAGGTTTAGTTTCGTTTGCAAATGAAGTGAAACTGATTAATGTGATTGCGAATAATAAAACTAACTTTTTCATTCTAATGGGTTTTTTTATTGTTTTTAAAATTTATTTTAATTTGATGTTCCAAAAGTAGTACAGAGTAAAAAGTTTTGCATCTTTTTGAATGTTAACAAAATATCTTTTTTTAGTGTATTTTGCTTCAAATTCTCTGTTGTTAACAATTTAGAAACATTGAATAATTCGCAACAAAGGTACGTTAAAAATGTTTTTTAAAACAAGAAAACTTAAAAAAAGGTGTTTTAATTATTTATTTAATAATTTTTTAAGATTTAAAATTTAAAACCTTAAGTTAACTTTAAGTTAGAAATGCTCAAAAAAAGAGAAAGAAATTACGTCAGATAATAACATAAGAGCTATTTTTTTGAATTAAATTTTTTTATAAAATCTGATTTAAAAGTTCTACCAATCGGGATATTTTGATCTCCTAAATACACTTCGTTACCAATAATCCTTTCTATGTGATTTAAATTAATAAGATAGGACTTATGAACTTGGTAAAAATGACTAGGCAATTTCGTTTTCCAGCTTTTTAAGGTATCAATTAATACATACTTTTTCTGAAAGGTTATAAATGTAAGGTAGTTCCTGTCTGATTCTATGTAAAGAATATCGTTTAGATATAATTTGTGTAATGTTTTATCAATATTTAGGAAAATAGTATCGTTAGAAGCGTATTGAGTTCTTTGAGTGTTTTTTTCCACTTTTACAATTGCCTTTAGAAAACGATCAAAAGAATAAGGTTTTACTAAGTAATCAACAATGGTTTCTAGTTCAAAGCTATCTACTGCATAGGTTGGATATGCAGTGGTAATAATAATCTGCGGAGGATTTTGAATGGTTTTTATGAAATCGATTCCCAGTATATCAGGTAAATTAATATCCAAAAAGAGAAAATCGACAGGAGTCTCATTTAAGAAAATGTTTGCCTCTTTCGCAGTTTGGAAAGTAGCTATTAATTCTATATTAGGAACTTTACGAATAAAGTTCTTTAAGATATTTTGAGCAGGAAGTTCATCTTCTATAATAATACAAGTAATCATACTAGTAATAGTTTAAGTAATACAGAAAAAGTATCTGTTTTTTGAACTTCTAAACTGTATTTATCAAGATAAAGTAAATCTAATCTTTTTTGAAGGTTTTGTAAACCTATTGTATTGTCTTGAGAGTTTTTATTGCTATCAAAATCATTTCTACAAAAACATTGTATAGAACTATCATCTACGGTTATATCTATAAAAATAGTGCTATGAGGTGTGCTGTGTTTAAAAGCATTTTCTATACATGTAATAAGTAATAATGGAGCAATTTTATGATGTGTATTAGAAATGTTCTTAGAATACTTAATCGTTTTAATGCCTTGAGTTCGTATGGCTTGAAAATCGATATAATTATCAATGTATTGTAACTCTTTTTCTAGAGGAATATAATCGGCATTACTTTCGTATAAAACATGTTTTAGATTATCAGATAGTTTTAGAATTAATGAAGGAGTTTCATTTGGTTTTTCTAAAGCATAAGAATAAATGGTATTCAAATTATTAAATAGTACATGTGGATTAATTTGAGTTTTTAAAAATTTAAGTTCCATCTGAGTTTTCTCTTGTTGCGCCTGTTGTATCTCTTTTTCCTTATCTACATACTTAAATAATAACCAAACAAAAGAGAAAAAAACTAGTGGAACCAAGGTTTGCCATAAATAATCACTCAAACACTTCATTATGGTACAGCCACATTTTGTAAAAACATTGCAATATAACTGCGTAGCAAAAAATGAAATAGCACCTAAAATTACAGCATAAAACACATAACGTTTTTGTTTTACAAAATAAGGAAGTAACACAAAGTGGTTCGCATATACAATTACGATTAAAATTACGAGATATTGTAAAAAAGGATTTGCAGACCAGTAGTATTCAGAAAATACAAATAAGGATATAAAAATGAACAATGTCCAAAATAGTATATGAACAAGTATTTGTGTGCTATGTTTTTTAATCAATTCCATAAGGTTTATGAAAATACAGATTAAAATAAGATTTGTCAAAAAATGAGTACAAAGTGCATATAAAACTATGCGAAATGCAGTTTGTCCTTAGAAACGAGCTGTAGGTACATTGTTTGAGGTTGTATGTTAACTTATTTTCTTGTCAAAACTATAATGATTTAATTTTGAGTAAACTATAATTTATTAGGATGAATAAGACTACATATTTAATACTATTACTTCTAGTTTGTAATATAGCAAACGGACAGTTGAATAAAACTATAACAGATAAGAAAGGGAAAAGAATGCTACTGGGTAAAGTAGATAAAAAAGGTTTTAAGCATGCTGATTTTAGTTGGTTTCAGAAAAACTATGAAGATTACTTAGTAAATGATAAGATTGTAGATATACTTGGAACGAAATTAAAAGATTATAAGATTAAAGTGTTTTTTGGTTCATGGTGTGGAGATAGTAAAAGAGAAGTGCCAAAATTTTATAAAGTATTGACTAAAGCTGAATTTGATAATAAGAATTTAGCGTTAGTAGCAGTAGATAGAAAACCAGAAGCTTATAAAGCCTCACCGTCTGGAGAAGAAAAAGGATTGAATATTCATAGAGTCCCTACTTTTATTTTTTATAAAGGAGACAAAGAAATCGGACGTATAGTAGAGTATCCTAAAGAAGACTTTGAACGAGATATGCTCAAAATTGTTCAAGAACAAAAATATACTTCAAATTATGCTGTAGTTACTTATCTAGATAAAGTAATGAAAGATAAAGGAGTAGAAGAACTTGCTAATAAGCTTAATTTTTATGCAAAATATGTATCAGAATATGTAAAAGGAAGTAAAGAATTGAACACATATGGTTATAAGTTATTAAGATCTGGACAATTGAAGAAGGCATTAGTTGTTTTTGAATTAAACACACTAATATTTCCATATAAGGCCAATGTTTTTGATAGTTATGCAGAAGCTCTGTTTGAAGCTAAAGAATATCAGAAATCGTTAAAAAACTATGGAATTGCATTGTCTTTTGAACCTCAAAACAAAGAAATTATAGAAAGAATTAACTCGATAAAAACAATGGTAAATTAATAATAATATGAAAGCAATTATTACATTTTTAGTGCTAGCATTTACTACAGTATTGTTAAATGCTCAAGAATTTAAATTTAAACAAGAGACAATCAATTATGGGAAAATAGCACAAGGATCTGACGGTGTTCGTGTTTTTGAATTTACCAATATTGGAGATGCACCATTAATAATTAAAGAAATAAAATCTTCTTGTGGCTGTGCAATTCCTCAAAAACCAGAACGCCCAATAATGCCAGGAGAGAAATCACAGATCTCAGTTTCTTACGATACAAAAAGAGTAGGAGGTTTTTTTAAAGCAATTACTATTTTTTCAAATGCAAAAACAGAAAGAAAAAGCTTAAAAATTAAAGGGTATATAAGTAAAAAAGAAAAGAGAAAGGTATAAGGGTTTTTATTTTTAAAAAGATAGGAGATTTTAAATAATCTCCATCTTTTTTAATAAGAAGTTTGCGTTCATATTTTGACAAATTCCTTTTTTAAAAGTATAGTCAAAATGAAGTTCGTTATCAATAATTTCTGCATCGAAATAATGGTTTCTTATTTCGCTAAATGTCTCTTCTAGTTCACATAGATTTAAGTCGTGGGTAGCTATAATACCTATAGCTTTTAATTTTACTAGTTTCTCGACGAACTTTCGAGAACCAATAGATTTATCTGTACTGTTGGTACCTTTTAAAATTTCATCTAGAATAATAAAGTATTCTCCATTTTTAATTTCATCTACAATAAACTTTAATCGTTTTAATTCAGAAAAGAAATAAGAGCTTTCTTCATTTAAAGAATCATCTGCTCTCATACTCGTAATCAATTTTACAGGATTATATCTACAAGAAGTTGCACAAACAGGTAATCCTATATTGGCCATTACAATATTTAGAGAAACAGCTCTTAAAAAAGTACTTTTTCCAGCCATATTTGCTCCTGTGATAATAAAAAACTGATTACGATCGATAAAAATAGTATTGTCTACTCTTTTTTCTTCAGATAATAATGGATGACCTAAGTTTTCAGAATTCAAAATCTCATTATTTGCTATAATTTCAGGAAAAACATAGGATGAGTGATTGTAAGTATAATTCCCCAAACTGTTATAAGCATCAAAAAAAGCAACTGTTTCAAACCAATTTTCAACTGTGATGTTGTATTGTTTAATCCATTGCTCAATCTTAGAAGTATTTTTAAGGTCTATTAAGAAAAAGCCATTTCCTAAAATATTGAAAATGATATTATTTCTATTGTCGAAAGCATCAAGCATTTTATAAAACTTTGTAACAATAAATGAAGCTTTCTTTTTTTCTAATTGTATATTTTCTTGCTGCTTTTTAAGAAGTTTAGAGGTGAATTGCTCATTTTCTATTTGATTCAGCAATTGTGCATATTGACGAAATGTATATTTAATAGCATCTACATTTGTAGATAGTTTATTTATTTTTTTTAAATAAGCTCCAGTAATTCCTAAACCTAAAAATAACCAAAACAATAAATAAGAAGAACTGACTATATTAAATAAGGTTAGCGTAAATAAAACAATACTTAAAGAAGAAAAGGTTAAACCTATCCAAGAGATTGCTTTTGGTACAAATGCTTTGTATTGTTGTAACCAACGTATAATTTCTTTGGTAGACTTTTCAGTTTTAATTAAACTAGCCGTTGCTTGAAAATACTGTCTCCATTTTGGCTTATCAGCTAATTCTTTAATTGCTTCTTGACGAGAAGTGATGTCTTCTATATGGTTCGCCTTTAATACATTTGCTAATTTTAAAGTACCTTCATAAATACTAGTTCTATTCAGAAACTGAAAAAAAGAACCTTCTCCAAATAAATCAATATCTAAGCTGTAATAATGTAATGAGTCTTGAAATTGAGTGCCTGCATCTCTATGGTAAAATTCACCATCTGCAATTTTTATTTCTTCTGTATTAATATCAACAAGCATTTTAAATAATGCTTGTTGCCTTTTAGCATTTGTGTATTTAATTAGTAAAAATAAGAAGACAGCAATTCCTATAACTCCTATACTAAGAGCTATTATCCATTCATTAAAGAAAAAATAAACTCCGAAAACAGTAGTTAAAAATACCAATAATCGTAAGATACTTAGCTTTGAGATAGAAGCATTTGAATCTTTTACCTTTTGCTGATATTCTCCTAATTGTTGTTTATAAAATGGTATCGTTTTTTTCATTTGTTTCACTATAAAAGAAGCAAAAAACCCAAGACTTAGTCTTGGGTTTCTGTATATAAATAAAGTATTATCTTAACCTTTTAAAGTAGCTTTTAAGAACTCTGTATTCATACGAGCAATGTTTTCAAGAGAAATTCCTTTAGGACATTCTACTTCACAAGCTCCAGTATTAGTACAGTTTCCAAAACCTTCTTCATCCATTTGTTTTACCATGTTTAATACACGATCTGTAGCTTCTACCTGACCTTGTGGTAATAAAGCAAATTGAGATACTTTTGCAGAAACGTATAACATTGCAGAAGAGTTTTTACAAGTAGCTACACAAGCTCCACAACCAATACAAGTAGCAGCATCAAAAGCTTTGTCTGCATTTTCCTTATTAATAGGAATAGCATTTGCATCTTGTGTGTTTCCTGAAGTATTAATAGAAATAAATCCTCCAGCGTGTTGAACTCTATCAAAAGAAGATCTATCTACTACTAAATCTTTAATTACAGGAAATGCTTTTGCTCTAAATGGCTCAATATAAATAGTATCACCATCTTTAAACTTACGCATGTGTAATTGACAAGTAGTTACACCTCTATCTGGTCCATGTGCTTCACCATTAATATATAAAGAACACATTCCACAAATACCTTCACGACAATCATGATCAAAAGCAACTGGTTCATCGCCGCTTTCAATTAATTGTGTGTTTAAAACATCTAACATTTCAAGGAAAGACATATCCGGCGATACATCATTGATTTTATAATCAACCATTTTTCCTTTATCGCTTGCGTTCTTCTGACGCCAAATTTTTAACGTTAAATTCATAATTCTTTCCTATTTGTATGAACGTTGTTTTAATTCAATATCCTTAAACTCTAATTCCTCTTTGTGTAAAACAGCATCTTTAGGTTCTCCTTTATATTCCCAAGCAGAAACATATGCAAAGTTTGCATCATCACGTTTCGCTTCTCCTTTTTGTGGTCCATCTTCTTCTACAGATTCTTCTCTAAAGTGACCTCCACAAGATTCAGTTCTATTTAAAGCATCCTTAGCAAATAACTCTCCTAACTCTAAGAAGTCAGCTACACGAGCAGCTTTTGCTAATTCTTCGTTATATTCATTTGCATTACCAGGAACACGAACGTTTTCCCAGAATTCAGCACGTAATGCAGAAATCTCTTCAATTGCTTCTTCTAATCCTTTTGCATTACGAGACATTCCTACTTTATTCCACATAATTTTTCCTAAACGCTTGTGGAAATGATCTACAGATTTTGTTCCGTCGTTATTGATTAACTTATCAATAATTGAACGAACATTTTTCTCAGCTTCATCAAACTCAGGAGTTTCAGTAGAAATTGGTCCTGTACGAATATCATCAGCTAAATAATCTCCAATTGTATATGGTAAAACAAAATAACCATCTGCTAAACCTTGCATTAAAGCAGAAGCTCCTAAACGGTTTGCTCCATGATCAGAGAAGTTAGCTTCTCCAATAGCATATAAACCAGGAACTGTAGTCATTAAGTTATAATCTACCCAAATTCCACCCATAGTATAGTGAACGGCTGGATAAATCATCATTGGAGTTTCATATGGATTCTCGTCAACGATTTTTTCGTACATCTGGAATAAGTTTCCGTATTTAGCACGTACTACATCTTGACCTAATTTTTTAACTAAAGCGGCATCGTTTTCGTCTAAGTGTTTAATCTTAGCTTGTTCTTTACCGTAACGTGTAATTGCAGAAGCGAAATCTAAGTATACAGCTTCACCAGTTGCATTTACACCAAAACCAGCATCACAACGTTCCTTAGCAGCACGAGATGCAACATCACGAGGTACTAAGTTACCAAATGCAGGATAACGACGCTCTAAATAATAATCTCTATCTTCCTCTGCAAGCTGTGTTGGTTTTAATCTTCCTTCACGAATTGCAATTGCATCGTCCATTTTCTTAGGTACCCAAATACGACCATCGTTACGTAATGATTCAGACATTAACGTTAATTTAGATTGATGATCTCCAGATACAGGAATACAAGTTGGGTGAATTTGTGTGTAACAAGGATTTGCAAAGAACGCTCCTTTTTTATGAGCTTTCCAAGCAGCTGTTACGTTACTTCCCATTGCATTTGTAGATAAGAAGAATACGTTTCCGTAACCTCCAGTTCCTAATACAACAGCATGTGCAGAATGACGCTCAATTTCTCCAGTAACTAAGTTACGAGCAATAATACCACGAGCTTTTCCATCAACAATTACAACGTCTAACATTTCATGACGGTTGTACATTGTAATCTTACCACGACCAATTTGACGGTTCATAGCAGAATATGCTCCTAATAATAATTGCTGTCCAGTTTGTCCTTTCGCATAAAAAGTTCTTGATACAAGTACTCCACCAAAAGAACGGTTATCTAACAATCCACCATAATCACGAGCAAAAGGAACTCCTTGCGCTACACATTGATCAATAATGTTTGCTGATACTTCAGCTAAACGATATACGTTTGCTTCACGAGAACGGTAATCACCACCTTTTACAGTATCGTAGAATAATCTGTAAGTAGAATCACCATCTCCTTGATAGTTTTTTGCTGCATTAATTCCTCCTTGTGCGGCAATAGAGTGTGCACGACGAGGAGAATCTTGGAAACAAAATGCTTTCACATTGTAACCTAATTCTGCTAAAGTAGCAGCAGCCGAACCTCCTGCTAATCCAGTACCAACAACAATAACATCAATTAAACGTTTGTTGGCTGGGTTAACTAAGTTGATTTTATTTTTATGATTGGTCCATTTATCTGCAATTGGACCCTTTGGTATTTTTGAATCTAAAGTTGCCATATTGATACTACTTAATTAATGGTGATTGAAATGGTGAAATAAAGCAATGATAATGAACCCTAAAGGAAGTCCTATTGCATAAATTTTACTAAATGTTTTCAATCCTCTAGTATATTTATTATTTGCTCCTACCGATTGAAAAGCAGAATTAAACCCGTGTAATAAGTGTAATGCTAGAAAAACAAAACCTAAACAATATAAAGCTACACGCCAAATTGGAACAAACTTTTCTTGTAATTCATGGAAATATCTAAACTCTCCATTGTGCATTCCAGAAAGATCTCCTTGAATATACTTTGTGTTCATTTCAGGAATCCAGAAATCGATAAAGTGAATGATTAAGAAAATTAAAATAAATAATCCGCTATAAATCATATTTCTACTCATCCAAGTAGAGTTAGCGTTACCATTATTTTTTGCGTACTTAATATTACGAGCACTTTTGTTTTTGATCTCTAATACAAATCCCATTACAAAGTGAAAAATAACACCGAAAATTAATACCGGTTGTAGTAAGTATTGCACAGCCCAAAATGTTCCCATGAAATGAGAAGCTTCGTTAAAAGCATCTTTACTAAATACCGATAAAATGTTGATAGCAAAATGTTGTAATAAGAAAATCATAAGAAAGAATGCCGAAAGTGCCATTGCAAACTTCCTTCCGATGGAAGATTTAAGTAATCCGCTCATTATTTTGAATGTTGGTTATAAATAATTACTAGCAAATTTAAGACCTCTGGGTATTTTGTACAAACAATAAAGTTTGTTTTGTTAAATATTTAGAATGGGTATAAATAGAAGAACCTATTAATTTCAGAGATTTCCATTTTTTACAGTGAAATCATTAAAATTAATAGGTGCTTAATATAAAACTAGAATACTTATTTGTGAGTGTTAGTTGTTGATTTGTAGTTTTTTATTGGTGAAAAGAACTAGTTGTTTGATCCTAGTTGCTCTTCTAGTTCTACAATTTTAGTTTCTAAATCATGTAAGCGATCATATACGTCAATAGGTTCTGGCATTTGCTTAGACGCATACATGGTTACGTACCAAACTTCCATTACTTCATCAATATTAATCGTATATGTTGGGTAATTTCCGTCCTTATTATCGCTTTTAAGAATAAGTTTTCCTCTACTTTGTATTCTATTTATTACACGTTTTAGTACAATACCATCATTCTTACTAACAATAACATAAACTCTTCCATCTTTTATGTCATTTAAATCTTCAACATATTGTCCAAAAACTAAATCACCATCAAAAAACGTACGTACCATGGAATTTCCTTGTACTTCGAAACAACGAAAAGAACCATGACGTAAATGTGGCATGTGGAAAGCAGGTAATTGTTGTATGTATTCTGCATCTCCATATCCGTTCAAATACCCAGCTCTTGCTTGAGTAGGAACAAAAACGATATTTTCATCACCAGTAGCATTGGTGGAAATTACTTGTGGCGTACCAGTGTAATTCCCATTAGGCAATTCTCCACGAAGCATAATATTGCTCTTTCCAAATAAATAATCAGGATTAATATTAAATACATTTATAATAGCGGTTAAAACATCGTATCCTGGTTTTGTCTTTTTTCTGGAACCATCTGTTTGAGGTCTACCATTGATAATACTGTCTACGGTGGTACCAGTAACTCCAATTTTTTTAGAAAAAGAATAGTTGTTTAACTTATGAAAGTCTCTAATTTCTGCAATCTTCTTTGAAATATCCATTGTGTGATTTTTAACAAAAAACCTATGTTTTTTTGTAAAATGTTATTGTTTTTACGGTGTGGTTAATAACAAAGATACATAAAATCTTTAAAAATCAAACATTTGTATTGTTTTTTAAAAGATTAAGAAAACTTTATTTAGTTTTTCATTTCCTTTTTTTATAAGAGCAAAAAGAGAAGGTAAAATGTTGTTTTTTAGTTGAGTATTATTTTGGTAAATCAGTTTTTTATGCCTTTGTGTTTTCTGATTGTTTAATACTAATATAACTTCATTGATTAGGTGTAGGTGTGATGTTTAATTAAGTTCTTTATGAATAAAAACGCTACTTGCTTGAATACGAAAAGATTAGTTTTTGTGTCAATGTAAATGTTTATGGTTTTTTAACATTTGTTTTGTTTTTTTAGGAATGTGTAAGCTTTTAGAAACTTATAAATGAATTAATTAAAACTTTTTACAAAAAAAACTGTAAAAAGTTTTTATAAAACTAAAAAAGCTTCTTATATTTGCATTCGTAATCGTTGATTGGCATACATCGAAATCTAAACAATTGTATGAATTCCAAACGGTACTATTTTGAGATTTTAACTTGAATTTCTTCACTTATTAAAAATCTTTTCACATTAATTCCAACATTTTTTAGAATAGCTAGTGGTGTAGTGCTTTTAAATTGAATCATATCATCTAGTAGTAATTCAAAAAGCAAATTTTGAAAAAGATTCATCTGTTTGTGAATTAATAGAAGAGGGCAAACGCTTACTAAAAGAAAATCGGTTAAAATCTCTTT
The DNA here is from genome assembly GCF_964511145.1 of Tenacibaculum amylolyticum. NCBI lineage: Bacteria > Pseudomonadati > Bacteroidota > Flavobacteriia > Flavobacteriales > Flavobacteriaceae > Tenacibaculum > Tenacibaculum amylolyticum. The sequence goes on from NZ_CAZEFZ010000008.1 coordinate 18,304, forward strand.
ATGGAGGAAGCAGAAAATCCATGTAGAAAGAGAGTATGTATATAAATTTAAAACACACCCCGATATGTCAAATTTAGTATCAGAATTAAACAGTTTAGATTTCAACGTTTATGTTGGAGGTCCACTACAAGCAGCAATTGAAGCGCAAACATCTGCTTCTATGGCTACAGTAGATTTTATTAAAGAAGTAGGTTTCGAAAAGGATTCAGATGATTCAGAGCCAGATGCATTACGATATGTAGATTTTAATTATAAAAAATCGGTTCCTAATCCGCATGTAGGTAAAACAGCTGCGCAATTAACAGCAGAAGGATTAGTGCCTGGAGATGTTGATACTACAAATCCATTTATCAAAAGTAACGTTGCTATTAAGGTTCCTTTCTTAACAATGTTAACGATCCCTGCATTAAGAATTGATGAGGTGAATATTGAATTTAATGCGAAATTAAACTCAGTAGAAACAAAGAGTACTTCTTCTCAATTTTCAGCAAGTGCAGAATTAGGAATCAAATACTGGTTTGTAAAATTCAAAGCATCAGCATCGTACAAGAAAAGCACGTATCAAGGATCTAAAGTTGAAAAAACATACAACCTTGGTGTAAGAGTAAAAGCTGTAAATGATGAGTTACCAGAAGGGTTAAATAGAATCTTAGGTATGTTGGAAGATAGTATTGCAACTGTAGGATAAACTAAATAAATCTATGAGAGTTAGTCTTTTGACTAACTCTCATAAAAATAAAATCGTTTTATGGAAATAGAAAAATATTTAGATAGCATAGCTGCTAGTATTAACGAAGCAAGTGTAATCTCAGAAGCAACATCTGTAGCAATAAGGAAGCAATTTTCTGAAGACTTTTTATTGCGAAACTTTTCTGTTCCGCGATTTAAAACTCAGGAAGTAGCATTAACAATACCTGTAGGAACCCGTGAAGTAAGAGAACAGCCAAGCAATTATGAACCTTTTGATAAAAGTGAGTTTTTTGAAAAAACACTCAATATTCTTAGGAGATTTACGAATGAAGTATTTAAAAAAAGAAGTAAAGAGATAGATAGAGATAGACTAAATAGATTACGTGCTATTATTGAGGAAAGAGTAAATGTATTAAGAGCTGCTATTAAGTCAAGTGGTAGAATAAGCAGTGAGTTGAACTTGTATGCTCGTTACCTAGCGGAACAGTTTAATGTGCTTTATCAAACTGAAACTCCTAATAGAATCTACAGGCAAATAGTGTATGCTATTAATGAAGAGCAAAGACAAGATATATATCCAGTTCCTCCTGCTAAACCACCGCAAACTAAAATTGTTTTAGAAAGCAGTGAGTTAAGAAATGTTGCATCTAAAGACTTCTTTAAAATTAATATGACAATTAATGATGGAACTATGGAATGGAATTATTTAGAAGATTGAAGTTGAGTAAAGAAAGCTTAAGATAGCTATTTGAATAGTAAAAAATAACCATTATAACATTAAACCATTAACCTCTGTAAAAATGATAAAACTTAACGAATATATAGGAAGTATAAAAAGAGATATAGCAGAAGCTAGGCTTATTTCTGATTTAAAGACCTTAGAAATTGCACAACAATTCGCGCAAAATGAATACTTAAAGCATTTTTCTATTCCTCGATTTAAAACTGAAAACATAGAATTAACTATTCCTATAGCTATAGGTGAAATGAGTATAGAAACTGAAGTTTATGAACGTATAAACTTGAGTGAATTCATGAAAAAAACAAGAGACAAACTAATAAGTTTAGTCAATAGGAGATTTACTTCAGCAGAAGTAGAAATTATAGATTCGATTATTAAACCCGAAGCTTCTAAATTAGATAAATCTATAAAAGAAGATACGCCAAATAATGAGGTAGATACGTTGTTAAAAACCTATTCATACGATGTTTTGGAATTACTTTTAGAAAGCTTTCGTATAAGTGTAAAAGAAGATGAGGAAGTTTTAGCAGGAGAATTAATAGCATACTTAAGAGATGATATAAAACCAGTTAAACCTACGCAACCATCAATTCCAAAGCCAAAGGTAATTGTAGAAAGTAGTCAATTAAAAGATGTGAATCCCGAACATATAATTCATGTAAAAATGATATTAAATGAAGAGCCAATGGAATGGAGTTTCTCTGAAGATGAAGACGGAAAAGTTGTGTCAAAATTATTACCAGAATAAGCTATGAGAAGATCTATTATTAATTTATTAAAACAAATAGAAGATCAATTATCTAAAGTTTCTTTAATAGCAGATTTACTAGAGAAAAAAAGTACAAGTAGTTCTAAGGTACTTAAAGATTGGTTGTTGGAAACAGAAAACATATTACAACAGAATAATAGGCCAGAATCGTCATTGCTTTCTGCAAAAAGAGGAGAGTTAGTTGCCTTTTATCCAAAAAGTAAACAAAATAAAAAGAAGGAGCAATTAAGATTTACTGCTGGTGTTTTAAGCGGTTCTCAAAATGATTTGTGGGATGTATATCAAAAATTAGCTGAGGTTACTGAGAATGCAAAAACATTAATTAAACAATTGTTGGGTATTATCTATCAAAGCAAGCAATTTAAGTACGATGCAAAAGTAGATTTTACCATGTTTTTACAAAGTATGTGGAAATTTTGTACAGAACATGAACAGTTAAGAGGAGTAACATCGCAGGTGTTGTCTATGATTAATACCACAGATGTTTTAATTATCCTAGCAGAAGAAATAGAAGTAGAAAATCTATAAAAACTTTCAAAAAAACATTGAGAAAAAGAAAAGTGTAAAGCTAACATATGTTGTGTTTTAGATAATTTAATCAAACATAAAGCAAATAAACTTTAGCTTTTTATGTAAAATGTTTTGGTTTTTATTTGTAATATGTTATATTTGTATAGCTATTTATTAGTCCCTTTAAATGTTAACCTTTCATGTTAAGTAGAAACAAAAAAGTTAGATTAAACCCCATTCAGGTAGAGAATACTGTCAGAGAATCTGTAAACTTTTTATGTTCTGTCTGCTAACGCTTTTTAAAAAAAATGTATATGAGCAAATTAATTACAGTAGCGTTGTCGCAATACGGAGTCAAAGAAGTAAAAGGATCAAAAGATCACCCTCAAATCATAAACTATTTTACTTCTATGGGTTTAAATAAAACAAGTTATCAAGATGAAACAGCTTGGTGTAGCGCTTTTGCAAATTGGGTAGCCAAAGAAGCAGGCTATGAGCAATCAAAAAAATTAAATGCAAGAAGTTGGTTACGTGTAGGATCGTCTACAAGCGCACCAGAACCTGGAGATGTTGTTGTCTTATGGAGAGAGAATCCTGATAGCTGGAAAGGACATGTTGGTTTTTTAGTAAAAGAATCAAAACGATATGTATATCTATTAGGTGGTAATCAGGGTAATAGTGTAAGTATTAAAGCATACCCTAAGAATAGAATTTTAGATTATAGAAAATTAAGAAAAAATGGATAAAACAATGCATTTCGTTTTTTGGTTGTTAGCATTACTATCGCCTTTAAACGGAGTATTAACAACCATTATGTTTCTTATTGTAGTCGATTTTATTACTGGTGCATACGCAGCACTTAAAATAGGAGTGTCTATTAAAAGTGAAAAAATAGGAAATACTATATCTAAATTTTTTATTTACAATTTGGTAATTATTTCAGCCTATTTTCTAGAAAAACATATTGTAAACGAAGTCCCATTTTTAAAAATAATAGCAGGTTTTATAGCTATAACAGAAATAAAATCCATTTTAGAAAACTACAATAAAATATATGGAGTAAACCCTTTTAAAGCATTAAGAGAGGTATTAAACCACTATGGGTTTAAAGATACTTTAAAACAAATCCCTGAAAAAGAAGAGAGGAAAGAAAAAGTATAGCTGCTAGCGCTAGTTTCTAGCAGCTCTTTTTTATCAAAAAGAACGATAAAAAAGATGCGGAAAAGAACCTTAGAAAAAAGTTTGTTATGGTTGGTGTTACTGTTATTAATTGCTAATCTTTTTAAAAAAAGTTTACTAGATGTAGAAACGCCTGAAGTAACCATAGTAAGAGACACTATTTGGAAAACGAAAACAGATACTTTTAAAATAGAAACAACAAAATATGAGAAAGTATATGTACATAAGAAAAACGTAACTCAAATAATAAGAGATACCGTTTTTATAAACGATAAAATAAAATATACAACGGCAAGACTTTATAGAGATACCCTCTCTACAAAAGACGTAGAGATTTATAGTAATCAACTCGTTAGAGGAGAATTATTAAGCGGTAGTTTAGCATATAAGTTAAAAATACCTAAAGAGATTCTTGTAACTAAAACCATTAAAGCACCTAAAAAATTTAGAAGCGGACTGTATTTTTTTTCTGAAATTGGAGGTAAAAACAAAAAAGTGAATAACCTCAGTTTGGGATTACAGTACAATCAAAAAGGAAGCTGGTTTATAAGTTACCGTTGTAATATAAGTGCCCTATCACAACCCACCCATAATTTGGGGTTTGGATTGCGATTGTTTAAATAAACATCATCTATTCTAAGTAACACGGATTAAATTTTTAATCCGTGTTTTTTATTGGTTTCTAGTACCTAGGGATTTTAATCTCTTGCAAAATAGAATTTTTAAATGCTCAATTTGTTAGTTGTAGAAAAACATCTTAGATTCGATGTGTTAACAATCGTTTTTTTACCGACCAATAGAAAAATAAAAGTTTATGGCAATTCAAGAGATTAAGAAATATGATTTTCAAGATGCGTTTTCGTTACAGTTAGTGGCTTTTGAAAAAGCTTGTGTGGTAAACAAACCAACACAAATAAACGATTATAAAATCTTTTGGATTAAAGAAGGAAAGGGAATATATAATATCGATTTTCAACAATATGAGTTTGATGGAAATGTGTTGTTTTTCTTGTCGCCAGGACAAGTATTTACAGTTGATTCAGAAAAGATTAAAGAAGCGTATCAATTAAGCTTTACCAGGGATTTTTACTGTATCCAAACACATGATGCTGAAATTGCGTGTAACGGATTACTCTTTAATAATGTGTACGAAACACCTTTTGTAACACCTTCTGAAAAAGACACCAAACGATTGAGTTTTATATTGGAAAATCTTATTGAAGAATTTGAAAACCAAGAAACGGCGCAGTACGATATGTTGCAATCGTTTTTAAAACAGTTTATAATTTATTCGGTACGTGTAAAGAAGGAATTTGATGTGGTAAAAGAAGATTCTGAAACAAAACTATTTAGAGATTTTAGTTTGTTGGTAGAACAAAATTTTAGAAAGCTACACAGTGTTACCGATTATGCAAATAGGCTAGGAGTATCTCCAAAATCTTTAACCAAGCACTTTCAAAAAATAGGAACGCAAACACCAAGTGATTTTATAAAAAATAGAATTTTAACTGAGGCTAAAAGACAGTTATTATATTCATCGGATGCGGTAAAACATATTGCATTTGATTTAGGTTTTAACGATCCAGCTTATTTTTCTCGCTTTTTTACCAAAGCAACTGGAGCTTCACCAGCACAGTTTAAAAAGCAGCAGAAAGGATAGGTTGTTTAGTAAAATTATAATTTTACTTTATGGAATGGTGTTATATTATTTTTTTAGTACTTGTTATTCTTTATGGTGTATGGAAATTCTTTAATATTATTGTTTTTGGCGGTGAAGATGATGTGAAAGAATATATAGACGATCTGGATGAGAATGTATTTTAATTTGTTATTGTGAATAAGTTTGGAGTTATTTAATTTAAGTTTTGATATTTTATATTAACTAAATTTGATTACTCAAAATCAAAAATTATGGGAGGAAAAGTATTCTTTAGAAATTTTTTAATGCTCTTACTACTTGGTTCATTGATACTAATTTTCACGTATGGATCAGTTTTTATTTATCTTGCTTGTGCAACTGTAATTGCTCTGGCTATTACTTATATCAAAGAGGAAAGTTAAATTACGTTATTAATTTCTTATGAATAAACTTGAAAGACGTTTAAAAGGTTATTATAAATACAAGAAACGATTAAAGAATTATAGTTTTAACGAATCAAAGGCGTATGTTCTTAAAACTACAGGGAAGCCTTGTAGTTGTTTTATGTGTAGTCCTAAAGAAGAAAAACCTAAGTATAAATTATCTAAGCATAAAGCGCATCATTCTATTAGTGTTATGTACTTATATGACTTTTGTTAATTATATTTGTTTTGATAAGATTCAAATATTTGACGTGTGCGCTGTTCTTACCCTTGTTGTACGAGGATTTTGCAATAGACAAGGTAAAATGCCAGGTCGGCACAAAATCCTATCTTATCTATTTTTCTAAAAAATGTTTTTAAGTTTTTAAATCGTTTTTATAATATCTTAATTCAGAATAAAGAGTTAAAAAGAACCTTTATAGTATAAATCACTTCCGACTAAATTAATTATCGCTTTACCTTCAACTAAATTGAAAACATGTTTCTCATAGTGTATTTAATTTGCTTACCGATCTCTATTTTTTTAATTATGATATTTTATAAGAAAATGAGAATTGTATATGGAGGTATTAAAAACTTCAAACTAATTGCATTTGTATCGTTGTGCTTTTTGTTTTTGCTATTGCTTATTGGATTACCAATGTTAGTAGTAAACATTATACTTAATTTAGCTTAATAATTATATAAGAGCTTGTCACCTTGAGCGCAGTCGAAAGGTCTTTTTAGCAATTAATTGTTATATCATATTTCTAAATAAATTCAGGCTTACACTAAAAAAACACATGTAAATTCTAATGTTTTCAGAGGCTTTTTAAGGGAAATTCCCAATTGTACAAGTCTTAAGAACTTTTGTCCAATTTTTAAAGTCCATTCTCGTCGCATCTTTGTACCAGAAAGTTTAATCAATGATTTTTAACTAAAAAATTAGAAAGATGAACACAGAAAAATATCAATGTCCAAATTGCTGGGGGTACCAGGAATACGACGAACAACAAGAATGTATAAACAAACAACAAGATAATAATTAAAAACTTACCATTATGAGCACTAGAATTCAAACGTTAAACCCAGACACAACAACAGGAAAATCAAAAGAATTATTTGATGCTGTTCAACAAAAATTAGGATTCATTCCAAATCTTATAAAAGTATTTGGAAATTCTCCAGCTACATTACAAAGTTATTTAACATTAGGAGAGTTAACAGGAAGTGGAAACTTTTCAAACAAATTTAGAGAGCAACTAGCACTAGCAATTGCAGAAGAAAATAACTGTAACTACTGTTTATCTGCACACACAGCTATTGGAAAAATGAATGGCTTAACAGAAGAGCAAACAGAAGAAAACAGACAAGGACGTTCTTCAGATGCAAAAGTAGAAGCAGGATTAGCATTTGCACAAAGTGTAACTAGAAATAGAGGACAAGTATCTACTGAAGAAATTGAAGCTGCAAAAGCAGCAGGATATAGCGATAGCGATATCTTAGAAATCGTATTAAACGTAGTGTCTAATACTTTAACAAATTACGTAAATCACATTGCAGAAACAGAAATTGATTTTCCAAAAGTAGAAGCTGGAAAATTTTCAATTAACTCTTAATAAACAAACAAAATAAAATTTTAAAATAAGTAATAAATAATCATGAAGAAAATTATCGCAATCTTAGTTTTAGCTTTAACAGCAGTAGCAAACGTAAATGCACAAGATGTAAAAACAGTATCATTAGAGCAAACAAAAGGTGAGTTTACACAAAAAGCTTTAAAGCTATCTGAAGGAACGTATATTTTTGAAATTTCAAATAAAAATGTAGGGAAAGATGTAGGTTTTGTACTTACACCTAAAGGAAAAACATCTCAAGAAGATCATATCAAAGAAGCATATGTAACTTCATTAGTAAAGAATAACTCTAAGTCTACTTCTAAGAAAGTAAACTTAAAGAAGGGAGAGTATGTGTATTTCTGTCCTTTAAATAAAACGCCAGAGTATACTTTAATTGTGGAATAAAGTACTGGTTATTGTTTCGTGAAGAAAAGACTCGATATTGCATCGAGTCTTTTCTGATTTTAGGCCTTACCGCCATCTAATTTATCTTGCCATTCAGCTAGTTGTTTCCACTTACCTTCATAGGCAAGTTTTGCTTGTTCTGGCCAAGTATCTGGTTTATGAATTCTATATCTGTCGCCACCACTTTGTAAAACTTCCTGACACTTTTCAATAGAAGCTTCGCTAAGTGCTTTCCATGTTTTAATATTAAAATTATGGAATAAGCCTTCTATTTTAGGCCCTATTCCTTCTACAATTTTTAAATCATTTTGCTTTATTTTTTTACCAAAAGCCGCTTTTGCTGCAGCTGCATCAAATGGAATTTCTGTAGTAGTACTAGTAAGAGATGCTGCTGTAATTTTTGCATTAGCAGCTTCTTTTTTAGCTATTTCTAAATTAGACTCTAAACTTAATTTACTTTTATTACAAGCATTTAAACTTGCTTCTAAATGTGCTATTTTATTTCTTAATTCTAGTTCTAAGGTTAAATCATCATTATTGTTTTTGTCTCCAGAACTATTTAGCCTCCCTAATAAATATCCAAGAAGTGCTGATATAAGACCTACTAAAATAGGTATGATTATACACCAATTCATAATGTTACTGTTGTTATTTAATTGTTATTACTGTTCTTCTGTTTTGTGCCTTTCCTTCTGTTGTAGCATTATCTGCAATAGGTTCTTGTTGTCCTTTTGAGAAAACTTCAATTTTTTCTACCGGTATTGCATTACGTATAAGATATTGTTTTATGGAATTTGCTCTCTCCAATCCTAATGCTATATTTTGTTCAGGAGTTCCAGTGTTATCTGTATGACCTGTAATCATACAAACAGCTCCATCTACTTTGTCTAAGTACTTAGAAATATCTGCTATTTCTTGCCTTTCAGCTGCAGTTAAATTAATATTGGCTTGCCCTGTTTTAAAATGTAAGATTATAGGATGTTCTTTAATTTGAGTTTCTAATACAACAAGATCTTCAGTATTGTCTTTTGCAGGGATAATTTGAAATCCAATTGGGCCATGAAAAACGTGTAACGAATCAGCAACCATTTCTGGTTTTTTATCACCATACGTATTTATAATTTTTGAAGGAATTCCTTTACTGTTAAAATAGTTTTTAACAGAGTTTGCTCTGGCAAGACCCAAATTAGGAAAAGCGGAGTTATTGTTTTCGTTTTCAAGATAGTACCCCGTAATGGAAATGAATTTATTGTTAGCTAAAAGAAGTTCTTTTAATTGATCTATACTAAGATCTAAATTAGACGAAACAGGAGTTAGAAAGTTTAATTCAGATCTTTCAAACTTAAAATGATCATTAGCTTCAAGTAGAGTGCTTCCGTTTTCATCTTGTACAGTAAAAGCATATAAAGTAGGTGGTTGATAGTTGTTTTGGGTGGAGGATTCTTCTATAATTGTTGAGGTGTTATCTACATAGTTTTCCTCGCAACATAATTTCCAACTAAAGTAAGTTCCAATAATAATGGTAAGTAAAATACCTAAGAGATACAAGAATCTTTTTCCCATAGTTTATGATTTAGATTACTGATTGTTAATTTATTACTTTTTTTTATAAATTTTAACATTTGGTATTTTAAATTGATAACTTTTTAATAAATAGAAAGTTTTTTTGATTTTTAAATTATTGGTTTTCAGAAGTGTTAAGAAAGTTTTAAAAATGTTATGATTAAGTTAATTAAGCATTTTTGATGAAACGTTTTTAATGTAACGGCGTCTTTTAAGCGAACACCTTTTAACTTTAAACATTTAAAACCATGAAAAAAATCATTTTAACCATCGCTTTAGTTTTCGGAGCTTATACATTAACAGTTAATGCTTCAGAGCAACCAAACAAAGAAGAAATTACTGTATTAAAATATGCAGATGTTACACCTTTTTGTAAATTAATTAGAGAAGGGAATTACGATGCTGTAAAAGCAATGATTGAAAGTGGAGAGAACGTGAATAAAAAGTCTACAGGTTTAACACCGTTAATGTTTGCAGCACGTTACAATAGATCTGATATTGCAAAATTATTAATAGATAACGGAGCAAAATTAAAAATAAGATCTAAAAGAGGATATACCGCATTAAAATGGGCAGAATTAGCAAAAGCTAATGAAACTATAACGGTAATTAAAGAAGCAATGAATGGATAAATAAATAATTCAATTGTGTAAGAATTAATAGTTTTGAATTAAAAAAGACCGACAATTTTGTCGGTCTTTTTATTATATATAATTAAAAATATATTTAATTATTTTTCAGCTTCAGCAGCAGCTTTAGCAGCGTTACGAGACATACGTACTTGAGCAACCACAGTGTTGTCTGGGTGTAAGAACGTGAAGTTTTCGTTTGCTAATTCAGTAACATATAATTTGTTACCAATCTCTAATTCAGTGATGTCAGCTTCGATAAAATCTGGTAAGTTTGCTGGTAAAGCTTTCACTTTTAATTTACGCATGTTATGACGTAAAGCACCACCAATCATAACTCCTTTAGAATTTCCAGTTAATTTTACAGGAATTTCCATAGTTACTGGCTTATCTTCAAATAATTGATAAAAATCAATATGTAAGATTTTGTCAGTTACTGGGTGAAACTGAATATCTTGTAAAACAGCTGCATATGTTTGTCCGTCAAGTTCAATCGATGCAGTATATACATTTGGAGTATACACTAAACTTTTGAACGCTTTTTCATCAGCTGAAAAGTGTACAGGTTTGTCTCCTCCGTATAAAACGCAAGGAACCTTTCCAGCATTACGTAAGGCCTTAGTTGCTACTTTACCTACGCTTTCTCTTTGAGATCCATTGATCGTAATTGATTGCATTACTTATTGTATTTATATAATTAAAATTTTCAACTACCATTTTGGTAGATGAGCGTAGCCGAAACTACATTAAAAACTTATCGCTAATAGATGTGTTTTCTTGCACTTTATGCATCACATCAGCAAATAAAGCGGCGCAAGATACAACTTTTATTTTAGATATCTGCTTTTTTAATGGTATTGTGTCTGAGACAATTAGTTCTGTTAACTTAGAGTTTTGTATTTTTTCATAAGCATCTCCAGATAAAATAGGATGTGTACAAATAGCTCTTACAGATTTAGCACCTCTTTCTACCATTAAATCTGCTGCTCTTGTAAGTGTTCCACCTGTATCAATCATATCATCAATAAGAATTACATTCTTACCTTCAACTTCTCCAATAAGTTCCATATGAGCGATAACATTAGCCTTTTTACGTTGCTTATAACAAATAACTACATCACTTTGTAAATATTTAGAATATGCATAAGCTCTTTTAGAACCACCCATGTCTGGCGATGCAATTGTAAGGTTGTCTAATTGTAAGCTTTCGATATAAGGCATAAAAATGGTAGAAGCATATAAATGATCTACAGGTTTTTCAAAGAATCCTTGAATTTGATCTGCATGTAAATCCATCGTCATGATTCTTGTTGCACCTGCTGCTTGTAAAAGATTGGCAACCAACTTAGCACCTATAGCAACTCTTGGTTTATCTTTTCTATCTTGGCGAGCCCATCCAAAGTAAGGCATAACGGCAGTAATGTGACGAGCAGAAGCACGTTTTGCAGCATCTAACATTAATAACATTTCCATTAAATTATCGGCACTAGGAAAAGTAGAACCAATAATAAAAACACGTCTACCTCTTACAGATTCCTCAAAAGCTGGTTGAAATTCTCCATCGCTAAAATGCGTAGTTTTTACATTACCTAATTCCGCATTGTAATCTTTAGCAATCTTTTTGGCAAGTTCCATGCTTTGAGAACAAGCAAAAAGCTTTGGAGTTAATTGTGTCGTTGACATCGTTAGTTTAATTTTTTAGTGTGTTGTTAAGGGCAAAAGTAAAATTATTTTAAAGAGTATTAAAACGTTTTTATTTTAATTCTTAAATTTGCGCTCTCACTAAAAAGCCAAAGTGGTGGAATTGGTAGACACGTCGGATTCAAAATCCGATGCTAGCAATAGCGTGTGGGTTCGAGTCCCACCTTTGGTACAAAAAAAGAGTTGACGAAAGTTAACTCTTTTTTGTGTTTATTATGTTTTGGCACACTATTTGATTATTAAATAATACAACTGGGAGACGTCCTAGTTTCTTTTTCATAGCAATTTTCCCACTCAATCTTTGAGTGGGTTTCTTTTTTTATAAAAGTTCATATTTTAGTATGTTTATTTATGAACTAGGATAATTATGCCAATGCAACGATTTAAAGAGATAAATGATTTATTTAAAGCGACTGGATTTAATAAGGAAACTGATTATCCAGAGTTTTTTATTTTAAAGTTTGAAGAACTTTCGTCAGATACAGCATTTAGTATGCCTCCATATCAAAAAGACTTTTATCAGATCTCTATTATTTTAAAAACAACTCGAGAAACAAAAATTGAGATTGATATACAAAGAAATGAAGCACTTCAGAACTCACTTTTCTTCGTTTCACCAGATCATATTTATTCATGGAGAAGAAGCGAAAATGTAACGGGATATATCATTTATTTTAAGCAAGATTATTTTAATTTTTATCAAGGTAATTTTAAACAAGATTTTGCCTTTTTCAATATTGCAGATAAAAATTCATTTCAACTTTCTAAAACCTCTTTACAATCAATAGCATCAGATTTTGAAAAACTGTACAGAGAATATCATACAGATAACTTGTATCGTTATCAAATTATCCAGTCTTCATTATTATCTTTTTTATTTAAGGTGAAAAGTTTAGACGAACTTTCGTTAAAGGATAGAACAAGCTTTAATCAAAAAGAAATGCTTGTTTTTAAATATGAAAATTTAATTCACAATTGCTTCAGAAGAGATAAACAAGTGAAAACGTATGCAGCACAACTAAATGTTTCTGCTAGTTATTTAAATGAGGTAATCAAAGAAATTAAAGGGAAGCCAGCTAAAGAATTGATTTATGAAAAGATAATTATAGAAAGTAAAAAAGAGTTGAAATTCAACGTTATTGCTGTTTCAGAAGTTGCTTATAATGTAGGCTTTGAGGAGCCTACTCATTTCGCCAGATTTTTTAAAAAACATACGGGCCTTACTCCAAAAGAGTATAGGAATTTACATTCTTAGTTTTTGGTCATTTATACCCTGTTATTGGTTATTTACTCCTGCCGTTCCAAAGTAATTTTGTTGCATAGATAAAAACAAAAGTAAAATGGAAAATATATTAATTTTAGGAGCCACAGGAAATATAGGATTAGCATTGTTACAAAAACTTCAAGGAAGGGGTGTTCAGGTTTTTGCTGGGGTTAGAAATGAAAATGATTTTGATACAATTACAAATTTAGGTGCTAAACCAGTACAAGTAGATTTTACAAATCAAGAAGATTTAAATAGTGCTTTAAAAGGAATGAATCGTGTTTTTTTAGTAACACCTTTAATGCAAAATCCCGAGTATATTACGCAGTTGGTTATTAATGCAGCTCAAAAAAATAACGTAAAGCATTTTGTGAGAAGTACTGCTGCTGGAGCAGATAGTAATGGACATATTGCTATGTCTCGTTGGGCAGGAAGAAGTGAAGATTTAATCAAAGCATCTGATTTATCATATACTATTGTAAGACCAAATAATTTTTTACAAAACTTCATCAATTTCCATAGCAATACAATTAAAGAACATAACGGATTTTATATGCCAAATGGAGATGCTAAAAGTGGTATGGTTGCCGTAGAAGATATTGCAGAAATTGCAGCTATTGCTTTAACTACAGAAGATCATTTTGATAAAACCTATACTTTGAGTGGTTTGGCGCTTACAAATTATGAGTATGCCGAAATAATAAGTGCAGTTGTTGGAAGGAAAGTAAGCTACATTGATGTTACGGAAGAAAAAGCAAAAGAAAGTATGCTTAGTAACGGAATGCCAGAGTGGTTAGTAAATGCTATGATGGAACTAAATTACATTGTAAAACAAGGGTGGACGGCAGAATATTCAGAGGACTTTAAAAATATTACAGGAAAAGAATACACAACGGCCGAAACCTTTTTCTTAGAAAACAAAAACTATTTTATATAATATGGAAAAGTATATAAAGTTAGGTAAAACAGGATTAAAAGTTTCAAGAATAGCTTTTGGAGCAGGAACCTTTGGAGCTGCTTGGGGAGATGGGTGGTCTATTTCTAAAAATGAAGCAAGTGCTATTTTTAATACTTTTCTAGATTCGGGAATGAATTTTATTGATACGGCAAATGTGTATCAAAATGGAGAAAGTGAGAAATGGGTTGGAGAGTTATTGAAAGAAAGAGGAGGACGAGAAAAAGTTGTGATTTCTACAAAATATAGCATGAATATGGATTCAACAAATCTATTAAGTGGAGGAAATGGAAAAACACAAATGATTCGTGAAGTTGAAGATTCTTTACAAAGACTACAAACAGATTATATTGATGTTTTGTACCTACACCATTGGGATACTTCAACGCCGGTAGAAGAGGTAATGAAGTCTTTAAACCATATTGTTGAATCGGGAAAGGTTCGCTATGTAGGGTTGAGTAATTTTCCAGGTTGGTATCTAGGAAAAGCAGATGTATTATCTAAGTGGCATGGATGGGAGCCTATTTCAGTAATTCAAATGGAGTATAATTTACTTGAAAGAACCATTGAAAGAGAATTTACACCGTTTGCAAAAGAAACAGGAGTAGGTATTTATGCATGGAGTCCTTTGGCGAATGGCTTATTAACAGGTAGATATGATTTTGATTTAGAAAAGAGAGAAATTTTAGGAGCAGGTAGAGTGACTAAAAATTTTGTAACAGATCCTTGGATAGATCCTTTTACGACTCAAGCTCAAAAAACGATACATACTTTAAAAAGGGTAGCAGAAGAGTTGGGGCATAGTCCAGCGCAAATAGCAGCTGCATGGATTTTACACCAACCGAATATTTCAGGATTAGTCGCTGGAGCATCGAAAGTAAGTCAGATAGAACAGAGTATCGAAAGTTTAAATATTGAAATTCCAACAGATTTATTAAATGAATTGAATGAGATTTCAAAACCTGCATCATCAAACCCGTATAGTTTTCATTCAGGACCAATTCAAGATGCTATTAATGGAACAGCTAAAGTAGGAGAGTAATATATATTTAAATACAAACTAAAGAATACGTCAATACGATTAGCATAACCCTAAAAAACCTTCCACACTGTATAATGTTTTTTCGTAAAGACGTAATTCTTATAGTTTGAGCTCCCTATAGTATAATTAGACTTGTTTTTTTATAAAAAAGGGTCGAAAACATACTAGCAAATTCTCAACTTATTTATGATTAAATAAATTATCTAGATTTTTAGTCAACTCATTGTAGATCTTTTTAAATCTAGGGTTGTTAGAATTATCAACTAAAATTAATGTTGTGCTATTTTTAAAATTTTTAACCATAATAGCATTAGTTGCTAACTTCTTACCTTCTTGTATTATTGTGTTTTCTTTTAAATGCCAACCAAAACCATGGCTAAACTTTACGCCACTGTTTAGGTTTGGGAATGTTAGCGCTTCTTGTATTTCTTCGTTATCTAATAGAGGATTTAAATCCCATAAATTAGACCATTTAATGAGGTCGTTAATTGTAGAAAAAACACCACTATCACCAGCAACGCCTTCTGTCCATTTTGGTTGAACTTTAATTTTTTTACTTTTAAAATAAGATTTGAAACCTTCGGAGAATAGATCATTTTCTTCTTTTGTATATTCCGATAACAAGTTCCATACTCTAGTATTGTTTAATTTAAGAGAATTAAAAACCTCTTGTTTCATGTAGTATTCAAATGATAAACCAGATACGATTTCTATAATTCTTGCAAGTAAGATATAATTGGAATTATTATAATTGAATTTTTTTCCAGCACCATCATATTTATGTTTCACATACTTAGAAATTAATATTGAAGCATCTTTTATAGATAGAATATAATTGGGAGTTTTAGGTTTATATTTTTTAGCTAAGAGAATATAATCAACTTCTATTCCCGATGAATGATGTAATAATTGCCTTATAGAAATATCTTGTATTGGAAATTGTTTTATATATTTTGAGACAGGATCATCGTAAGACACATCATAGTTTTTGGATAAAAGCATAACACCAAAACCAGTAAAAGATTTAGATAAAGAAGCTAATCTAAGTTTTGTGTTTTCTTGTATAGGTTCTTGTTTATAAGATTTATAACCTGCAGCGTATTTAAAAATGACAACGTCATCTTTTACAAAAGCAATAATCCCATTAAATTTTTTCTTTTGATATAAATTCAAAACCCAACCTTTAATAATATCTAAGTTTACATCAATACTTTGATGAGGCATCAACTGAATTTTCGATATCTTTCTTTCTAGAAACCAAAATTTCCAAATAATAAGACCTATGAGGGTAATTAAAAAAATACTACTGATTAGAATCATTTAGCGTTGATGTTATTAGAGGTGATTTTTTATGAATTTGAAGACTAAACTTACTTTTAAAAGCTACTTAGTTTTGAATAGTTATTACATCTTTCTATAGATAATATCTTACATAAAGAAAGATGTAATAACTAAATCAATTTTTAATGAAGATGAAATGAGAAGGTATATACCAATTTAACCTAAAAACTTTTCTAATAATTCTTTTGAAGGTAGCATACAACTATCTTGTTTTCCAAATAAAAGATATCTGTTTTTAGCTATTATCTTATAAAAGAAATCTCTTATAGGTGCTGGAATTAATAATAAAAACTTAGTCCATTCATATCCCTTAAGCTCTTTAGTGATTCTTAAAATAGCAGATGATTTGGTATATATTTTCTCATTATCTAAAAATATTATGGTTGATAATTGTACATTGCTAAACCCTATTTTTTGTAAAGATTCACGAGCAAAATCAGATTGTAATGAAGCAAATTTAAATTGATTGCTTACATCTCTTTTTATTATAAAAGTAATAGTTGAATTACAAAGATTACAAACGCCATCGAATAAAACTAGTTTCATAAAAAGTGTTACGATTTATTTTTTTCAACGATATAAGTTTTAGACACCTTATCGTATAAATTCTGCTTTTTCTTATCAAAATACAACCAAACAATAGGAATGATTAAATTAGATGATAAGTTCTTTAAAAACTCTCGAAGCCCTCCTTCAAAAAAGTTAGTATAATCCTCTCCGGTTTTAGCATTTATCACTTTAATATTTAATAATTTGTGTCCTAAATTACCAGAAAATAGTGGATAAAAAATAGCACCTAAAGCTAAAGACATTAAACTATTAAATAAGAATCCAAATACTGGAGATTCTCCAGTTAAAAAATCATCTAAAGAATGATTGAAAAGAAAATATTGTAAGATATATCCTACTGCTAATGAAAATAAAGTATCTATTAAAAAGGCATATAAACGCTTTTTTTTCGAGGCTAAATTATAGTTAAAAACTGTTTGTGTATCCATATCTTAAAATGTTATTTTTTAAAAAACTTATAAATATCTTCTATCCAGAAAAAGAAGAGAAATAGCTTAAATAATTTGGTCCAGGCAGGAATATCAAAGAAATAATGTAAGAAACCTATTAAGCCTAAAAAACCAAGGAGTTTCAATTTTTTTATCATGCTGTTAATTTTAATTTTTTAAATATTGGAGCATGCTTCAACGTATTTATTTTTTCTGAAATTTTTTCGAATAAACTATTAGGAAGGAAGAATCCATATAATGAAATGAAGAATATTTCAAAATCATAAATCATCATAAAGAAATAGATACCTAAATGTAAAAATATACCAGATATTAAAAAGAGCTTTGTAAAACGCTTGTCCCAAACTAGGAAAATGAATAGTAACTCAAAAAGTAAAGTAAAATAAGTTCCTACTGTAGTAATGAATCCATTAGATTTAATTAATCCACTTATAGGACTACTAAAGCGTTCGATATTTAAAATATAATACAAAGCAGTACCATTAAACCAAACGTCAGCATGTATTTTATGAATAGCTGAAATAAAATATACATAACCTAAATGTATACAAATTGAGTATACTGCTAAATTTGATAAGAAATTAGAAAAGTCTTTCGATTTTTTCTCTTTCGATTTAAATAATGTAAGATGTTCAAAAGAATTTGCGAATGCTAAATAAAGAATTACAAAGATCATTAAGTTGTCTCCACCATTTAAAATAGGGTAGGTTAGGTCTTGTAAAATTTTAATTAGGAAATATAAAACGAAAATGGTTATTCGTTTACCAATTCCAAACATCATTAAAATACATGTTAATACGATTAGCATTAAAAATGTGCTACTGTTTTCAAGAATTGTTTGAGAGCTAAACCCTAAATAATCTGTTATAATATCTCTATGTTCAAATAAAGTTCCATTAGAAAGAAGTATTGATTGACTTCCCCATATTAGGTATACTTTTTTAATAATATGTATTCCTAAAAAGACTCTGAATATTGACAGATAAAAAGAGAAATGATTTTTTTCTGACAAATAGTTTAATATGTTTTTTATTTTATCCATAAGTTATTTTTTAAGTCAAAATATTTCGTTTCAAAAATTAATTTCTCATTCTCAGGAATAGAATCTGAATATCGCTGTGCGAACTTTGGAATATCTATAACAGTGTAGCTCATTTTCATTTTATCGTAGTTTCCTAATTCCTGACCTTTAAAAATGCTTAAACCATAATTTCGTAGTGTTTTAAGCTCATTGGTTTGATAAAATTCTTCGTCAAATTTTTCAAGGAAATCACCGAAACACTCTTCTTCATCAGTGTTTTCACAATTAATAAACTTATAATTACCATACTTTTCTCTAATAATATCAGAGATGTTGTTTATTGAGTTTGATAAAATATAGTCTACAATAGAAATGTCGTTATTTGCTAAGTATTGTTCTTTTCTTAGTTTATGAATGGGTTTAATAACTTCTAACAACAACGTATCTTTACTGTTAGAAAATTCGTAATAAAACCTATCATTGTGTTTTGGAGGTGGAGCGAAAAAAGACCACTTTTGGTAAAACATTGTAGAAAAAACTTTCTGAAGTCTATTAGCCTTTATTTGTAAATAATTTTCAGGCATTGTAAAAAAGACAGTCGTACCCCAATATAAACCGAAAAAAGAAAGAACTATGAGTTTTTTATACATCTTTTTAAGTTTTAAAATCCCCTTTCAGATATTCTGAAAGGGGAGTGAAAATTATAATTGGCTTAACTTGTAGTTTGCCTCACTAGCAGGTCCTTGGATTTCGTCCTCTGCACTAAGAAGATAGTCTACTCCTCTTAATACGATTTCGTAAGCAACAAATTTCGCAGCTTCTTTCCCACTTCTATCCCAAACTTTCTTAGCTAATCTACCTACAGCAGTAATTCTAGCAGCCTGAGTAGAAGTATTATTATCTACAGAAGCTTTGTGAAAAGTTACTTCTGCAACAGAAAGGTTAGTTTCGTTAGCTGTAGCTGATTTGAAAGAAAAAAGAGTTAATGTCAAACAAGAAACTGACATTACAACAAGTGATTTTTTTAATAATTTCATGATAATTAAATTTATAGTAATTGATACCTACTCTTATTGGGTTTTTCGGTTACCACCCACTCACTGCGCAATTAGAGATTTATGTCTAACAAAAAGACATGGCAAACAAAAAACATAAACTGAATAATTACAAATCAACCATATAGCCATTCATGAATTACGACCCGTTATTTATAAATATCGACCGTGTTTTAAGTTTTAAAACGCTGGTTTTTAGAGGTGTTTGTGAGGTTTTATTGAAAATGAACAAGGAATGAAGAAGAAAAACATGCTTAGTTGTAAAATAGTTGATTTTTTGAAACGAATTATTAAAATGAGTGTTACTCTAGTTGTGTTTAGAAAAGAATTATGAAGCTATTTTAAATAAAAAGTTTTTTAAAAGTGTAATTTTGCGTTATGCCAACACCTTTAGAACTTCAAGTTAAAACATTACCAAACTCACCTGGAGTATATCAATATTTTGATAAGGATGATGTAATTATTTATGTAGGGAAAGCAAAAAACTTAAAGAAGCGAGTATCTTCTTATTTTACTAAAAACCATGAATATGGCAAAACAAGGGTTTTAGTAAAAAAGATAGTAAGAATAGAACACATTGTTGTAGATACAGAAACAGATGCATTACTTTTAGAAAATAACTTAATCAAAAAATACCAACCTAAATACAATGTATTATTAAAGGATGATAAATCGTATCCGTGGATATGTATTAAGAAAGAACGTTTTCCACGAATCTTCATTACACGAAAAGTAATTAAAGACGGGTCTGAATATTACGGTCCATACACCAGTGTAAAAACAGTACACAACTTATTAGATTTAATAAAAGAACTGTATCCTTTAAGAACTTGTAATTATGATTTAAGTGAAGCTAAAATTGATGGAGGAAAATATAAAGTATGTTTAGAATACCATCTTAAGAATTGCAAAGGACCATGTGAAGCTTATCAAGATGAAGCTTCTTATTTAGAAAATATAAAAGCAATTCGAAATATTATTAAAGGTAACTTTAAAGAAAGCTTAGAGAGTTTACAAAAGATAATGATGGATTATGCGGCAGAAATGAATTTTGAAGAAGCACAAATGATTAAAGAGAAATTAGTGTCGCTTCAAAATTATCAGGCAAAATCTACCATTATAAACCCTTCTATTAATAATGTAGATGTGTTTTCTATTATTTCTGATGAAACACATGGATATGCTAATTTTTTCAAAATAATGAATGGGGCGATTGTGCAGTCGTATACTACAGAAATTAAGAAGAAATTAGAAGAAACAGATAAAGAACTATTAGAGCTTTTTATTGTAGAAACAAGGCAGCGATTCAATTCTTTGTCAAGAGAAATATATGTGCCTTTTGAAGTAGATTTGGGAAAAAAAGTAAAAGTAACAATACCTAAGCTTGGAGATAAAAAACGTATTGTAGATTTATCGCTTCGTAATGCTAAATATTATAGACAAGAACAGTTTAAGCAAATTAAGATTGTAGATCCAGATCGTCATGTAAAAAGAATTATGGCACAAATGCAAAAAGATTTGCGTTTGGGTGTAGAACCAAGACATATAGAATGTTTTGATAATTCTAATATACAAGGAACAAATCCAGTAGCAGCGTGTGTAGTTTTTAAAGATGGAAAGCCTAATAAAAAAGAATACCGTCATTTTAATATTAAAACCGTAGAAGGTCCAGATGATTTTGCTTCTATGGAAGAAGTGGTTTTTAGAAGATACAAACGTTTGTTAGAAGAAGATAAACCACTTCCTAATTTAATAGTAATAGATGGAGGTAAAGGACAATTATCTTCAGCACTAAAAAGTTTAGATGTTTTAGGTTTAAGAGGAAAAATTGCAATTATAGGAATTGCAAAACGTCTGGAAGAAATTTATTATCCAGGCGACTCTATTCCGTTATATTTAGATAAGAAATCTGAAACACTAAAAATTATACAACATCTACGAAACGAAGCGCATCGTTTTGGAATTACTTTTCATAGAAATAAACGAAGTAAAAGCGCCATTCAGTCAGAATTAGAACAAATTCCAGATGTAGGTAAGCAAACTATAACAAACCTATTACGTAAATTTAAATCAGCTAAACGCGTAAAAAATGCTACCTTAGAAGAATTAATAGCGGTAGTAGGGAATGCAAGAGCTCAGAAAATATATAACCATTATCACTCTTAAGAAGAATTGTATGAAAAAAAGATTATTATGTATTCTTTTACTAATACCTTTTCTAATATTTAGTCAAGAAAAACCTAAAGTAGGTTTGGTGTTAAGTGGTGGCGGAGCAAAAGGTTTTGCTCATATTGGAATTCTTAAAGAGATAGAAAAGTCGGGAATACAATTAGATTATATTGGTGGTACAAGCATGGGAGCAATTGTAGGAGGACTTTATGCATCTGGATATTCTGCTGCTCAGATAGAAAAAATTGTACTCGATATTGATTTACTAGCGATTATACAAGATAATGTAGCCCGTGAAGAAAAATCATATTTTGAAAAAGCGTATTTAGGAAAAACTGCGATAACACTTCCTGTGAAAAAAGGAAATATAGGATTACCATTAGGACTTTCTAAAGGGCAAAACGTACTAAATTTATTAACGGAACTGTTGTCACCTGTAGATTCTATTACTAATTTTTCTAAACTACCCATTCCGTTTTTTTGTATTGGAACAGATATTGAAACTGGAGAAGAGGTTGTTTTACAAAATGGTTCCTTACCATTAGCATTACGAGCAAGTGCATCATTTCCAACATTATTAAATCCAGTTGAGATAGGAGGAAGGCTTATTGTAGATGGTGGTGTAGCAAATAATTTTCCTGTTGATGTAATGGAAAAGAAAGGAATGGATGTTATTATTGGAGTAAATGTACAAGGTAAGCTCTTAAAGAGAGATAAACTAACTTCCGTAGCTTCTTTATTAAGTCAAATAGTAAATTTTCAGATGTATCGAAAATCTGATGAACAGGTTAAAAAATTAGACATTCATATACATCCTGATATTAATGATTATACAGTAGTTTCTTTTAATGAAAAAGAAGAAATTTTAAGAGAAGGAGAAAAGGCAGTAAAACCTTATAGAAGCGTATTTAAAAAAATAGCTGAACTACAAAAGAATGATGAGGAAAAAGTAAAGAAAGTCATCAATCCTTTAGCAAATAATAAAAAGTTCTTAATAGATAGAATTATCTTAAAAGGAAATAAAAAATATACTGAGAATTATATTCTGGGTAAACTTAGATTAAAGGAAGGAGATACGGTTTCCTATAAAGAAATCTCTAAAAAAATAAACGCACTTAGTGCAACTAGGAATTTCCAAAGAGTAGACTATAGTTTAGAAGAATCTTTTGAAGGTAAAAAGTTGTTATTAGCAATAAAAGAGAACGATATTAAAACTTTTTTAAGTTTTGGATTGCACTACGATGGCTTGTACAAAACAGGAGTGCTTGTAAATTACAACCATAAAAACGTGTTTTTTGGAAATGATGAATTGTCTTTAGATGTTGTAATTGGAGATAAAATACGATACGATTTACAGTACTTTATAGATAATGGATATTTATTAAGTTATGGTTTTACATCTCGTTATAATGCTTTTGAAACAGACGTGTTATTTAATGAGAATAACTTAAATAAAATTAATGTTCGTTATAGAGATTTTACCAATAGAATTTTTGCACAAACTACGTTTAGTAAAAAGACAGCGTTTGGAGCTGGAGTTGAATTGAAAAGTCTTAAAATTTCCTCAGAAACATTTTTAACTAATGATGAAGAAACATTATTTGATCAAAGTGTGTATTTTAATCCTTTTGCTTTTTTACATATAGATACGCATGATAAAAGAGTATTACCTACAAAAGGGTTTTCTTTAAATACTAGATTTAGATGGTTTTTATTATCAAATAGAAACGATAGATTAAATGAGTTTGCTACAGGAAGTATTGGTTTTAAGCAATATTCACAAATAGACGGTAGATTTAGTTTTGCGACTACTTTTTGGGATAAATTCACCTTTCAAAACGTAATAGAAACAGGTTTTACTTTAGGAGAAGAAGATTCAGAAATCTTTGATTACCGTTTGGGAGGATATAATAAAAACTATATTGATAATTTTGTGTCATTTTATGGTTATGATATTTCTTCATTAAGTGAGCAATCCTTTTTAAAATCTGAATTTCATTTACGTTACCAGTTATTTAAAAAGCAGTATGCTGTTTTTATAGCAAACTATGGAAGAGTAGGAAAAAATGTTTTAAAACGAGGTGAATTATTAAAAGATACTAAATCTGGGTATGCTTTAGGATATAGTATAGAAACTATTCTAGGACCTATAGAATTAAAGTATACTTGGTCTCCAGACCATAAAGAACGCTATTGGTTATTCAACTTAGGCTTCTGGTTTTGATAAACAAAAAATCCCGCTTGAATACAAGCAGGATTTAATTTCTTAATAAGAAGATTGCCTTATTTATTTACTTTTTCTATATGAAAAATGATACTGTAAATATTGGTAAGCATCTCTAGGTATAATTTTTATCCATTTTTTATGACGAAGTAACCAATTAAAACGTATAGAATTAATGTTTTTAGTAAGGTAAGCAGCTATAAAAGGATGTACATTTAAAACAATGTCTTTGTAGCTAATATCACTATTTATAATTCTATCTAATTCAGCTTCAATTTTATCTATTAAAACAATTGGAGCTTCTACTTCACCATTCTTATTAGGATTTGGTTCACGTGTTTTTATTTCGAGTTCAGGTCTAACTCTTTGTCGTGTAATTTGTACCAATCCAAATTTACTTGGAGGTAATATTTTGTGCTTAGTTCTATCTAAGGACATGACTTCTTTAAGGTGTTGAAATAATTTTTGTCTGTTCTCTGCAGACTTCATATCAATAAAATCAACAACAATAATTCCACCCATATCTCTTAATTGTAACTGGCGAGCAATTTCAGTAGCAGCAATTAAATTAACTTCTAATGCTGTTTCTTCTTGATTTTTAGCTTTGTTAGAACGATTTCCACTGTTTACATCTATAACATGTAAAGCTTCTGTGTGTTCAATAACTAAATAAGCACCTTTGCTCATAGATACGGTTCTACCAAATGAAGTTTTAATTTGTCTTTCGATACCGTATTTTTCAAAGATTGGAATGCTAGATCTATGGAGTTTAACTATGTTTTCTTTCTCAGGATATATTTTTTGTAAATATTCCTTTATTTCTATTTTTAAACTCTCATCATTAGTTACAATACTTGTAAAAGAATCGTTCATAACATCTCTTAAAATAGAAGATGCTCTATCTAACTCACTTAACACTTTTGTTGGAGTATTTGAATTGGCAATTCGTTTGCACAAAGACTTCCAACGGTCTAATGAGTTTTGTAAATCCTTATCTAACTCTGCTACTTTCTTCCCCTCTGCAACAGTACGTAAGATAAGTCCAAAACCTTTAGGTTTAATGCTTTTTGCTAATTTCTTTAAACGTTCTTTTTCTTTA
This sequence comes from Tenacibaculum amylolyticum, assembly GCF_964511145.1. NCBI lineage: Bacteria > Pseudomonadati > Bacteroidota > Flavobacteriia > Flavobacteriales > Flavobacteriaceae > Tenacibaculum > Tenacibaculum amylolyticum. The sequence continues at coordinate 43,361 of NZ_CAZEFZ010000008.1, forward strand.
TTATCGCTAATCTTTTGTGAAACCGATACTCTGTTTGAAAAAGGAACTAAAACTAAAAATCTACCAGCTATAGAAAGCTCAGAGCTAATTCTGGGCCCTTTGGTAGAAATTGGTTCTTTTACGATTTGAACTAATAAATTTTGACCTGATTTTAGTACGTCGTTAATACCTCCGTTTTTGTCGATATCATCTTCAAAACGAAAGTTTTTTAAAGTGAACTCTTTAAATTTACCTGTGCTTACTTTTTTAATAAATTTACTTAAAGACAGTACTTGTGGACCTAAATCATGATAATGTAGAAATCCATCTTTAGGATAACCAACATTTACAAAAGCGGCATTTAAACCAGTCATTACCTTTCCTATTTTTGCAAGAAAAATATCTCCAACTGAAAATTTATTGTCGCTTGTTTCTTTGTTTAATTCAACAAGTCTACCATCTCTTAATAAGGCAAAATCAATATCAGAAGAATTAGACCGAATAATTAATTCTGTTTTCATCTGAATAAATTTTGTGTTAACGCAAAACGCGATAACTGATTAAGATTTTGTAAGCAGGTATTTACATACCCAATGAGATGAATAATCATCTCAATTTCAAAGAACTTAGTGCTTTTAAGCAAAGCGAAAAAGTAAGTATTGCTACTTACTTTTTCTTGTGACGATTTGCTCGTGCTCTTTTCTTTCTTTTGTGTGTAGAGATCTTAGCTCTCTTTCTTTTTTTACCACTTGGCATAGTTAAAATGTTTTATAGTCTCTATTAAATAGAGTAGATTAATATTTTTTTATTTAACAGCAACTTTAGCTTTTACTCCTTCAGTAAAAGTTTTAGCTGGTTTAAAAGCTGGAATGTTGTGGGCAGGGATTTTGATAGTAGTATTTTTAGAGATGTTTCTACCAGTTTTTTCAGCTCTCGTTTTAATGATGAAGCTTCCAAAACCTCTTAAATATACATTATCACCACTCTCCAAAGAATCTTTAACCTCAGACATGAATGCTTCTACAGTTGCTAAAACATCTGCTTTTTCTATTCCCGTTTTATCTGAAATTTTCGATACGATATCTGCTTTTGTCATTATATATATATTTTATGTATTATTTTTGTTTTTACGAGCGTGCAAATATATGATAATTAATCAATTCCTGAAATAATTGTTCTTAAAAAAACTATAAATTAATTAGCGTAATTTCGCTGAATTAAATTTACAAAATGTTTTTTTATAATAATCTGATAAACTGGTATTTAAAAAATAACAGAGATCTTCCTTGGAGAAAAACAAAGAATCCGTACAAGGTTTGGTTGAGTGAAATTATGCTTCAACAAACGCGAGTAGCACAAGGATTACCTTATTTTTTGAAGTTTACAGAAGCGTTTCCTACCGTTTTTGATTTGGCAAAAGCAGAAGAAAGTTATGTGTTAAAATTATGGCAAGGTTTAGGATATTATTCAAGAGCTAGAAACTTACATTTTACAGCTAAGCATATAGCAAATGATTTAAATGGAGAATTTCCAAACTCATATAAAGAATTACTAAAATTAAAAGGGGTTGGTGATTATACAGCATCTGCAATTGCTTCAATTTGTTTTAATGAAGATGCAGCGGTAGTAGACGGAAATGTATATCGTGTACTTTCTAGATTTTTTGGAATAACTACACCTATTAATAGTACAGAAGGGATCAAAGAGTTTAAAAACTTAGCACAATCTATTATACAAAAAGATCAACCTGGTGTTTATAATCAGGCGATTATGGATTTTGGAGCACTACATTGCAAACCACAGAACCCGTTATGTACTGAGTGTGATTTAGCTGTTAATTGTGTAGCTCTAGCAACAAATAAAGTGAGTGAACTTCCTGTAAAAATTAAAAAGATAAAAATTAAAAAACGCTATTTTAATTATTTAGTTATAATCACAGAAGGTGAAAAAACAATATTTAAAGAGCGAACAGGAAAAGGAATATGGCAAGGCTTGTATGAGTTCCCTTTAATAGAAACCACAAAAAGTATTACAGCAGAAGAGTTGATGGATAGAGAAGAGGTTCAAATGCTTTTTCCTGAGAAAACGACTATCACTTTATTTAATAAAGGAGAAATAGTACACAAACTATCGCATCAACATCTCATTACTAAATTTTGGATTGTAACAACTACAGGTATAGCAGAAGCATCAATGCCTTGGACATCAATTGAAGAGTATCCCACGTCAGTATTAATTAGTAATTTTTTAAAGGATTATTCAAAAGCGAAATAACAAAATTTGTATATTTGAAATTACACAATATTATTAAGCTATGTCTGGAACAGTAAATAAAGTTATTTTAGTTGGTCATTTAGGAGATGAGATTAAAATGCATTATTTTGATGATAAAAGTTGTATAGGCCGTTTTCCTTTAGCTACAAATGAAACATATACAAACCGACAAACCGGTGAGCGAATTTCTAATACAGATTGGCACAATATTGTTGTTCGAAATAAATTAGCAGAAATTTGCGAGAAATATCTAGCAAAAGGAGATAAAGTTTATTTGGAAGGGCGTATAAAGAATCGTCAGTATGAAGTAGATGGGCAAAAACGTTATACTACTGAAATTCACGTACAAGATATGACGTTCTTATCTACAAAAAAAGAGTTAAATCCCCCTGGAGGAATGAATCAACAAACGCAAGGTTCTAACACTCCTGTCTCAGACGAGAAGGACGATTTGCCATTCTAGTTTAATTAAAATTTAAAAGTTGGATCCAGAACCCCATTTATTATTAATAGCAAGCATTACTTTTGTAACTACAATTAGTTTAATAGCATTACTAATTTTACTTATTTGTTCTGCTTTAATTTCTGGAACAGAAGTAGCATTCTTCTCACTTACACAAACAGAACTCGACGATTTATCTGAAAAAACAAAAGGAAAAAGTACTGTAGTTAAATTGCTAGAAAAACCAAAAAAACTACTTGGAACTATTCTGATTACTAACAACTTTATTAATATTCTTGTGGTGTTAATTTTTGCATCATTAGAAGAATTTATGTTCGGAGGAATGAATTTTTCTATTGAATGGGGATTCATTAAAATTCCAGCGTCTGTTGTAAAAGTAATTATACAGGTAGGTTTGGTAACCTTTCTTATTTTACTATTTGGGGAAGTGCTGCCAAAGGTATATGCAAATAGGAAAGCATTGGAATTTGCAAATTTTATGTCGAAACCTGTCTATGTTTTAAATACAATATTAACTCCTTTAAGTTCACCTCTTATTGGAATTACAAATAGTATAGAACGAAAACTAGGAAATAAAAACAATAACTTTTCTGTAGAAAAACTATCGCAAGCATTAGAGCTTACTTCAGAAAATGCAACAACAAAAGAAGAGCAGAAAATTTTAGAAGGAATTGTAACTTTTGGAAATACGGAAACAGTACAGATAATGAAGCCAAGAACAGATGTTTGTGCTATTTCTGATGCAAATTCGTACAAAGAAGTACTAGATACAATTCTAGAGAACGGGTATTCTAGAAATCCAGTATATCATGAAAATATAGACAATATTGTTGGTGTTTTATATGCAAAGGATTTACTAACGCATTTAAATAAGAAGGACTTTAATTGGCAAAGCTTATTGAGAAAGCCGTTTTTTGTGCCTGAGAATAAGAAGTTAGATGATTTACTGAAAGAGTTTCAGGAGAAGAAAAACCATTTAGCAATTGTAGTAGATGAATATGGAGGAACTAGCGGGATTGTTACGTTAGAAGATGTAATAGAAGAAATTGTAGGAGATATTAACGATGAATTTGATGATGATGATTTATCATATTCCAAGATAGATGAATATAATTTTGTTTTTGAAGGAAAGGTTTCTATAAGAGACTTATGTAAAGTATTAGATGAAAATGAAGCAGTTTTTGAAGATGACAAAGGAGAGAGTGAAACACTTGCAGGATTCATTTTAGAAGTGTCTGGTAAATTTCCTAGAAGAGGAGAAAAAATAAACTTTAAAATGTATACGTTTACTATAGAAGCGTTAGATAGAAAGAGAATAAAACAAATAAAGGTGACTAGGAATGCGTAGATTTTTTTTAATTGTAATAGTACTAAGTATAGTAGGATGTGGAGGAGATGTAATTCCAAAGCCAAAAGCATATTTAAGTTTACAGTATCCTACTAAAGAATATAAAGAAATTACAGTAGATAGACCGTATTCTTTTGAAGTGCCAACAACAGTAAAAGTTCAGGAGCAACCTAAAAACTGGTTAAAAATTAAATACCCATTGTTAAAAGCATCTGTAGATATTACTTATAGACCTGTTCAGAATAATTTAAAGGAATTATTATTAGAGGCAGATAAGCTGGTTTTTGAACATACGATTAAAGCAGACAATATTGTTTGTCTTGATTATTCGAATGAAGAGAAAAAGGCTTATGGTAAATTATGTGAAATTTTAGGAAATGCTGCTTCTCAGGTACAATTTCATGTTACAGATAGCACAAAGCACTTTTTAAAAGCATCGCTATTCTTTTATACAAAGCCTAATTACGATAGTATTCTTCCTGCGGTAGATTATATCAAAAAAGATATGATCCGTATGATGGAAACATTAGAGTGGAAAGAATAAAAATAATAGCGTTTATGTTATTTTAGAATTTCTACTTTGCATCCATAAGTAAAACTGTAATCCAAATAAAACAGCACCAGCTAATAAATGTATTGCCTGAGTTCCTACAGGAAAATCTGCATAATACATTAAAATACCTGTAATAGTCTCTAAAATAATTAAGAAAACAATCCAGTTTACAAGTTTATAACCAAGCTTTTTTATTTCATTTAAATATAACATTCCAAAGTTTACCAATACAATAGCAATTGTAAAGGACCTGTGGAAATAAAACTTAAAACTAGGATTCATTAAGCTATACTGTTTGTTTTCAAAACCGAATAACTTTACTTGCTCATCTATAAACTGTCGCACTTGAGTTCCCATTGCGATTTGAATTAATGAGAATACAACAGATACTATTAAAAGTTTGTTGAATAAAGCGTGATATTTAAAGGTTTTTTTATTGTCAGAAATAATGAATAATAGATATAATAATAAAGCAATAATAACTAAACCTAATACCATATGAATGGTTATAATGGTAGGCTTTAAATTAGTATCGACAACAGTTTTTCCTAACCAAGCCTCTACCATCATGAGGAAAAAAGCAGCAAAAGATATAAGTGGTATTTTTTTGTTTTCTTTCCTAAACTTAAAAGCGCTATAGAGAAGCAATAGAAAAACAAATCCAGAAATAACCGAAGCTAAACGATTTATATATTCCGTCCATGTATGATATTTGTTAAACTTTGCGTAGTTGTGTTTTGTGTACTTTTTCCAATTATTTATATCAAAATCAGCAGCAGTAGTAAGGTCGTTTTCGGCTACAAATAAAGCTTCATCTTTTACGATTATCATTCCTTTTTTAAACTCTTTATTAGGTTGCCAAGTAATCTGTTCTTCAGAAGTTGGAGGAATTAAATACCCAAAGCATTTTGGCCAGTCTGGACATCCCATTCCAGAACCTGTCATTCTAACAATTGCTCCAGCTAAAAAAATTAAATAAACAGAAATTAGTGTGATTTTTACAACTCGAGGAAAATGTTTTTTCATCAAAAAAAAGTTTTTGCAAAGATACAGTAAAAGCACAAAAAAAGCGCTCTACAAACGAGAGCACTTTTCTTTAAAATGAATTTAAATTACACCATTTTTAGTGTAACATTTCTTTTTGCAATCTTCCGCACATGCCTTTTGATCAGCTTTATCGCACAGCATTCTTTTTAGAAATCTTCTGCACAGCTTAGAGCTTCCTTGTTAGCACAGCATTCTTTTTTGCAATCTGCAATACAATATTAATTGTCAGATTCAGTTGCCTTGTAGGTTTGACCATCGCCAATTCCTTCAACAAAAGCAATTAAATCTGCTTTTTTAACTTTGTTTGCATCGTATTTTATGGTTGCTAAGCTATCTGTAAAAATTACTTTCGCATCTAACACTCCTTCTTTTTTTGCTAATTTAGATTCTATTGTTTTTGCACATCCCATTTCGCAAGTCATTCCAGATAAGTTTAAAGAAACAAGCTCTGCTTTTGCTATTACTGTTTCTTTTGGAGTTTCTTTCTTTGCTTCTGATTTACAGCTAGAAAGTGTAAGTGTTGCTATGATGAATGCAAAAAATATTTTCTGTATGTTCATTTTTAACATCTATTGGATTATTGTACAAATTTATCAAAAAAGATTTTTATGTCCTTAAAATGAACGATTTTTGTGTCTTAAAGAATTTCAGATGCTAAAAAAATACCAGAAGTGGGTGTATTTATTGTTGCTTTCCTTAATATGGGGAAGCTCTTTTATTTTAATGAAGAAAGCGTTGGTAGGACTTACGCCTATTCAAGTTGGAGCACTTCGTATTATTATTACAACTATCTTTTTACTGTTAATAGGGTATAAAAGCTTACGAAAAATAAAAAGTACACAATGGAAATATGTATTTTTAAGCGCTTTATTGGGAACGCTTTTTCCTTCTTTTTTCTACGCGTATGCTATCACAGGAATTGATAGTTCAATTGCTTCTATTTTAAACTCACTAACACCTTTTAATACGTTGTTGGTTGGTATGTTTGTGTTTGGTTTTTTATTCAAAAAAGAACAATTAATAGGAATCTTAGTAGGGTTAGTTGGAACCGTAATTTTAATTCTTAAAGGAGCAGATTTAAATCCAGATCAAAATTATTGGTTTGCTTTATTACCAATTGTTTCTTCTATTGGATATGCATTTAATGTAAATATTATTAAGAAATACTTGCAAGATTTAGAAGCGATTGCAATTACAACAGGTGGTTTTGTTTTAATTGTAATTCCAGCGCTTATTATTTTAAGTATAACAGGTTTTTTTACAACGGTAGATTATAGTAAACCAGAAGTAAGTAATGCATTGTTATACATGGTAATTTTAGCTGTAATTGGTACAGGTATTGCTAAAATTATGTTTAATAAATTAATTCAGATTTCTTCACCTGTTTTCTCAACTTCGGTAACGTATTTAATTCCTATAGTTGCTGTAATTTGGGGAATTGTAGATGGAGAGAAATTAAGCTTTATACAATTAGTTGCCGGGGTTATTATTTTATTCGGAGTGTATTTGGTAAATAGGAAGAAATAAAAAATGTTATAATTGCAAATTAATTTAATTAAATAAGATATGAAAAGTATAGAAAAATTAAAACAATTTGAAATTTCTAGAGAGAAATCTGAATCTATTATCGGAGGTGTTGATTGGCATAAAGGAACATGTTTAGCTATTATGGCCGTTGCTAACGAAATAATAGATAGTGGTTTTTATAGATGCTTAGGAGGTTGTCCTAAAGAAGATGTCCTTGAAGAAGCAAATAGATGTGCTGGAAGAGCACCTTGGTCTATGGAAAAGTTTTAATAAATTCAAAAGGTCTTTCAGCGAAAGACCTTTTGAATTTGTTTTTTTATTGAAAATCAGCGTCAGAAACTCCTTCGTTAATTTTGATTTCTTTTACATTTAAAGTTATATTTCCAGGACCTGCTTTTCTGATAGTTTTATGTGGGAACTTAATTCCATTCACTTCTTTATAATCTGAGAAAGAAGTTGGTTGTTTTACTTCTCCTTGAGGACCTTTAACAGTTTCTACTGTTTTTACTTTTAAACCTGAATCTACGTCATAGAAAATCTCTGTATTGTTGTACTTAATAACGTATGCGTTTTTACCATCTATTGGCTCAATTCTGTCTAATTTCCCTTTTTTGTAAGCTGTATCAGCAAAAGGAGCTGTTTTGTTTTTTGCTTCTTCTAAGTCCTTTCCAGCTGTTTCTTTTTTCTGTCCTTGAGCTTCTTCGTATCCTTTAGTACCGTCGAAAACAGATTTTTGTAAAGTGTTACCCATCATAGAAACAACAAAAGAACTCTTGTTAGGAGATGCCAATTTAGTTGTAATACTAATAGGAGCTGGAGCGCCAGGTATTTTTGCTTCAGAAGTAATCATTACAGTTTTTACTGCGTCTACTTTATCTTTCCCACCAATAGCTTTAAAATAACCATCTACCACAGTTGCAGCTGTAACTCCTGCTGGAATTGGTAAGCTCATTTTTGGCTTCGTAGTTGGGTTCCCGTTTTTATCGAAATACTTAATCTTGTAATCAGATGTTTTTTCAAGGTTTTTTAATACATCAATTCCTTTACCAGTAATAAAAACTCTCGCTTTATCTCCTTTAAAGTATTTAATTGCTGCATTTTGAACATCATCTAAAGTAACTGCATTAATATTCTCTAAATACTTTTCATAGAAATCATCAGGTAAATTGTAACGAGCAATATTTAAAGCAAAGTTTGCTACAGTTCTAGGTTTTTGAACGTCCATTACAAAGTTACCTACGTATTCAGCTTTCGAGTTCTTTAATTCTTCCTCAGAAACTTTTTGGTAACGAATCTTATTAATCTCTTTTAAGATTTCTACCATAGAACTATCTGTAACTGCATTACGAACACTAGCGCTAGCTTTAAATTTACCAGCATGTCTGCTTTGGTTAACTCTAGAGTAAGAACCATAAGTATACCCTTTATCTTCACGTAAGTTCATGAATAAACGAGCAGTTCCACCACCACCTAAAATGTTGTTAGCTAATAAGGCAGCATAATAATCTTTATCACCTAAAGTCAAGTCAATATTATTTACAACAGCAACTTCCGATTGAACAGCATTTGGCATGTCGATAAAGTTGATTTCTGTAGTTGTAGGATTTTCTGGCTTTGGCATTGTATAACTAGGAATTGTTCCTTTTTTCCAATCACCAAATAACTTCTTTACTAATTTTTTAGTTTCTTTTGGATTAATATCTCCAACAATTACTAAATAAGCATTATTAGGTCTGTAGTAAGTAGCATAATTGTTTTGCACATCTACTAATGAAATATTCTTGATAGATTCTGGTGTAGTAAATTCACCAAATGGGTGTTTTTTACCGTACGTTAAGTTGTCTTCAACTCTGCCAGCAATTGCTTTTACATTTTTTTCGTTGTTTTTTAAGCTTTCTAAAGTTCTTTCAATTTCTTTGTCAAACTCTTCCTTTGTAAAAACAGCGTTTTTAACTCCATCTGCCATTAATCCTAATACTTCTGGGAAATATCTTTTTAAAGAAGAAGCAAAAGCTCCTGAACTGAAAAAACTAACATTAGCTCCTAAATAATCTACTTGCTCATTAAAAGCATCTTTTGAAATATTAGAAGTTCCATTTCCTAATAAACCTCCCATAACACTAGATAAACCAGCCTTGTCTCCTTCAAATACAGGTTTGTTATCTATGCTTAAAGTAGCAGCAGCTCTTGGTAATTTGTGGTTTTCTACCATAATTACTTGTAAGCCATTAGATAATTTAAACTTTTCTGGTTTTCCTAATTTTATTTTTGGAGCAGGACCAGGTTTTGGTTGCTTATTTAAATCTCTTTGAGCAGTTACAGCAAAAGACATTGCTAAAATTGCTATAAACGATACTATTTTTGTTTTCATGATTCTTTCTTGTCGTTTGATGTTAACTTTATTTCTTCTTCTCTGGTAAATATTCTAAAATTAACCTTTGGTTAGGATTTAGATATTTTTTAGCAACTTCTCTAATATCTTCTCTCGTAATAGATCTGTATATATCAATTTCAGTATTTATTAAGTTAGTATCACCATATAATACATTGTAACGAGCTAAAGAATTTGCAATCCCTTCTACACTAGAGTTTGAGTTAACGTAATTGTTTTCAAACTTATTCTGTAATTTTTGGTAGTCTTTTTCAGAAATTAAATCTGTTTGAAGTTTTACGATTTCAGCATCAATTTCTTTTACAAGAGTTTGTAAAGGAGTTTTACCTAATGGTAATGCATAAATAATGTAAGTTCCATAGTCCTCTTGACTTAAATTAATTGCACCAGCTTGTAATGCCATTTTTTTATCGTCAACAAGTTTCTTGTATAAAACAGAACTTTTTCCACTGCTCAAATATGAAGAAATCATGTCTAACACCCTAGAATCCTTTGTTTTCATAGAAGGTGTTCTATACGCTTCCATAATTGCAGGAATCTGAATATTTGGATCGTATGCTTTCGCTTCAATTTGTTTTGTAATAGGATCTTCTTTAGGGAAGTTTCTTACAACATCTTCGCCTCTTGGAATTCTTCCAAAATATTCTTTAATCCACTCTTTCGCTTGCTTAACATTAAGATCACCAGCCACAACTAAAGTAGCATTGTTTGGAGTATAAAACTTCTTGTTAAAAGCTAAGAATTCATCTAAAGTAGCAGCATCTAAGTGCTCCATTTTACCAATAGTAGTTCCTTTGTATGGGTGTTTTTTAAACATGTTCTTTTTAACATTTTCTAAAAAACGAGAGTAAGGTTGATTGTCTACACGTAATCTTTTTTCTTCTTTTACAACCTCATTTTGTGTATCTACACCACCTTGCTTAATAATTGGGTGTAATAAACGTTCAGACTCCATCCATAATCCTAATTCAAGATTATTCGATGGGAAAATTTCATAATAATATGTTCTATCATCTGTAGTGTTAGCGTTATTTCTACCTCCATTAGATGATACAATCTTAAACCAATCTCCCTTCTTAATATTTTTAGTTCCTTCAAATAATAAGTGTTCGAAAAAGTGCGCCATTCCTGTTCTGTCTGGTTGCTCATCTTTTGCACCAACATGATACATTACTGATGTAACAACTACAGGAGCAGAATTATCTTTATGCAAAATAACATGCATTCCATTACTTAAATCGTACTCTTCAAATTCTACTTGTTGTGCAGTTGCAGTAAAAGCAAAAGCAGCAGCAGCAAGAGTTAAAATGGTTTTTTTCATTATTTTAGATTTGTGTTTTTGAATAATTTAAATTGTTTGACGTGAGATTAACCAATTTGTTACGTTTGCAATAAAAATATTGCAGATAAATAAAAACTATATCAAAAATAAACATAAAAAAACGCTCAAATGTTATTTATAAAGCAAAAGGAGTAAAATTATGATTAACAGGTTGTTTTACAGTAAAAAAAGCGTATATTTGCACCCGCATTTTAATTTAAAAATGCATAATTAATTAAGTATAAACGCAAAACAAAGAGTATGTACGCAATCGTAGAGATAGCAGGGCAGCAATTTAAAGTAGCAAAAGACCAAAAAGTTTACGTTCATCGTTTACCAGAAGCTGAAGGTTCTCAAGTAACTTTTGACAAGGTAATGTTAATCGAAGATAAAGGTAACGTAACTATTGGCGCCCCAGCTATAGAAGGTGCAGGAGTAACTGCCAAGATTTTAGGACACTTAAAAGGTGAAAAAGTAATCGTTTTCAAGAAGAAAAGAAGAAAAGGTTACAAAAAGAAAAATGGTCACCGTCAGTACTTAACTGAGATTCAAATCGAAGGTATCGCAGCATCTGGAACTAAAAAGGCAGCTGCTAAGAAAACTGAAGCTCCTAAAGCAGAAGCAAAATCTGAGGAAACTAAAGATTTATCTTCTATGACAGTTGCTGAGTTAAAAGCTTTAGCTAAAGAAAAAGGTATTACAGGATACACTTCTTTAAAGAAAGCAGAATTAATTGAAGCATTAAGTAAATAATTAACCTTAAAAACTTACAAACATGGCTCATAAGAAAGGTGTCGGTAGTTCGAAAAACGGTCGTGAATCGGAATCGAAACGTTTAGGAGTGAAAATTTTTGGAGGACAGGCTGCAATTGCAGGTAACATTATCGTTCGTCAAAGAGGAACACAACATTATCCAGGTGAAAATGTTTACATGGGTAAGGACCATACTTTACATGCTAAAGTAGACGGAGTTGTTCAATTCCAAAAGAAAAGAGACAACAGATCATATGTTTCTATAGTTCCATTTGAAGCTTAAGAAACAGCTGATATAAAGATTATATTCTTTAAAAGAAGAAACGCTCAATTGTTAAATTGAGCGTTTTTATTTTGGGGATTATTACAAATAAGGGATGTAGTTTAAAACTACTTTGTAAACATATATTATTTTTAGAATATTTGCAAAAAAATTACGTTATAGAAACCATTTATTAACATAGATTAATTATTTACGAATGTAAGTAATTTACTTAGGTTAAATTGTAGCATTCCATTCATTGTAAAACTGCGTTAAAAACTGCTCCATAAACTCATGTCTCTTTGTAGCAAGCTCTTTACCTGTTTGAGTATTCATACGGTCTTTAAGTAATAAAAGCTTTTCATAAAAATGGTTAATAGTAGGTGCTTTGGAACTTTTATATTCTTCTTTGGTCATATTTAGTTGTGGAGCAATTTCAGGATCGTATAAAACTCTATTTTTAAAACCTCCATAATTAAAGCAGCGTGCAATACCAATAGCGCCAATAGCATCTAATCTGTCTGCATCTTGAATAATATCTAGTTCTAGAGATTTAAATTTTTGATTGAAGTTTCCACCTTTAAAAGAAATGTTTTCAATAATGTGTTGCACATGTTGAATGACTTCTTCATTTACTCCTTCAGCCTCTAAAAATTGTCTTGCTTTTGTAGGCCCTATAGTTTCGTCTCCATTATGAAATTTACTATCAGCTATATCGTGGAGTAAAGCGCCAAGTGCAACAATAAATAAATCAGCCTGTTTTTCTTGTTTTCCAATTTGTAAAGCATTTTTATATACGCGTTCTATATGGAAATAATCGTGTCCTCCTTCTGCGCCTTCTAGAGTCTTTTTTACAAAGACAATAGTGTTATCTATAATAAGTGTTGTGTCCATGTGTCAAAAATAAAAAATCCTGCTATGTAAGCAGGATTTTAATGTATATAAGTGTGCTACTATTAAACGGTAGCTACTGTATTTTTAAGTAAATTTTTTGAAGCTAAATACTCAGCGATTTGAATAGTGTTTGTAGCTGCTCCTTTTCTTAGGTTGTCAGAAACAATCCATAAGTTCAAAGAATTAGGTTGCGATAAATCTCTACGAATTCTACCTACAAAAACTTCGTCTTTACCTTCAGCGAAGAAAGGCATTGGATATTGATTGTTTTCAATATCATCCTGAACAATTACTCCTGGTGTTTCAGAAAGTATTTTTCTAATATCTTCTACTTCAAAATGATTTTCAAATTCAATATTTACAGCTTCAGAGTGCCCACCAACAACAGGAATTCTTACTGCTGTAGCAGTAATTCCAATACTTGGGTCGTTTAAAATTTTATGCGTTTCTCTTACTAGCTTTAATTCTTCTTTGGTATAACCAGCTTCTTCAAAAACATCACAATGTGGTAAAGCGTTTTTATGAATTTGGTATGGATATGCCATTTCTCCTTCAGCACCATTAAATTCATTTTCTAATTGCTTTACTGCTTTTACACCTGTTCCTGTAATAGATTGATAAGTTGAAATTACCAAACGTTTCATGGTGTATTTTTTATGAAGCGGAGCCAAAGCCATTACCATTTGAATGGTAGAGCAATTTGGGTTAGCAATAATTTTATCGTTTTCGGTTAGTTCTTGAGCATTAATTTCTGGAACAATTAACTTTTTTGTTTGATCCATTCTCCAAGCAGAAGAATTATCAATTACTGTAGTTCCTACTTCAGCAAACTTAGGGGCCCATTCTAACGAAGTGCTACCACCTGCTGAAAATAAAGCTACGTCTGGTTTCATAGAAACTGCAGTTTCTAAACCAACTACAGTATAAGTTGTTCCTTTAAATTCTAATTGATTTCCTACAGAACGTTCTGATGCTACAGGAATTAATTCTGTTACGGGAAAATTACGTTCTGCTAATACTTGTAACATTACGTTACCTACCATACCGGTAGCACCTACAACTGCTACTCTCATTTTTAATTTCTTTTTAACTTATTTATATTGCTGATACAAAGGTTTAAAAAAATAAGACTAGTTGTATCTCTTTTTATCTAAAATTTTATGTAAAAGTTTAATTCCTATCAATTTGACACAAAAAGTAGTATTTTAAACACTAAATCTAAAAATTATGTACATTTGCAGCGATTTTTAAAGAAAATCGTAACAAAATATCATATTGTTTAACTTAAAAAGGTATAGCATGCAACTGTACAACAAGTTAAGCGCCGAAGAACGCGCTGCATTAATAGACGAAGCGGGAAAAGACCGTATCACAATTTCTTTCTATCAATACTATAAGATAGAGAACCCACAACTTTTTAGAGATAAATTATTTATTGAGTGGAATAAGCTCGATGTATTAGGAAGAACTTATGTTTCCTATGAAGGAATAAATGCACAAATATCTGTTCCTGCTGAGAATTTTAATGAATTAAAAGAGCAGTTAGATAGCATTTCTTTTTTAAACGGGATTCGTTTAAATGTTGCTGTAGAGCAAGACAATAAATCGTTTTTAAAACTAAAAATTAAGGTAAGAAATAAGATTGTTGCCGACGGTTTAAATGATGATACTTTTGATGTAACGAACAAAGGAGTTCATTTATCTGCTGTAGAGTTTAACAAAATGTTAGAAGATCCTAATACAGTATGTGTAGATATGCGTAATCATTACGAAAGTGAGATTGGGCATTTTGAAGGAGCAGTTACTCCAGATGTAGATACTTTTAGAGACTCTTTGGATATTATAGAGGAAGATTTAAAAGAGCATAAAGAGGATAAGAACCTTTTAATGTATTGTACAGGAGGAATTCGATGCGAGAAGGCTTCAGCTTATTATAAGCATAAAGGATTTAAAAATGTATTCCAATTAGAAGGTGGGATTATAGAGTATACTAGGCAAGTAAAAGCAGAGGGAATTGAGAATAAATTCTTAGGGAAAAACTTTGTATTCGATCATAGAAGAGCAGAGCGTATTTCTGATGATGTAATTTCTAATTGCCACCAATGTGGAAAACCTTGTGATACGCATACGAATTGTGCAAATGAAGGTTGTCATTTATTATTTATTCAGTGTGATGAATGTGCAGAGCAAATGGAAAATACATGTTCTAAAGAATGTCAAGAAATCATTCACTTATCGTATGAAGAACAAAAAGAATTACGAAAAGGAAAACACGCAAGTAATAAGATTTTTAAGAAAGGTAGATCTGAAAAATTAAAATATAAGAGCTAAAGATAGCTCTGTTAAAGTTTTTAAAAAGTTCTCATTATTGAGAGCTTTTTTCTTTTTAGGAATGTTTGTTGTTAGTAGTAGCAGGAAAACTAAAAACTACTATTATATGAAAAACAAAATTACATTACTATTACTTTTTGTAGGACTTATGTCTTTTAGTCAACAAATTAAATTTACAGAAAAAGTATGGAGAGTGAATTTTTTAAATCCAGGAGTAGAGCTAGAAGTTCCTACAAGTAATTACTCAACATTTTCAGTTGGTTTAGGAGTTGGTTATGGAGGAAGTTATCCAAAAACAAGTTCTGGAGGATCTGGTTTTTTATATTCAATCAATCCTTTTTTAGATGTGCAACACAAATGGTTTTACAATTTTGAAAAACGAAAAGAGAAAAAACGAGCAACAGATAATAATTCTGGAAACTTTATTTCTGCTAGATTGTTTACGAGAGGAAATACAATAACCAGTAATTTTAATCGTACAAGCAATTTTGATTTTGCAGTAGGTCCAACATGGGGAATACAAAGGAAATACGGTAAAAACTTCCATTTATTGTTTGATGTAGGTCCAATTTATTATTTCGATACCAAAGGGAATCATAACTTTTTTCCAATAATGGTTCAATTAAATTTAGGATTTGATTTATAAATTAAAAAGAGGCTCTTTCGAGAGCTTTTTTTAATTTTATAAAATGGAGGAGCTAGAACCACCTTTTCGTAAAATTATCCATGTAGATATGGATGCTTTTTATGCATCTGTAGAGCAATTGGATAATCCTGAATTAAAAGGAAAGCCTGTTGCTGTAGGAGGAAGCAGTGTACGAGGCGTGGTTTCTGCTGCTAGTTATGAAGCAAGAAAATATGGAGTTAGATCTGCAATGAGTGGAGTATTGGCCAGAAAAAAATGTCCATCATTACTCTTTGTAAAACCTAGATTTGCACGTTATAAAGAGATTTCATTACAAATACGAAAGATTTTTTATGAATATACAGACCTGGTAGAGCCTCTTTCTTTAGATGAAGCATATTTAGATGTTACGGAGAATAAGAAAGGAAATCCATCGGCAAGTTTAATTGCTCAAGAAATACGAGAACGTATTTGGGAAGAGTTAGGACTAAGGGCTTCTGCTGGTATTTCTATAAATAAGTTTTTAGCAAAAGTTGCTTCAGATATTAATAAACCAAATGGACAAAAAACAATTCACCCAGAAGAAGTAGTTCCTTTTCTAGAAGAATTATCTGTAGGTAAATTTTATGGTGTTGGAAAAGTAACTGCAGCTAAAATGTACAATCTAGGTATTTTTACAGGTTTAGATTTAAAGCAAAAAACATTAGAAGAACTGACTAGACTTTTTGGAAAATCGGGTGGTTTCTACTACAATATAGTACGAGGAATTCATCATAGTAAAGTCAAGCCAGACAGAGTTAGAAAATCAATTGCTGCTGAGCGTACATTTAATGAAAACTTATCTTCAGAAATTTATATGTTAGACAAGCTAGAACATATTGCTGAAGAATTGGAGAAAAGGATGAAGCATTCGAAAGCTAAAGGCAAAACGGTGACATTAAAAATAAAGTATAGCGATTTTACACAGCAAACTCGTAGTAAAACAGTTCATAAATACGTTCAGCGAAAAGAAGAGTTTTTTCCAATTATAAAAGAATTGTTATTACAAGACACCTTGAAAAATTCTGTAAGATTATTGGGGATTTCTTTAAGTAATTTGAATACTGAGAAAAAAGATCCTGTTTGGATTCAGTTAGAGTTTGATTTTTAAACCAGCGAGAAAATAATAGAAACCTTTGTTCCTGCTGATGTTCCATCTTCATTTTTTAAATCGTAATATTTTAAAGAAGATTCGTTATCGTAATCTTCAGAAAATGTTTTTAATCTTTCCTTGGTTAAATCGATACCAATAGACTTCCTTTTCAATGATTTTCGTTTCTTTATTTCTCCAGCAGCGCCTCTACCAATTCCATTATCAATAATATTTACTTCTACCAAATTACCTTCAATTTTATTGGCGGTTAATGTAATTTGCTTTTCACCTTCTTTAGAAGATAGTCCATGCCAAATAGCATTTTCTAGGAAAGGTTGTAAAATTAAAGGGGGTACTTTAATGGTGTCTGAATTTAAATCAGGGTTAATTTCTACTTTATAATTTATCTCATTAGAAAAACGGATATTTTCTATACTCATGTATAAATCCATAGTCGCTAATTCCTCTTTTAAACTCACTTCTTTTACTTTAGAAACATCTAAGATGTTACGAATAAGCTTAGAGAATTTATTTAAGTAGTAAACAGCTTGCCTTTGTTCGTTATTAATAATATATAACTTAATAGAGTTTAAAGCATTAAAAATGAAATGAGGATTCATTTGTGTTTGTAAAGCTTGTTGCTCTAAGAGTAATATTTTACGATCGTTATTTAAAAGTCGTTGACGATAAATAGAGTACAAAGCAATACTCAATAACGCGATAGTAATTAATGTAATGATTAGAATATTTCTATTTCTAAAAAACTTTAATGTTTCAATTTTCGATTGACTTTCGAGGTAATTTATTTCATTGATTTTTGATTGTAAATCGTGTTTAGAAATTAAATTATTAACGTATGCTATGGTTTGTTGTCCTAAAGTATTTTTTTCTAAAGCGACAGCTTTCTTGTAAAAATCAATTGCTTTAGTGTGATCACCAAGTTCTTCATGAAGTTCAGATAAATAGAAATAACTACTTATTAAACTCTTTTTAAAACCATATTTTTTAGAAACTTCTAAAGCTTCTTTGAGTGTTGTTTCAGCCTTTTTGAATTGTTTGTTTTTTATTTGAGCTAATCCCAAATTAGCTAATGTTCTGGCATAATAGTATTTGTTCTCAAATTTAGATGCTATAGGAAAAATTTCTTCCATAATTTGCAATGCTTTAGGATGCTGAAGTGTTTTTGTATACACGCTTCCTAAGCTGTTATAGCAAATAATTTTTCCTAATTCAGAATTTATTTCTTTGTTTAGTTGAAGTGATTTGTTGTAGTTTTCTATAGCGTCATCGTAAAACAATAAGTTCTCTTGCGCAAAACCTATATTTTGATAGTTAATGGCAAGGCCTCTTTTGTTCTTTAATTCCTTTTGTATTTGTATCGCTTTTTCGAATTTTTCAAGAGCTAAATCGTATTGGTGTAATGTCATGTAAATATTACCAATACTGTTTTCAGAAATACTAATGCTTTTTTTGTTCTCTATTGTAGGGTTTTTAATCTTGTTAGCTAGGGATAATGCAGATTGATGGTAGTTTAAAGCGTTTCTCACATCATCTTGTCTTCTATAGCAAACTCCTAAGAGATTTAATGTTATAATTCTAATATCTATATCGCCAATAGATTTGGCTAGTTTTAAAGCCTCTTTGTGATACTCGGTAGCTTTTTTATAGTTAGATTTTCTTCTGTAAATTCTACCAAGACTATTAGCTGCATAAATTTGACCAATAGTATACTTGTTTTTTAAGCTTTTATCGTATAACTTCTGATAGTCTTGCTCTGTAAGAGATTTGTTATTTCTACCATTATTGTAAAAAAGAGAATCTAATTCAAAATAATTGCTTGTTTTTTCTTTTACTATTTTTTCAATAAGAACGTCGTTCCCGTTTACTTTTCCATTCTGCGAGAAAGCAACAACAAAAGAAAAAAGTAAAAAATAAAGGAGGACTTTTGGGTTCATATTAAAACTTGTCAAGAAATTCAGATTTTTTTTGTCGAGAGACAGGTACTTTATGGTTCAATTCTAACACAACATATCCATCTGTTTTGTAGTATTCTTTTACCTTGTTTAAATTGATGATATAAGAATTGTGAATTCTGAAGAATTGGCTTTCAGGAAGTAGACTGTTTACCTCTTTTAGTTTTTTAGTTACTACAATCTTTTTTCCTTCATTTGTATGTATAGAACTATAATTACCATCAGATTCTACACAAACAATTTCTTGAGGTTTTAAGAAAATTAATTTACCATCTGCATTAATGATAATTTTTTTCTCTTCTAAACGCTGATTAAAATTAAATAGAATTTTTTCAAACTTTTCATCAGTATCTACATCAGCTATTCTTCTGGTAAACTTCGTTATCTTTTTTAAAGACTGTTCTAAATCATCGGTATCAACAGGTTTTAATAAATAATCTATAGCTTCTTTTTTAAGTGCTTCTATTGCATACTCGTTATAAGCAGTAGTAATTACAATTGCAAAATCTTTTCTAGATAGTTTTTCAATAAATTGAAAACCATCCATAGTAGGCATTTCTATATCTAAGAACAAACAATCAATTTTGTTGTTCTTAATAAAGTCAAGCGCTTTTTCTGGATTAGAAAAAGTATCCAGAATTACAACTTCATCATTAAAATTAGAGAGTTCCCAAGACAAGCTTTTGATGGCTTTATCTTCGTCGTCAACAATTATGGCCTTAAGCATAGATTACAAGATATATGTGTTTGTCGCAATTTATACAAAAAAAACGACCATTCATACAGTTTTCTTGTTTTTTTAATACTTTTTATCAAGAATTAACAGGAAATTGTTGCTAATTTAATTTAAAGTATAAAAAAAGACTTACATTTTTAGTAAGTCTTTATAAATTTTATCATTTACTTATTTGGAAAATCAGGCTTTCGTTTTTCTAAAAAAGCGGTAGTTCCTTCTTTAAAATCTTCGGTTCCGAAGCATTCTCCAAAAGCATTAATTTCTGTTTGATATCCGTTTTCTCCATCTGTAAAACATGCATTGATAGCTTTAATAGCTTTGCTAATTGCTACAGAAGAATTTTTCATGATTTTTCCAGCTAATTTTTCTCCTAAAGGAAGTAATTCTTCTTGAGAAACTACATAGTTTACTAAACCATAGCTTTTAGCTTCTTCTGCACCAATCATTCCGGCAGTCATAATAAGTTCCATTGCTTTTCCTTTTCCTATAAGTAATGGTAATCTTTGTGTACCACCATACCCAGGAATTACTCCTAAAGATGTTTCTGGTAATCCCATTCTAGCATTATCTGAAGCAATTCTAAAATGACAAGACATTGCCAATTCTAAACCTCCTCCTAAGGCAAAACCATTTACTAATGCTATTACTGGAGTTGATAAATTTTCTACATAATCGAATAACAATTCTTGTCCTTTAGCAGCTAAACGTCCTCCTTCTTCTTCAGAAAAGTGAGCAAATTCTGAAATATCTGCACCTGCAACAAATGCTTTTTCTCCGCTACCAGTTAATAAAATAACTTTTACATTCTCATCACTTTCTAAAGCTTTAAAAGCTTCATGAAGCTCTGCAATCGTATTTTTATTAAGAGCATTTAATTTTTTAGGTCTATTAATAGTAATCGTTGCTAAACTATTGTTTTGTTCAACAAGTATGTTTTCAAAGTTCATGAGTTAAGTTTTTGGTAAAGTTACAGTAAAAACAGTTCCAATTCCATAGGATGATGAAAAAGTTATAGTACCATTATAGGCCTCTATAATATTTTTAATCATAGGTAATCCCAGCCCCATTCCACTTGTTTTTGTGGTGAATTTAGGTTCGAAAATTAATCGTTTATTTTCTTCGGAAATTCCCTTTCCATTGTCTGAAACAGTTATTACAATATTTTTAACTTCATCAGTAGCAACTTTTACTTCTATTTTAGGGTTTTCTTCCCCTTCTTTCATGGCTTGTTTTGCATTCTTCACTAGATTGGTAATAATCCTAATAAGTTGTGTTTTGTCTAAATGTGCATACAGTTCTTTTTCTTGAGGGAAATAATGAATGTAATCTTCATTAAAAATATCTAAAGCGTGTTTTACAACTGCTACTACGTCTAAATTCTCTTTACGTTGCGTAGGCATTTTTGCAAAATCTGAAAAAGCAGAAGCAATAGAACTCATAACATCTATTTGCTGTATGAGTGTTTCACTATATTCAGCAACTTTTCCTTTAATATTTACGTCTGTAGGATCAAACTTTCTAAGGAAACTTTGCACTGTTAATCGCATTGGAGTTAACGGATTCTTAATTTCATGGGCAACTTGTTTTGCCATTTCTCGCCAAGCCTGTTCACGTTCGCTTTGGGCTAGTTTTACAGCACTATCTTCTAACTGATCGATCATGTTGTTATAAGATTCTACAAGTGAGTTGATTTCAGCACTTGCGGCACTAAGCGTAATTTTTTCGTTACGTTTATTTAATCGCGTTTCTTTAATTTTTTCAGAAATAGTTTGAATAGATCGAGTAATATAACTTGATAGGAAATATGCCAAGGCAATAGCAGCAATAAACATAAGGATATATACCACTGTTAGTCGAGACATAAACTCTCGTAGTTCTTCTTTTTGTTCTTCGTTATCTTGAGCTATTTTTAATTCTAAAATTCCAATTCTTTTGAAACGAGGGTCGTTAATATAAGTATAAGAAGAAAGGTAAGATATTCCTTTTTCTTCTCTAGTTTTTAAAATTCTATGGTTTGAATTATTGGCAAGTTCATTTACAATTTCTTGTGATAAAGGAGTTTCTTCTACTTTTTCAAAATCATATGGAATGGAAGATTTTAAAAGGTTACCATTCATATCGTACATAGAAATAGTAAGCTTATGCACAGCAGCTATTTCGTAAATACGATCCTGAAATATTTTAGAGAGGTTTTGCGTAGATACTGGATAGGTAGTTTTTTTCTTCAGTTCGATTTCAATATTATATCGAGTAGCGTTTTCTTTTCTACCAAATCGTAAGATATTATAGTCTTTAGTTTGCTCACCATACTGATAATAGGTAACTGTAACAATTAGTATTGAAGCCATTAATACTAATAATATCATGGATAAAAATATCCGTATACGTAAAGAAATATTGTCTAGTTTCAGCAATTTTAATGTAGTTTTTTAGATTTCATAAATAACGTGTCATCAGACTCACCATCGTCATCCCAATCATAAATTACAGTTCCTTCAAATCCTTCTTTAGTAGGTTTAATTAAATACCAAGCTTCTACTTGTTTTCCTAAATAAGGATAATCTATGTATAAACTATCACCTTTTGTTTTCCAGTTTCCTGTTGTTTCTCCAACTTTAGAGCTATCAGGTTGTTTAAACCAAGCAGAAAAGGTACCATCTGCATTGTATTTAGATTGTGCTCTACCAGACGTTGGACTACTAAAATCGTCTTCAAAAACAAAAGCACTATCAGCTTTTTTATAAGTTGGATAGTCAATTTTAATGTAAGAGGTTTCCCACGAACCAACCATATAATCTTGTAATGATTTTTTTTGAGTCTTTTTTTCTGATTTACACGCAGCAAAAATTAGTCCAAACGAAACTAATATTGAAAATAATCGAATGTTCATTTTAAAATATTTTATAGTTATTCTTTGGTATGTAGTAACCTAGTAAGTTTAATAGATAAATCTAATAAAATAATTTTTGCATTACCATTTCTTTCAATATGATATTGTGCATCATTCAATTCTTTTTCAATGGTAAGAATATTTCCACTGTGAATAAAAGGAGCAAATTTTTCTAATTTAAAGTTTGCTGTTTGCGGTATTAAGTAGACTAAGTCTGGAGTACCATAATTTAGTAACAAAGCTTGTCTGAAGAATTGTAAACAATATTGAATAAATTGTTTCTGAGTTTCTCTACCCGATTTTGCAATAGCATCACTCCATTGAATTAAATCTTGAATAACAGCAGCGTTCCCTTTGGCTTTAAATGCACTACGAATCCAAGTAATAAACCATTCTTCATAAATACTATCATTAGAATCGTTATGTAATAAATGTAATGCTTTATTATAATTTCCTTCAGATTGTTGAGCAATACGAAAAGCGTCATTGGAAGACACTTGCTCTTTTTCTACTAATGTATTTGCAATGTCATTTTCACTTAAAGAAGGAAAATGCAATGCTTGACAACGAGATTTAATCGTATTAATAATTTGTCCTTCATCTTCAGTAACTAACAAGAAGATTGTTTTAGAAGGAGGTTCTTCTATAAGCTTTAGTAATTTATTAGAAGCTGCAATATTCATTTTTTCAGCCATCCATATAATCATTACTTTAAAACCACCTTCGTATGATTTTAAGGATAGTTTTTTTACAATATCTTCAGCTTCATCTACACCAATTTGTCCTTGTTTGTTTTCTACGCCAATACTTTTTAGCCAGTCGTATAAACCACTATAAGGCGTTTTAAAAATAAAATCGCGCCATTCGTCTAAAAACAAGTTACTTACAGGGTGTTTTTTAACGGAATCGTTAGTGGTTACAGGAAATGCAAAATGTAAATCGGGATGTTGTAGTTTGTTACATTTTATAGAACATGCTTCTGTATCATCAGAAAAATTGCACAATAAAAATTGCGCGTAAGCAATTGCCATAGGAAGTGTTCCAGAACCTTCTTTTCCAATAAATAATTGTGCATGTGGAATTCTACCATTTTCAGCAGAAGCTAACAGGTGTTTTTTTATGTGTTCCTGACCTATAATCTCGTCAAATGTCATGGGGCAAATATACCACTTCTGCAAAGAGGAAAAAACCATCTCTTTAGAACGGTTCTAATTTAGTATATTTGCATTTCACTACAATTCCCGCCATCGCGGGAATAATTGTATTAAATAAATCATTTTTGAGTACCATAGCATCTTTAAAAATAGGGGAAACGGGAGTTATTTCTGATGAAAATCAACATGCAATTCCATTAAAATTATTAGAAATGGGTTGTTTACCTGGAGCAGAAGTAGAATTGATTCAAATTGCACCTATGAAAGATCCTATGTACATCTGTGTAAATGGAAGTCATATTGCTATCCGTAAAGAAACAGCATTAAAAATTAAACTTACGAATTTAGATTGTATAGATGGGGAAAGATAGGATTCAGGTTTCATTAGTTGGGAATCCCAATACTGGAAAAACATCGTTATTTAATAAACTTACAGGATTAAACCAGAAAGTAGGAAATTATCCTGGTATTACAGTAGATAAAAAACAAGGAACTTGTAGTTTATCTGCTAGTCAAGAAGCAATTATTACGGATTTACCTGGAACTTATAGTATCAATCCAACCTCGGTAGATGAAAGTATTGTTGTACAGGTTTTAAAAGATGCTTCGCACAAACATTATCCAGATGTAATTTTAGTAGTTACAGATGTAGATAATTTAAAGAGAAACTTATTACTTTTTACACAAATTCAAGATGTAGGAATTCCAACTGTATTAGCCATTAACATGGCAGATCAAATGGAGAAAAAAGGAATTGCTATTGATCTAGAAAAACTTGAAAAAGATTTACAAACGAAAGTTGTATTAGTTTCAGCAAAGAGAAACCAAGGAATAAAAGAATTAAAATCAGCATTAGCAAATTATAAAGAGTTAGCATCAGTTTCAAACTTTTCAGAAGTAGCCACAAAAATAGATGGTGCTTATTTTGATAGTTTGCAAGCTGTAAATCCTGAAAAACCTTTATACCATTTGTGGTTAGAAGTAACGCAGCAAACACTTCTAAATAATGAAGAAGATTTATCAGGTTTTTTAGATGATGTTTCTAAGCTAAAAAAATACCAGCATAAAGAAACAATTTATAGATATCAAAAAATTAATCGAGTTTTAAAAGAGTCTTATGTAATAGATAAAACTAAAGCAAAAGACCTAAGAACTAGGTTAGATAAAATATTTACACATCGAATTTTTGGATATGTAATTTTCTTTGGAATCTTATTAGTCATTTTCCAATCAATTTTCGATTGGGCTACTGTTCCAATGGATTTTATAGATGGTTTGTTTGGAAATATTTCTGAATCGTTAAAGACTTCTATGCCAGAAGGGATGTTTACAGATTTACTAACCGATGGAATTATTCCCGGCATAGGAGGTGTTGTAATTTTTATTCCGCAAATAGTTATTTTATTCACACTAATTGCAGTATTGGAAGAGTCTGGATACATGAGTAGGGTAGTGTTTTTAATGGATAAAGTAATGCGACGTTTTGGAATGAGTGGAAAGAGTGTTATTCCATTAATTTCTGGAACTGCATGTGCAATTCCTGCGGTTATGGCAACTAGAACAATTACCAGTTGGAAAGAACGATTGATAACCATTTTAGTAACACCTTTTACTACCTGCTCTGCACGTTTACCAGTATATGCTATTTTAATCGCTATTATTATTCCGAGTAAAAAAATCTTTGGATTTTTAAATTTACAAGGACTTACTTTACTGGGATTATATATACTTGGATTTTCTGCCGCATTAATTGCCGCACTAATTTTACATAAAACATTAAAAATTAAAAGCAAGTCGTTTTTTGTTATCGAAATGCCAGATTATAAAATGCCTTCTCTTAAGAATGTGCTATTAACGGTACTAGAAAAGACAAAAAGCTTTGTGTTAGAGGCAGGTAAGATTATTTTAGCAATTTCTATTGTATTGTGGTTTTTAGCAACACATGGTCCAGCTTCATTTAATAATGTAGAAGAACAAGTAACTGCAGAAGCAAGCGCTAAAGAATTAAGTTCAGAAGAGTTAGAACAAAAAATAGCTTCTGTAAAGTTAGAAAAATCATATATTGGAATTGCAGGAAAAACTATTGAACCAGTAGTAAAACCATTAGGGTACGACTGGAAAATAGGAATTGGTTTAATTGCATCTTTTGCAGCTAGAGAAGTTTTTGTAGGAACATTGGCAACAATTTATAGTATTGAAGGTGTAGAAGATGAAAAAACAATTAAAGAACGAATGGAGGCAGAGGTACGCCCAGATACAGGAAATAAGCGATTTAACTTTGCTACAGGAATGTCTTTGTTAGTATTTTATGCTTTTGCAATGCAATGTATGGCAACACTAGCTGTTGTAAAAAGAGAAACAAAAAGCTGGAAATGGCCACTTATTCAGTTAATAGGAATGGGAGCTATTGCTTATATATCAGCATTTATAGTATATCAGTTTTTAAAATAATGATTCAGCAAATTATTACATATACAATCGTTGTATTCGCAGTAGTTTTTTTACTGAGGAAGTTTGTGTTTCCTTCTAAAAAGAAAACAGGATGCGATACAAATTGTGGTTGTAGTTAGGTTACATAAACATATTTACAATTAGTAATTTAGAACTACTTTGTAAATAATGAACTATTTTTGACCTTACTACGTTTAATAAAGGTATGATTAAAAAATTATTCTTTTGCTTTTTTTTAATAAGCCTTGTTGGTTTCGGACAAAAGAAACTAAAAGAATATAGAACCAAAAAGATTACGGTTAAACGAGATACGATTCAGATAGATTCTGTAAGTATCAACCCAACATTTTTTAAAGTCCGTTCGCTAGATGGAAAAGAGTTGTCTACCGAAAAATACGCTGTTGATTTTCCAAAGTCGCAAATCATTTTTAATAATGTAGGCTATCCTGAAGTCATTTTAGAATACTTACGTTTTCCTGATTTTCTTACCAAAGAATATTCACCTTTAGACGATCATTTAATTGTGCCGAATTCTAATGGTACAGATAAATTATATAGCTTAACAACAAATAAGAAAAAGTCAGGTTATAAGTTTTTTGATGGCTTAAAAACACAAGGTTTTATTACGCGGGGAATTACCTCTGGAAATAATCAGAATGCGGTAACAAATGCTTCTCTAGATTTAACAATTGAAGGAAAACTAGCCAGAGATGTTTTTATACGAGCGAATATTTTCGATACAAATTTTCCATTACAACAAAATGGATATTCTCAAAGTATTACCGATTTCAATAGGATTTTTATAGAACTATACAATAAGAATTGGAGTGTAAAAGGAGGAGATGTGCCGTTAGAAAATAAAGACAGTTACTTTTTAAATTTTGAAAAACAAGTTTCTGGTTTGCAAGTAAAAGCAAATATTAACGATAAGTTAAATGTTGCAGCTTCTGGAGCAGTTGTAAGAGGACGTTTTTCAGTATATAACTTTATCGGAGCTGAAGGGAATCAAGGACCCTATAAAATCTTTGGACCAAACAATGAATCTGCAATTGTAATTGTTGCTGGTAGCGATGCTGTTTTTGTTAATGGAAAACGTTTAGAACGAGGAGAAAATAAAGATTATATTATTGACTATAACTTAGCAGAAATACGTTTTAATACTACGTACCCTATTACTAATGACATGCGTATTCGTGTAGAATTTCAGTTTTCAGATAGAAATTATACACGTTTTATAACGTATGAAAAAGCACAATATAAAAGTGAAAATTTTTCAATCTCGGGATACTTTTATAATGAAAGCGATGCTAAAAGTCAGCCAATACAACAAAGTTTAAGCAACGATCAAAAGCAAATTTTGGCCAATGCAGGAAACGATGTTTCTCTAATGATTGCTCCAAGTGCTTTTGTAGATGTATTTTCTCCGAATAGAATTCAATATCGTAAAATTATTGTTGGAGGTATAGAAACGTTTGAGTTCTCTACAGATGAAACAGAAGAATTATATACTGTTACTTTTTCTAATGTAGGAACTAATAATGGTAGTTATATTGTAGATAGTGCTGTTGCTACTGGAACAATTTATAGATATGTAGGACCTAATTTAGGAAATTTTGAGCCTGCTATTCGTTTAATTGCGCCTACGAGTTTGCAAGTAGCTGTGGTAAATACAAACTTCTCTCCTTCTGCCAAAACAAATATTAATGCCGAGCTTGCTTATAGCGATAGCGATCAAAATTTATTTTCTTCTATAGACGATGGTAAGAATAAGCAAATAGCTACAAAAATTAACTGGAAACAACAGTTATTACAAGCACGTGCATGGAAGCTTTCTAGCAATGTAGATTATGAGTTTGTACAAGAGAATTTTAGAACTGTACAGCGTTTTAGAACTGTAGAATTTAATAGGGATTGGAATCTTAGAAATATTACAGGAAATCAACATCAATTAGCAACTGCTTTTCGATTAGAAAAAGCAAAAGAGAATTTTGTTTCTTATCGTTTCAATCACCTAACATTTTCAGATAATTTTAATGGAAATAAGCATGAAATTATAGCGAATTTTCAAAACAAAAAAACAAGATTTGGAGTTCAAGGAAATATCTTAAATAATACGTCAAACTTAGAAAAAGATGCGTTTTTCAGATTAAACTCTACACTAGAACACAGCTTTAAAAAATCGTGGTTGGGTGG
Source organism: Tenacibaculum amylolyticum (assembly GCF_964511145.1). Taxonomy (NCBI): domain Bacteria; kingdom Pseudomonadati; phylum Bacteroidota; class Flavobacteriia; order Flavobacteriales; family Flavobacteriaceae; genus Tenacibaculum; species Tenacibaculum amylolyticum. Next base: position 71,659 of record NZ_CAZEFZ010000008.1, read on the forward strand.
TGTACTTCGTTTTGAAACGAATGAAATAAAAAATAAGGCTACCAATACGTTCAATAATTTAAGTCACCAATACCAAGAGTATGAAGGTTTTTATGGCGTAGGAGATTCTACCAAAGTATTTGCAAAATTGGGATTGAATTATAGAAGAAACGATAGTATTAGAAATAATGCTTTTGCAGAAATAAACAACCGAAATACGTTGTATTTAGATAGTAGGATTGTACAAAATGATAAAGTGACCCTATCGTTATATGCAAACTATCGATTTACAGATAATAAGTTTACTGAAAACGAACAATCGTTGAATTCTAGATTGCGATATAATCATCGTTTCTTTAAGAACTTTCTTACCATAGGAACTGTATATGAAACATCTTCGGGGAATGTGGCTCGACAAGATTTTGTGTATGTACAAACAGAGCCTGGGCAAGGTTTTTATACTTGGATAGATTATAATAACGATGGTATTCAGCAGTTTGAAGAGTTTGAAATTGCACAATTCCAAGATCAGGCATCATACTTAAGAGTTCCGCTTCCAAACGTACGATTTATACCAACACAAAAGGTATCTTGGAAACAATCGGTAACATTAAATCCATCGCAATGGAAAACTAAAAAAGGATTTCAAAAGTTCGTATCTCGTTTCTATAACCAAACGTATTTTTTAATAGATAATGAGCAACAACGAATTGGCGATAGTTTTAATTTTAATCCTTTCCAATTAGACGAAAGTCAGCTAGTTGGTTTGCAATTTAACCTTCGAAATAGTTTTTATTTTCATAGAAATTTGCAAAACTATAGTTGGGTGTATACCTACGGATTATCGAGAAACAAGCAACAGTTTTTAATAGGAAATCAAGAGAATAATTCTTTTGTTCATCAATTAGAATTTGCGCATAAATTGTCTAAGTTTTGGTTGTTTGAAGTAACTTCAGCAGTTTCAGAAAATGAATTGAACACCGAAAATTTAGTCAATAGAAATTACAAATTAAAAAATGCAGAGGTAAATCCTAAACTTACCTTTTTATATAATAAAGACCATCGACTTTCTGCATTTTATCAATTTACAAGGAAAGAAAATGTATTAGTTGGAGCAGAAAAATTGCGACAACAAAAAATAGGATTGGAGTATTATTATTTGAATAAGAAGCAAAATCAAATAGCGGCAAATTTTAATATGTTTTTAAATAATTTTGATGGAAATGCCAATTCTCCAGTAGGGTATCAAATGTTAGAAGGACTTCAAGTAGGACGAAATTTTACATGGGACGTATTGTTTAATCAAAAGCTGAATTCATTTTTAAATTTAAGTCTAAATTATTTTGGTAGAAAAAGTGAAGGTTCTAGAACAATTCACACAGGAACTGTACAATTGAAAGCTATTTTTTAGATAAATGATGTATTTTTGTTAGTGAGCTGAAAAACGGTTTTTTTAGAAAAAAATATACCGTTTTATAAGTTCGGAATGATATTAGATAGGGTATATAAAAACAAAGTAATAATTAAATCATCAAAATTCATTTTTATGAAAAAGGTAGTAGCATTAGCAGTCTTATTTATAGGTTTTTTTACACAAGCACAGCAAGAAATTAGTGTAGATTTAGGAGATGCTTTGGTAATGAAAACATTGGAGTTGTCTTATGAATATTATATCGGCGATCAATCTTCAGTGGGAATGTCTGCATTATTCAACTTTGAAGGAAAATCTTCTGATTTTAGATATAATGAAGACAATATGATTACACCTTTTTTCCGTCATTATTTTACAACGGCTCAAAACTGGAATTACTTTGGGGAATTATTCTTAGGAATTAATAGTGGAGAGAATAGTAGCAATGTTTCGTATACAGATGGCGCTTTAGGAATTTCTATTGGAAGCAAATATGTATCTAACGGAGGTTTTATGGTAAGTGTTTTAGGTGGTTTAGGAAGAAATTTATTTACAGATAAATCGCCAGCAGTAGTACCAAGAGTTGGACTAAATGTTGGGTATAGGTTTTAAGGGTTGCTTTGCATTATTTTTTTAAAGGTTTATAATTTAAAATATTTCCCCTTGGGATATGAATTAAACTCAATAATCTATCACTATACTCCAAGATAGAGTACTTTAAAGTATCAGATTTATGTTCAGTATTTAATGTTTTTATGTAATCTCTTTTAATTTTAAAATCATAGATGTCAGAAGAGGTAGTTTTTGTTCCCCTATAAAACACTACCCATTTATTATTCATAATTTCAATTCCAGCTAGAGAGTCTATTGTGCTTACCCATATACCATCTTTAAACTTAGTTAGTTTTATAATTGGTTTTTATTGTTTCATTGATTTTTATATCCTCTGTTACTCCTTTTGTAAAGTCAAAAAATTTAAATCCAAAATAAACAATCCCGATAACTACAATTCCAATTATGATTAACGTTTCTTTTTTCATACATAGATTAAATTAAGCAAGTTTTACTGTAGTATTTACGATGTTAATTAATAATTCTGTTCTTCTTCCTTGATTTTTTTCCCAATATAATAATTCATCTGTGTAATATTCTATTAAGTTTTTAAGTTTACTATTCATAAGAATAATTTCTTTAGATAACTTTTCCCAATTTTGATTTAAAGGCAACCAATCATGTCTGAATAACATGCATTTAATTTTTGTTAAATCTTTTGATTCCAACCAATTTTTTGTGTCTGAATCCATTTTTTCACCATTATCAGGTGTTGACCAAACAAGTACCTCAAAAATTAAAGCTATTTTTCTTAAGTCTGTTTGTGGCTCTATAGAATTAATGATTAATTGACTAAAGTTGTCATCAAAATATTTATTTACAAGAATATCTATATTGTCAAAAGCCAAATCCCCAATCATCTCTAAAGGTTCATTTTCAGGATAAAGATTATCTAAAATCGATTGGAAGAGCATTTTTTCAATTCGTTTATTAGAGGTGGGCATTAAATGCAGTTTATATATTGTTATTTTATTTTTTCTGCTGGTATTGTAGCAATTATATTTCCTTTAGAATCAATAAATGATTTACCATCAATTTTCACTTCTTCGTCTAAAGGCATTTCAGATAATTTTTTTACAAAATCCTTAGTGAATTTTTTGACTTCATTGCTGGGATTGGTTACCCCATTCTCTTGCATTCTTTTCCTTATCTGATAAATTCCCAGAAAATGCTGTACATCCAATTTTTTCATAGTGTTTGCAATTTTTTCATTGTAAAGTTAATTAAAAAACTAAGAATTTGATTTCTACTAAAAAACAAGAGGTTAAAAGGTACTTGTTTTGATTTCGTAAGGATTCGGCTACAATATCGTCTTAGCATACATAAAAATAAAATATAGTATGGAGAATCAAATAGAGAACGCACTTTTAGATTTAAAAGAATTATTAGGTAAAGGACAATTTATAGAAGCTATGGAAAAATACTTAGCTGATGATGTTGTTTTACAAGAAGCAAACAATGAACCAAAAATTGGTAAAGAAGTTTGTTTACAAGCCGAAAGAGAATTATTAGCTACTGTAGTTGATTTTGGTGGCTACGAAATAAAAAACATAGCTATTAATGGTGATACATCTTATTACGAAGCTGTAATGGATTTTACAACTAACGATGGTACAAAACATCATTTTGAACAAGTGAATAGAACACAATGGAAAGACGGAAAAATTATTAATGAGCGTTATTTTCATGCTTAAAACTTAATGAATATCACAAGTATAATACACTTGTAAACTCAAATCCTGATATTCATTGAGAATATCAGGATTTCTTTTTGTTGTCATTACAGGTTTTTTACTTTCAGAGAATTATAGTTTTTTGTTTTTTGTCAACTTTACAGGATATTAAGGCTGTAAGAATTGATAAAAGAATGAATGATTTTATAATTTTAATATTCCTTCTTTAATTATTTCTGTTTTTTCGTAAAACGGATTATAAGAGTCTGCTATCCATTTTTCATTCTTAAAAATATAGGATGAGTATTTATATTCGAGTTTGTGCTTAACTCTTTTTCCTCTTTTATTCAATAACCAACCTATTTCGAAAATTAAATTATCTCCCTCATTTGGTTTATAGTTAAAATCAAAACAATTTTGCCTGTTCAATTCTTTGAGTATAAAGTCTTCTGTCAATTCTTGAGTCAAATTTTGAGATGGCATAATCATTAAACCATCCATTTCGCTCCATTCTTTTCCTAAAAATTTATTTAATTTCCATTTAATAACTTTTAGAAAATCTTTTTTACCTAAACTTTTTATTTCGTCAGAGTAGAGTTCCTGAATCTTATCAATTTTCATATCTGAACAAGCACATAATTCTAACCTTTCTTTTCGATTACACATTGTTGAGTTTTGATTTTCCGATGTCGCTTAAAGGTAATTAATTATATACTTTATTATCCACAAGCACCATGACATTTTTTAGGAATATGAAGATGCACTATTCCTATTCAGAGTTTTCTCTTTTTAATCAATAAATCCTATTTCCATTCCATCAACTATTTTCATTCATTTTTAAATTGCAATAAACAGCTATATGTTACTAGAGCACTTTTTTAATTCGGTATTATTGGGTCATTGAAGTCCGTTAATGAGCATTCAGTATTAAAACTAAAGTCATTATCTCCTTCTTCAACACCAGTTACAACGCATACATAGCCAAATTTAACGAAGGTTTGTTCATTTTCTATAACTATTTTATATTTCAATGTTCCGTTTTCAATATTCAAATTTCCTCCATAAAAATTATTAATTCCGTAATTATCGGTTGTAAATATTTCATTTTCATTCAAATCATAAAGAGTTACTGAATTATTTGGATAAAAGTCAATGTTTTCAATTCTAAAAATGTCGTTAACACCATCTCCATTAGGTGTAAATAATGGAATTACTTTTATTTCACCTGCACTCTGGTTGAGGTTATCTATGTTTTGAGATGAAAATGGATTTGCTCCACAGCAAAGAAAAACTTCAGGTTGTTGTTGTGATTCATTCTTATTATTACAGCTGATTATCGTAAGTAGAATAGGTAAAATTAGGTATAGAGTCTTTATTTTTAGTTTCATATCTTATTTTGATTAAAATGTCTGTTTATAGTTTTTGTATGATTAGTGATCATGGTTTAAATAACTAATCTACTAGATTAATCATGAAAAGGAAAATCCCAAAATAACCCAAAAGAGTAACTACGATTATAAATTATTAGTTATTAACTTTTTCAGTTGAGGTAACACAGTCTATTTTCCATTCATTTCCATATTTTTTATAGATAGCAGTCCAAACAAAATGAGTTTCTCCTTCAATGGTTTCTCCTGTTTCATTTTTACGAGCAACTTTTACAATCTTATCTACTATGGTGTATGCAAGTGTTCCATCTTCAGAAAACCTGATGATAGGTTCAGTAACATCATCCCATTTTATAAACTCTACTGAAGAAAAGTAGCCGTTATATCTAGAAATAGTTTCACTCTTTTTGGGTTGAGAAACAACGCCTTTGTTAACTGAGATAAAATTTTTAGAAAGTTGATTGGCAAAAGAAATAGAATCTTTATTAAAGTGATAATCTCTTTGTAGGTTATGTAACTTTAAAATTTCCTTTGTTTCTTTTTCCTTATCAAACTGAGGCTGCTTGACACATGATGTGATAAGCAATATTAAGAATAAGGTGCATATGTTAAATCTCATCTCGTTTTAATATTTCAGGTTGTGGTTAACAGTTTATATGTAACTATTGACTATTCTTTAGTTATAAAGTTAATTAAAAAAATGAGAGTTTAATTTGTGGAAAATATTCCTAGCAATAGATAGTTTTTTATTTATTATAAGGATCCATTATCCCATTTGGTTGATAACCTTGTTTTCTTTCTTTGTCTAATTGTTCTAGATTAATAAAGGCGACTATTTCATTTGAAACAATTGAGGTGTTTTCTAATTCCAATTTATAACGAAGAGTTGTTTTATAATTTCCTTTAAATATAGGCTGTACAAACTCCCAATATTCATCTGAACCGAGAGTGATTGTATGGTAACTATTCCCACACCAACTAGATGGAAGATATGTTATTTCTGTCCATAACCCAGCTTTGGATTTAACTTCTGCTTTTATGTCTAGTCGACTATCTTGAGCATATAAATCTACCTTCTTGTCAGTTGTGTTAACTAAATATAATGTATGTCCTATATTATTTTTATAGACTTTTTGTAGTTCATTCTCGCTCAAATAAAGTCCGAATAGTCCTTTTTTAAACTTGCCATTATTGGGTTTTGCAATATTCTCTGAATGTGCTTCTCCATTTGATTCTTTAATATTTTTTTTGCTGCTAAATGCATAGCAACTTCCTCTTAATTGGAAGTCAATATTTAAACTGTCTAAATTTTTTAGACTGTCAAGTTTAATTTTGGGAGATCCGTTATAAGCAACTTCATTTGAAATATCTACCTTTCTTTTACACTGTGAAAAACAAACGATTCCAGCTACTGTTAATATGACTTTTGATATTTTTTTCATTTCTTTTTCATTTATCTAAATTAACTACAACGTTTAGATATGCGTATCTAAATATAATAAATACACACTTTATATTTCTAATTATAATATTATGTCTAGAAAAACAGCTTCTATTATAGGTGTATTTACGATTTAATTTTTTGAACTCCATTCATAATAATAAAAGCAATCAAAGCAGGTAACACCCAACCTAAATGATATTGTCCTAAAGGAATTAAATGTTGAATTCCTGTAACAGCATCTTTACCTATAATAAACTGTAAAAAATCTGGAATACTAAAAATGAATGTTACAATCACAACCGCTTTAAAAACAGCTGCAGTAGCCCATTTTTCTGGAATAACATTTAATAGTATTAGAATAATTGTTATAGGATAGATAAACATTAATGCAGGTAAAGCAATTACAATAATATAATGCACATCAAACTGCCCAACAACAACACCTAATAAACACCCAACAATTGCTGTAATTGTATACGCTTTTTGTGAGTTGTGAAATAATCCTTTAAAATAATCTGCAGTTCCTGTAATAATTCCAATGGCAGTAGTAAAACAGGCTAATGCAACAAGTACACTTAAAAATACAGTTCCTATATTTCCTAGAGTTTTTGTGCTAAGTCCAGACAATACTTCTGTTCTCGTTGCTTCTTCAGAGAAAGTACTACTAAATAATGCTCCGTTATAGATTAAACCTGCGTAAATAATTAGCAGTCCTAAACCAGCAATTAATCCAGCTTTAGAAATCAATTGTTTTTTAACTTCAAAAGAAGCATTTTTATTAAAATTCATAGAAATTACAAGTACACCACCAACTACAACAGCTCCAATAGCATCAAAAGTTTGATAGCCTTCTAATACACCATCTACAAAAGGAGTTTTAAAAAGTGTAGTAGCACTTATCGTATGTGATGAGAAAATTCCAACAAAAATAATTGACAATAATATAATGATGATAAGTGGTGTTAAAAACCGACCTAAAATTTGTAAAACCTTACTTCTGTTCATTACAAACACAAAAACCAAAGCAAAGTAAATGCTACTGGTAAGTAAGGAACCAGTTCCAAAATAAGGTTCAATTGCCATTTCGTGGGTTACAGAAGCAGTTCTTGGAGCTGGCAAAGCAATAGAAATTGCATATACAATTAAGCAATATATCAAGCTAAACGTAGGAGAAACCTTTTTTCCAAAATCGTACATAGTTCCTTGTAAACGTGCATGCGCTAAAATTCCAAGAATAGGAATAAAAACAGCTGTTATAAAGAAACCTAAAGTTACCCAGTACCACATATCTGCGGCATTTTTGCCTAAAAAAGGAGGTAGAATTAAATTTCCTGCGCCAAAAAACATAGAAAACAAAGCAAAGCCAGTAATTAGAATTTCTTTGGTTTTATTCATCATTTGTTATTTATCGATTGAAAGATACATATTTTTGCGTGATGGAAAATTCTATTGAATATAAAAAGGCAAAGGTGTCTTATGAGTGTTATGGAACAGGAGAAAATACATTGGTATTACTTCATGGTTTCTTAGAAAATTCAACAATGTGGAAGACTGTTGTTGAAACGTTTTCAAATACGCATAAGATTATTTGTGTCGATTTATTAGGACATGGTAAATCGGAATGTGTAGGATATGTACATACTATGGAAGAAATAGCGGAATCTGTAAGAACCGTTGTAGTAGCAGAAAAAGTTAGCAAACTCACTTTAATAGGACATTCTATGGGAGGTTATGTAGCCTTAGCTTATGCAGAAAAATATCCTGAAACAATAGAAAAATTATGTTTGTTAAATTCCACTTCTCAAGCTGATTCTGAGGAAAGAAAAACGATAAGAACACGGGCAATTGCAATGGCTAAGACTAATTATACAGCATTAGTGTCAATGTCCATTAATAATTTATTTGCTTCAGAAACACATACACGATTTAAACCCCAAATAGAGGAGAATAAAAAAGAAGCTTTACAAACTCCTGTGCAAGGATATATAGCTTGTACTGAAGGTATGAAGCAGAGAATAAATAGGGAAGAGGTATTAATTTCTGCTGATTTTGAAAAACTGATAATTGCAGGAGAAAAAGATCCTGTTTTATCGTACAATAGTATCAAAAAAGAGTCGGAACGAACAAAAACAAAATTGGTAACATTGTCTAACGGACATATGAGTCATATAGAAAATACAGCAGAGGTTTTAGAAGCATTGCGTAATTTTTTAACTAGCTAAAAGCGTTCTTATTTCAAGAAATAATATTGCGTTATATTTGAAAGAAATCTTTTAAAACGAATCGTCTGGATATTAAAGTAATAGTAGGGCTCATAGCAACTTTTATCACATTACTGTTTGCGGTATTTATTTTTTCAGTTAAAACAGAAAATAAATTAAGTAATCGATTATTTGGTGCATTCCTTATTCTAACATCCATAGAAACTAGTGGTTTTTTTATACACTATTTTGTGTCATTGTCCATAGGTTTTAACATGGCAAGAAATACTACGTATTACTTGCTAACACCAATATTTTATCTTTACATCTGTTCGGTTTGTTATTCTAATTTTCAACTAAAAAAACGCCATTTATGGCATTTGCTACCTTTTCTAATTGGTAATATTGTAATGATTCCAAGGTTTTATTTAGGAGATATGAAAGGTGTTAGTGAAATAACAATGGATGTGTTTAACACTTTTGAAGTACGGTTTTTACATGTTACAATGCACTTGCAATCTTTGTATTACTACATAGCTAGTATTTTGGTTTTAAGAAGAGCTAAAAAGATATTTTTCGAGAATCATTCCAATAACCAAGTAGCAACGTATAAATGGTTGTTTCAAATCATTGTTTTTTGGATGGTGATTTTTGGAATAGCATTAGTGAAAAATATATTGAAATATTCGAATGTAAATGCATCGATATTTTCATTTTCCCAAGCAATACTAGTATTAGGAGTGTTGATAATTACCTGTTGGTATATTCTAAAAGCATTGAATAATCCTGAAATTTTTAAAGGAGTTAATTCTAATACAAAATTAGTAGAAGACTTACGTAAGGAAGCGAATAGTAAGAGTGTTAATGGAGATGTTATTCAGAAGCTAAGATCTTTTATGGATGCAGAAAAACCATATTTGAATCCATCACTTTCCATAAGAAACTTAGCACAACAAATGAAGATGCCAGCAAGAGAGCTTTCAATTGCAATTAATCACGACTTAAATCAACACTTTTTCGATTTTGTAAATGAATATAGAATAAAGAGGGCTATGGATTTACTTACTAATGAAACAAACCCTAAACTAACAGTGTTAGAAATCTTGTATCAAGTTGGATTTAATTCAAAATCATCTTTTAATACCGCGTTTAAAAAGTATACGAATGTAACGCCTACGCAATACAGAAAACAAAGATTAAAAACCTAAAAATAATATATCGTTTATAGTATGGAAAATGTTTCAATCATTGCAGTTCTAGGTTTTATAATTTTTCTGTTGTTTTTGTTTTTTGCTGGTTTTCTACTTACTGTAAAAACAACAAAGAAGTTAGGGAATGTTTTACTTGCAAGTTTTTTAATTGTTACAGCATTAGATATTAGCGTGTTTTTTTACACGCAATTTATAAGACTTCCTTTAAGTGTAGAGATGTTTCGAATGAAATTAGGAAACTTAAAAGATCCGTTATTATTTCTCTATGTGTTATCAGTCATCTATACAAATTTTAAATTAAGAAAAATCCACCTGTTACACACAGTACATTGGTTAGTGAGTTTGCTAATCCTGATTCCAAATTTCTTCCTAGTTGATACTGCACTTCAAGAACAATTCATTACAAATTACGATGAATTACCAGAAGGCGTTTTTTTAAATGTTATAGGGAATTTAGTTTCGTTAGGCTATTTTATAGCCACTTTATATTATGTGTTGCGTTATAGAAAACTACTACTAGAAAATTATACAAACGAAACTATTTTTAAAAATTACAATTGGTTAAAACAGTTGTTAATTTTATTATTCATAGGACAAGTGTTGACTATTTTAAAAGGGCAAGTTAGGGATATTAGTGGCTCTGTTGAACTTACCGAAATATTTAGAATTATAGTATTGTCCTTTGGAGTTTTCTTTATTTTTTGGCTGTTTCTTAAAGCTCTGCATTCTCCAAAACTATTTGGAGGTGTAGATGTGCATTTGCAAACTTCGAAAGAGGTTGAAAAAGAAACGATAACAAATCCATCAGAAATAACAATGTTGAAGGAATATATGGAACAGAACGAACCATATTTAGATCCAACATTAACCATACGGAATCTTGCGGCACAAATGCAAATGCCAATGCGAGATGTATCAGTATTGATTAACCAAAATTTGAATCAGCATTTTTTCGATTTTATAAATCAATATCGTATTGAAAAAGCAAAAAAACTACTTACAGATACACAGCAACCTAAGTTAACAGTGTTAGAAATTCTATATCAAGTTGGATTTAATTCAAAATCTTCTTTCAATACTGCATTTAAAAAGTATACTGGAAAAACACCTACGCAATACAGAAAATCAGTAGGTTAACGTAAAGTCGAACGTTTTTGAAAAATAGTCGAACCATTTTTTGAGTTAGAAAAAGGTTCGACTTTACGTTATCGGTCGCACAGCTTTCAAGTCTTCCACACTTTTGTGTCATTAAAAACAATAACACAAAAAAATATGAAACGTTTAGTTGTATTAATAGGGATGTTGAGTTCTTTTAGTTTCTTTTCTCAAACCATAAAAGGAACGGTTAAAGATAATTTTGGAACTATAGCTTTTGCTGATATTATTTTAAAAGATACATCGAATGCGATTATCACAGGAACAACTTCTAACGACGATGGAACATTTTCTTTAGAGGTAAAAAAAGGAAAGTATGTTGTAATAGTATCCTTTTTAGGATATGAAAATTGGACCAAACAAGTATTGGTTGAAAACACGATAGATTTAGGGAGTATCATCTTGAAAGAAAACATACAAAACTTAGATGAGGTCGTTATTACAGCTACAAAAAGAAGTATTGAACGTAAAGTAGATCGACTGGTGTTTAATGTAGAAAAAAGTGTTGTAGCAGAAGGAGGAAGCGGAATAGATCTTTTAAAAATAGCGCCAAGAGTTCAAATTCAAAATGGAACTGTGGAAATTTTAGGTAAAGGGGTTTCTAGAGTTTTAATTAATGGTAGGTTATCTCCATTGGAAGGAGAAGAGTTAACTACTTTTTTAGAAGGATTAAACGGAAGTGATATTAAAAGTATTGAGGTAATTACAAATCCACCAGCAAAATATGAAGCAGCAGGAAGTGGAGGGTTGATCAATATTGTTTTGAAAAAAGCAGTCGCTAATTCTTGGAATAATACAAGTCGTGTAGTCTATAATCAAAATACCTACAACTTTGGTTCATTTAGAAATAACTTTTCTTACAATAAAAATAAGGTTGCAATTGTAGCTAGTGTAAATGCTACAAAAGGACATCATCTGCATACAGAAGATTTACAAATTCAATACCCAGTGAATTTTTGGGATATCGATATTGAGTCAAAAGAAAGAGACGATAACTATTCAGGAAGATTTCAATTAGATTATCAAGTTTCAGAAAAAACAAATTTAGGATTTCAATATTTAGGAAACTTAAGAAAACCAGGAGGTTTTACAACAGTAACTTCTAATGTGTTCGATGGAAACAATCAATTAGATCGATGGATAGAAAATAAAGGAGATAATAAAATCGAAACAAGAAACAATGCAATTAACATTCACTTAGATACCAAATTAGATTCGCTAGGTCGTGCTATTTCTATAGATGCAGATTACTTTCAGTACAATTCTAATAATGATAGAGATTTTACTACAGAAGTATTTGATAATTCAGGAACGTCATTAGGGATTAGTTCAGCAGCGCTAAATATTTCGGATCAAAATATAGAAAACTTTAGTTCAAAAATAGATGTAACGTATCCTGTTGATAATGTACAGTTATCTTTTGGAACGAAAGCGAGTTTCACAATAACAGAAAGCAGTATTTTATTCTTTAATACATTGTCTGGAACACAAATTTTAGACTATACCAGATCAAATAACTTTATGTATAAAGAAAATAACTTTGCTGGATATGTCTCTGCAAGCTCACAATTATCAGAAAAACTACAAATTAAATTAGGAGCTAGAGTAGAAAGTACAATTACAGAAGGTGTTAGTAGAGAAATGGCGCAAACCAATACAAATAATTATACAAAACTATTTCCAACAATATATGTGTCTTATAAAAAGAATGACAATCATTCGTTTAATCTATCGTATGGGAAACGAATTAACAGACCACGCTTTTCAGATTTAAATCCTTTTAGATATTATATAAATGATAATAGTTTTGGAGAAGGAAATCCATTTTTACAACCTTCTTTTACAGATAGCTTTGAGGTATCACATGCATATAAAAGAATAGTAAATTCTAGTGTGTTTTTAAATGTAACTACAGATGGATTTGGAGTTGTTTTTACATCAGATATAAATGATGAAACACAAATTGTAACTAGAGAAAATTACTTTACACAATACAATTATGGATTTACACAAAGTTTTAGTTATACAAAAGAACCTTGGTGGGAAAGTCAAAATGGAATAAACCTTTTAGGATACTATACGAAGTTTACCAAAGATTTTGGAACAACACCTAAAAACGGAATGCAGGTTATATTATCGTCTAACAATACATTTTCATTGTCGAAAAACGCGAAGTTTATTGTTAATTCTTGGTACAGCACAGCACATAATAGAGGTCTGTACAGTGTAGGCAAAATGTTTGATTTGTCTTTAGGGTATCAACACACATTTCCTGAGAGTAACTTAAAACTAGCTGTTTTTGCAAACGATATTTTTAATACAAGTTTTTTAAATAACTATACCTCAATAGTAAATGGAGTAGAGCAAGTTTACGGGCAAAATTCAAGTACAAGAAACCTTACTGTTTCGCTAGCGTATAGCTTTGGAAACAAAAAAATTAAGATAAAAAATAGAAATTTTGGAAACGATGAAGAACGAAATAGAAGTAATTAAAACAGTAAATTTCAAAATATGTAAGAAAGAATTTGTGTTAAAGAGATTGTTTTAAACGTAATCTCTTTGTTTTTAAGGTTCCTGTTTTTAGGCAGGAACCTTTTTGTTTTAACAATATTAAAAGGTATACTCTAAACCTAATACAAGTCCAGAAACAGTTTCACTACCTAACTGATAATTATGATATCCTGTATATAGAGCAGTTTTCTTTAAGTGATATTTAACCTGAGATTTAAAAACATCTACTTTTCCTTCATTAATAAAACTTCGTTTCCAACCAATATGTAAACTAATCGGTTTTACAGGATAAATTTCAGTACCAACAGAGAAGGTGCCTCCCCAAGTATCAACTTCATTGCCAACATAAGTTGCTCCAAATCCCCACCAAACAGAAAAATACTGTTCTCTAAAACGATAATAATTTAGCATTATAGAACTAATATTTAGAGATTCTGAGTTGAACAAAGTTTGTTCTGAAAAACGAAGATGAGAAGCTTCGATTCCAATAAGTGGTATTGGTTTAAAAACAGCATTAAACTCTAAACTATTAATACGATTGATTACATAATTAGCTCCAATTCTAAGACTTGATCTTTTACCAACATCTTCGAATCCTTTAAGATATTCACCTTGTTTATCGTAATAATAAGGATACGGACTTATTTCTCTGTATTCTGCGTCGCCAATACCAATTCCAAGAGTGATATCATAAAGTATTTGTGCAAAAAAATCATCAAAGAAACCATCGTTATTAGAACTCCTGCTAGAAGAGTTACTGTTGCTGGTTGTTCCAGAAGAAGATTGTTTGCTTAAGCTATCTTTGGCATTTCCTAGCTTACTTTGAGAAATTAATATAAAAGGAATGAAGCATAAAAAGAGTAGTAGTTTTCGTTTCATAGTAGTTTTCGTTTCTATCCTTCTTATCAACATTCATACCATTTAGAACAGTAAATCGATTAATGTTTCATTTAACATTTTTCTTTTTGTAACTTAGGAGCAACCAAATAAAAGATGAAAGTATATCAAATTTCAAGGGGCAATTCAATCCTTAATAAATTCTTACAGGAAATAAGAGATGTTGAAATTCAAAAAGATAGTATGCGTTTTCGCAGAAATATTGAAAGAATAGGCGAAGTATTAGGATATGAATTGAGTAAAAAGTTAGAGTACGGAAAACAAACAGTCACAACACCTTTAGGAGAAAAAACGGCTGATGCGATTCAAAATGATGTTGTTTTATGCTCAATTCTTAGAGCAGGATTACCATTACATAACGGACTTTTAAATTATTTTGATGATTCTGAAAACGCTTTTATTTCTGCTTATAGATATCATCCAAATAATGATGAAGAATTTGAAATTATAGTAGAGTATTTTGCTTCACCACCAATAGAAGGAAAAACAGTATTATTAATAGATCCTATGTTAGCAACAGGAAGATCATTGGTTTCTGTTTATCAGGCCTTAAAAAAGTATGGTACGCCAAAAGAAATTCATATTGTTTCTGTAATCGGCTCTCTAGATGGAATTGATTATATAAAAAATCATTTTCCAGTAAATACAAGTCTTTGGATTGCAGATGTAGACAACGATCTAAATTCTAAAGGATATATTGTACCAGGTTTAGGTGATGCAGGTGATTTGGCTTTTGGTCAGAAAATGTAAAAGAATTAATTCTTTCTACAGAAGAAAAGGAACAAAAGAACCTAAGAAAATTAGTAATAAAATAATATCTGCAAACCATTTTTTCTGAAATAGTTCAAAACCATTTGCAATAATAATAGTAACAGGAAATAGTAGATAGAGTATTTCTGTACCATTTCTATCTTTTATAATTACCATTAATACAAGCGCTAATAATAAATGTAAAGAAATAAGAATCCAATTCTTTCTAAATGCATTTTTAACAGCTAGCGCTTTAGGTGTTTTTAAGAATAAAGAAATCAATAGAAGAAATAATAAAACACCAATAGAGAACTGATATTTTACATTAGTATAAATCGTAAAATCATAACTGGTATACCAATCTAAAAGAGCATACACGTTATCCATACTGTCATACCAAAAATGATAGGTGAAAAATATGATGCATGGAGTTAATAAACCTAAAATAGGAGTCAGTAATTTTCTGTAATCTAGATGTTGGTGTAAAATGATAGCAAAATAGGTCATTAGAAAAAAGAGTATGCTAAAAGGCTCAATTAAAAAACAAATACCTATCCAAAAACCACTGTCAAATAATTTTTTAATACTGTTTTTAGGAGATTGAAGACTATAAACTCTTCTCATGTAAATCATTAGAATAAGACTAGCATAAAAAATAGAATTTAGCTGAATTGCTTCAGAAAAATAACCTAGTAAAATCACGAAAAACAGAAAGAAAAATGAATTGTCAAATGTTAAATTATTTCTGGAATTTACAAAATTTGCAACCCCAAATAAAACGAAAAACCAAAAAAACAATCCGAAAGATACAAGTGGAACGGTGCCTATAAAAAAACCAATAGTTGTATAGCATAGAAACAACCCAATGATAAACACCGAAATTACTGGTTTTGTATTACTGAAAAAGTTGGTTAGCATTTTTTCTTTTTATACTTTTGCAAACGTAAAGATAATCAAGTTATGTTAGGATTAAATATTTTTAGAGCAATTGGTGATTTATTTGAGATTTTATTCATCCCATTTCAATGGTTACGTTTAACAGTAGCAAAATCTGCAGGAGGATGGTGGACTTCTAACGCTATTAACTGGATTTTCGTAGTTATCTTAATTGCTTTATTAAGCTACTGGATTTCTCAAGCAATGAAGTTTAAGAGAGAAGGAACAGAAGATATAGCTTAATCTACTACTATTGGGAAGTAAAAATAAACTCAAGCGTTTTAAAGAAAACGAAACCTTTGCTAATGTAATTCAACCAACTCGAGAAGAGGTAGTTAATAACTTTTCTCATAAGGGTAAATGGAGTGAGTTTTTTAAAAACGATAATCCAATTGTCTTAGAATTGGGATGTGGTAAAGGTGAATATACAATAGCTTTAGCAGAAAAGAATCCAGATAAAAACTTTATTGGGATTGATATAAAAGGAGCTCGTTTTTGGAGAGGAGCCAAAACTGCTATAGAAAATAGTATGGAAAATGTTGCGTTTATTCGTACACAAATTGAATTGATAGACTACATTTTTGCAGAGAATGAAGTAGATGAAATTTGGATAACCTTCCCAGATCCACAAATTAAATACAAAAGAACGAAGCATAGACTTACCAATTCTGAGTTCTTAAAAAAATACCATCACATCTTAAAACCAGAAGGTTGTATCAATCTAAAAACAGATAGCGAATTTATGCATGGCTATACGTTAGGATTGTTACATGGAGAAGGGCATGAAATATTACATGCCAATCATGATGTGTATAAAAACCACTATTCACCTGAGGAGGTGACAAGTACACAAACTTTTTACGAAAAACAATATTTAGAGAAAGGAAAAGCGATAACATACGTCAAATTTAGAGTTAAGTATTAAAATATACAGAACTCTAATTATTTATGATTTTATCGCACTTAGTGCTTGGTTTCGTAACCTCATATGTTGGTTATACGCCTCCAAGTATGTTAAATATTACCGCTAGTAAAATTACCATTGAAAACAATAAAAAGATTGCCCGTCAATTTATTTTAGGAGCATCTGTAGTAGTGTTAATACAAGTTTTTTTAGGAATTTTATTAGCTTCTCTAATAGAAGAATATCCACAGTTAATTATGTGGGTAAAGCAAATAGCGGTTATTGTTTTTGCGATATTATCATTTATATTTATTTACAAAGGCGTTTCTAAATCAAAAGAAACAACATCAAAAGAAATTAAAAATGGGTTTCTTTTTGGCCTTTCACTATCATCTATAAATATGTTTTCTATTCCGTTTTTTGCCATAGCACATTCCTCTTTTGTAATGCATGGTTGGGCAATGTCTGGATTAACCTGTACTTCCGTTTTTGGAATAGGAACAGTACTGGGAACCTTTGCTATATTAAGTAGCTATGTTTTTTTAGCTCATAAACTACAGGGAAAATTACTTGCGTATTCAAAATACTTTAACATTTTGATTGGAATTATCACAGGGCTAGTTGCAATATATTCAGCTGTAAAACTGTATTTTTAACGACATGAGTACATCTGATAATTTTTTTGAAAGAGTATATGAGGTTGCACGTTTAATTCCATACGGAAGAGTAACAAGTTACGGAGCAATTGCCAAATATTTAGGAGCTGCAAGATCTGCAAGAATGGTGGGGTGGGCAATGAATAATTCTTCAGGAAAAGAAGTCCCAGCACACCGAGTAGTAAATAGAAAAGGAATTCTTACAGGAAAACATCATTTTCAAGGCACGAATTTAATGCAACAATTATTAGAAAGTGAAGGAGTTGTTGTAGAGGGAAGTCAGATTCAAAACTTCAAAGAAATATTTTGGGATCCAGCAATAGAGCTTTAGGAATAGTTTTTGATGATTTAATATCATGAAAAAAGTACTGTTACCAATAGTTTTATTTCTCTTTTGTGCTTGTGGAAAAGAAAAAGAAATTAAGCTTCTTAAACTTGTTAAAACGGAATATGATACCTTAGTTTTTAATAATCCAGAAAAAATAGCAAGAGCTAATCCTGTTATGTACGGGGTAAACGTAACAAGTGATTCTGTTATAAATTTAATACAGCCGTGGTTTCAAAAAGAAGGAATTTTCTCCGATTATAATCATGCAACAAAGAATGATAGTTTAAGAATTTATGTAGATAATTCTAGCTTCTTCCATTCAGATTTACACGGATTATCGAATACTGGTGTTCCTCCACCTCCGATGAAATTAAACGAAAGTGAGGAGGAATATGAAAAAAGAATTCAAGATTATTCAACTAACGTGAAAGCGAAAATTACTCATCAGGCAATGCTTCCTGTTTATATTTATAATGAATCTAACAGAAATCAATCTCTAAATAAGCCTGTAAATGGAGGAGATTTGTTTCTGATAACAGAAGCTAAAAATGAAAAAGGTGAATGGAAACCTATTGAGTATTTTGAGCAATTTACATTCTTATGTGGTACAGGTCATCAAGATTATCTCTTAAAATCAAAGCAATTTATTGTAGCAGGAGTAAAAAAATATTCAGGAAGTTTTAAAACGAAATTACGGCTCAAATTAAACTCTTTTGGTAAGGTTTTTTATTCAAATACCTTTGAAGGTAGTATAAATAAAAAGCAATTTGAAACCACAGAGTTATTAAAAGAGATCAAAGGAAAGTTTCAAGGGAGTACAGAAGAAAGGCTTAAAATAAAACTAGAAGGTCTATTTGTGAACTAATGTTTTTAGCTTTTCATAAAATCATAAATAGTAACTCTTAATCATAAGATTAAAAAACTCTATAAACCTATAAATAATCGCGATTTACAAGCTTTATTATCTGAATTCTAAGCATTATCTTTGTAGTTTAGAATTAATATAAACAGAATGAGCTTTAAAAAGCAAGATATATACAATGCATTAGATACGATAACGGCTCCTGGAGAAGGGAAAAGTTTAGTTGAAAATGAAAACATAAAAAACGTTGTTACTTTTGGAGACGAAGTAATAGTAGACGTTGTTATTGGAAACCCTTCTTTACAAGCAAAGAAAAAAGTAGAGGTTGAAATTATGAAAGCAATTCACCAACATGTAGATCAAAAGATTTCTGTTAAGGTGAATGTTAAAGCAGAAGTGAAGCCTAAAGAGGAAGTTAACCAAATTCGTGGTAAAGAAATACCAAATATTAAAAACATTATAGCCATTGCTTCTGGTAAAGGAGGCGTAGGGAAATCTACGGTTACAGCAAATGTTGCAGTGTCTTTAGCTAAAATGGGATTTAATGTTGGAATTTTAGATGCCGATGTTTACGGACCATCACAACATATTATGTTTGATGTGGAAAGAGAAAGACCACTTTCTGTAAAAGTTGATGGGCGTTCTAAAATGAAACCGGTAGAAAATTACGGAGTTAAATTATTATCTCTAGGTTTCTTTACCAATCCAAATCAAGCAGTTATTTGGAGAGGACCAATGGCTTCTAAAGCTTTAAATCAATTAATCTTTGATGCAGACTGGGGAGAATTAGACTTTTTATTAATCGACCTACCTCCAGGAACAGGAGATGTACATTTATCTATTGTTCAAGCATTGCCAATTACGGGAGCAGTTGTAGTAAGTACACCACAAAACATAGCATTAGCAGATGCCAAAAAAGGTGTAGCAATGTTTCAACAAGAAGCCATTAACGTACCAGTTTTAGGTATTATTGAGAATATGGCGTATTTCACACCAGCAGAATTGCCAGAGAATAAGTATTATATTTTTGGAGAAAGCGGAGCGAAAAACTTAGCAGAGGATATAGAAACTGCCTTTTTAGGAGAAGTGCCAATTGTACAGAGTATTAGAGAAGCTGGAGATGTAGGGCATCCTGTAGCATTACAAAGCGGAACTAAATTAGAAGAATCATTTAACGAAATTACAAGAGAAATCGTTTCTCAATTGTTAAAAAGAAATGCTAACTTACCGCCAACAGAAGTTGTTCGAATTACAACAATGAGTGGTTGTAGTACTAAATAAAAAATTATGTCAGCACAAGAAACACAAGACAAAGTAGAAAAAGCATTAGAAGAAATCCGTCCTTTTTTAGTAAGTGATGGCGGAAATATCAAATTGTTATCTATTGAAGATAAAATAGTGAAAGTACAATTAGAAGGAGCTTGTAGTGGTTGTTCTGTAAATCAAATGACACTAAAAAATGGTGTAGAAGCAACTATCAAGAAATACGCTCCTGAAATAGAGGAAGTAATCAACGTAGCATAACTGACTTTAGTCAGCTTTCAACAAGCATTACTTCTTTATATTTGGAAATATAAAGAATTCAAACAAATTGTATTCCGCATTAAAATGCGGAATACGTCTATAAATAAAGCATATTTTTTATCAAAATGATAAAAACAGATATATTAATCATAGGAGCAGGTCCTACAGGTTTATTTACAGTTTTCGAAGCAGGTTTATTAAAGTTACGTTGTCATTTAATAGATGCATTACCACAACCAGGAGGGCAATGTTCAGAGATTTATCCTAAAAAACCAATCTATGATATTCCTGCATATCCAGAAATTTTAGCAGGAGATTTAACAGATAGGTTAATGGAACAAATTAAACAATTTGAACCAGGGTTTACCTTAGCTGAACGTGCAGATACAATCGAAAAACAAGAAGACGGAACATTTATCGTAACCACAAATAAAGGAACAAAACATCAAGCACCAGTTGTAGCTATTGCTGGAGGTTTAGGAAGTTTTGAACCAAGAAAACCACCTATTTCTAATATTGCAGAATACGAAGGAAAAGGAGTGGAATATATGATTAAAGAACCAGAAGTATATCGCGATAAAGATGTGGTAATTGCTGGAGGTGGAGATTCTGCATTAGATTGGTCTATCTTCTTAACAGATGTAGCAAAATCGGTTACTTTAATCCATAGAAGAAACGAATTTAGAGGAGCTTTAGATTCTGTTGATAAAGTACAAGAGTTAAAGAACGAAGGAAAAATCAACTTAATTACACCTGCAGAGGTAAAAGCAATTGTTGGTAATGGTAAGGTTGAAGGAGTTGAAGTTCATAAGAAAGATGAAGATCCTTTTGTTATTGATACAGATCATTTCATACCATTATTTGGATTGTCTCCAAAGTTAGGACCCATTGCAGATTGGGGATTAGAAATTGAGAAAAACGCTATTAAAGTGAATAATGCGTTAGATTATCAAACAAATATTCCTGGAATTTTTGCTATTGGAGATGTAAACACATACCCTGGAAAATTAAAATTAATTCTTTGTGGTTTTCACGAAGCTACTTTAATGTGTCAAAGTGCGTTTAAAATTATTCATCCAGATAAAAAGTATGTAATGAAATATACTACAGTAGGAGGAGTAGAAGGATTTGACGGAACTAAAAAAGAAGCACCAAAAGCAGTTGTAAAAAAGATAGAATAATATATGACCTTAATAGAATACGTACAACAACTATCACAAGATAAGCTCTTATATTTTGCCTTACCAGTATTTTTTGTTTCTATGCTGGTAGAGTACAAAATTGCAAAAGAGAAATACCATTCAAAAGATACAGGAGTATCCTTATTAATGATGGTGTTTTCTGCGATTGTAGAGTTTATTCCCAAAGTGTTAGCATTTGTTGTGTTTTTCTATTTATATGAACTTTCTCCTTTAAAAGGAATTGTAGACAGACAATGGTGGGCTTGGATTATTTTATTCTTAGCAGACGATCTTTCTTATTATTGGTTTCATCGATTAAATCATGAAGTACGATTGTTTTGGGCCGGACATGTGCCTCACCATTCATCTGTACACATGAATTTAGGCACAGCATTAAGGCAAGGTGTAGGAGAAAGAATCCATAAATTCTTTTTTTGGTTGTGGATTCCATTGCTAGGTTTTGATCCCTTAATGATGTTTACAATGATGGGAATAAGTTTAATTTATCAGTTTTTTGTACATACAGAATTAGTTGATAAACTACCAAAACCAATAGAGTTTATTTTTAATACACCTTCACATCATAGAGTTCATCATGCATCTAATATTCGTTATTTAGATTGTAACCATGCGGGAATTCTTATTATTTGGGATCGTATGTTTGGTACGTTTTCTGAAGAGTTAAAAGAAATCGATCAACCTGTGTATGGTTTAACTGTAAATATTGAAACATTTAACCCAATTAAAGTGGCTACTCATGAATATGCTGCAATTTGGAAAGATGTAAAAAGAGCTGATAAGTGGAGTGATAAATTGAACTATATTTTCAATTCACCAGGATGGAGCCATGATGAAGAAGACAAACGAGCTAAAGTGTTACGAAAGAAGTTAAAAGAACAAGAGAATTAATATGGTACCATTAAAACTTATTGATATATGGTGGCCACCAAGCTTTGATGATTTAATAATAGTCTCATTAGATCAAATGATTGTGCTATTATTTGCAGCACTTATTTTAGGTCTATCTTTGCATTTGTTTAGTCCTAAAGAGGGTTTAGAAGACAATGTTGATTCAAAAGAATTTGAAACTAAGAACTACCCTTTGTTTATTAAAATCACCAGTTTATTTATCATCCTTGCTGTCATATGCATACCTATTTTTAAATTACTAGGAACAAGCTATTTTTTATAAAAATGGAAGATCAAGATATTACTATAAAAATAACAGATAGAGATGGTGTAATGCACGAAGTGCAAGCACCTACAGATATGAATATGAACTTGATGGAAGTTGTTCGTTCCTATGAATTAGCTCCTGAAGGAACAATTGGTATTTGCGGAGGAATGGCTATGTGTGCTTCTTGTCAATGCTATGTGAAATCAGATCACGAACTTCCAGAAATGTCTGATGATGAAGATGCAATGCTTGCAGAAGCTTTTTATGTTGAAGACAATAGCCGCTTAGGATGTCAAATACATATGACTCAAGAGTTAGATGGGTTGGAAGTTGAATTAGCTCCGGAAAGTTAATTTTTATTTATTCTAAATAAAGTAGTACATTTGCAGTATGAATGTAAATGTGAGTGCTGAGACGAGTATTAAACTCGAAGAGATAACTTTTTGCAAATACAAATTAACAACAGTAAATAAGGAGATACTATTAACATTCCCCCAGTTATTACAACTTAGAAATGCTATTGTTAAATTAACTCATCCAGAATCGCTATATGAAATTATAGATAGAGAAAACTTTGTATTACTTTTTGTAGCTGATAAACAACATCTAATCTATTTAGATATTCCTCAGTTATTATTATTAAGAGATACAATCGATTCTTTTTTCTGTAATACTAAATCAGTTTTAATCTAAATAATATCCTTATTTAGACTTTTTTCAAATTCAGTTTTACACTGTTTTCTGGGATATATATGTTGTAAATTAGCAATAAATAATAATATCATGAAAACAGCAGTAAGAAAACAAATGACAATTAATCCAGTAATAATGGATTTATTGAATGATCAAATTGCATTAGAAATGAAGGCGTCGGCTTCTTATTTAGCAATGGCTTCATGGTGCGATCAAAGAGAATTATTAAATAGCAAAGCATTTTTCTATAAACAAGCAGAAGAAGAAAGAGAGCATGCAATGAAGATATTTACATTTATTAACGATAATGGTGGTGCAGCAATGTCTCCAGAAATTCATAATGTAAATAATGATTTTGATAGCCTAAGAGGTATTTATGAAGCTTCTTTAGAACAAGAAATAAATGTAACTGAATCTATTTTCAGAATTTTTAAATCAGCAAGAAAAGAAGACGACTTTGTAACAGAAGTATTCATGCAATGGTTTATTACAGAGCAATCTGAAGAAGAAGATACTTTTAGAAGCATTTTAGATGTCTTCGATCTAATGGAAGGAATGCCATTAAAAATGATCGATGAGAGATTACCAAAAGAATAAGCTCATTTGAGAGTGTAATAGTTGAAATAAAAGATCGCCTAAAAAGACTAGCTGTCAAAAGAATACTGAGAATATTAAACGACAATAAAATATCTTTTTAGACGATTTTTTTTATGCTTTTTAGTTAAGTCAGCTATCTAGTTATCAAACTCTTCTTCTATTTGCGCAACCCATTGTTGTAATCGATCTCCAGTTAACTCTGGTTGATTATCTTCATCTAAAGCTAAACCATAAAATAAATCTTCTTCTTCGATTTTTGCTTTGGATTCAGTAAAATCATACCCTTCAATAGGCCATTTTCCTATTACAGTTCCTCCGTTCTGTATAATTGTAGTTGCAAGAATACCAACGCCATCTATAAAATACTCACCATAACCATACTGATCGCCTAAACCATATAGAGCCACTGTTTTTCCGGAAAAATCAATTGTTTCGAATTCATCAAAAAAGTTTTCCCAATCACTTTGTAAATCACCATCATACCAAGTAGATAAACCTAAAATTAGTTTATTGTACCTATTAAAGTCAGATTTTTTAACTACTTCAGCCTCTATTACATCAATATCTAAATTACTAATGTCAATTAAATTATGTGTTACTTCTTCTGTCATTCCGGTATCAGAGCCGTATATCAATCCAATGGTATCCATGTATAATTATTTAGGTAGCGATATGCTATAAAAACGCAAATTTATTTAGATTGAGTATAAATAAAAAATTTAATTACTTTAATTAGCTTATAATTAACGAATATTCAGGCTATAAATAGAGTAGATCTCCCAATATCCTAGCTACTTTTAGTATATTTGTAAGACAACAACTAAATCGCTATAAATGTATTGGTTAGGTTTACTATCACATTTAAAGTTTATGATAAAACGAAATCCAGAATGATACACTCTTAAGTATCACCAACAATACTGTTGATGGATTTTAGTTAGGATTAGAAAATTTCTGATATTCAGAAAATCAACTCAAGTTTCACTTAAAAAAATAAGAATGCCTTTTTATCATAAATTAGGAGAAATACCACATAAACGTCATACACAATTTCGTAAACCAGATGGAAGCTTATATTATGAGCAATTATTTGGTACTATAGGTTTCGATGGAATGTCGTCAAATTTATACCACGAACAAAGACCAACCCAAGTAAAGGAGATTAAAAAACAATACAGCGTATCTCCTAAAATAGCAAAGAAAAACAATATACAATCGTATCGATTTAGAGGATTTCAAGTTCCTCAAGTAGCCGATTATTTAGAAAGTAGAAAAATAGTATTAACCAATTCAGATTGTAATATTATTTTATCTGCGCCAAAAGAATCTACAAAAGATTATTTCTATAAAAATACAGATGCAGATGAAGTAATTTTTGTGCATAAAGGAACAGGGAAACTAAGAACTCATATGGGAAATTTAGATTTCAAATATGGAGATTACTTAGTAATTCCTCGTGGAATGATCTATAAATTAGATTTTGATACAGAAGATAATAGATTATTTATTGTAGAATCATACAGACCTGTATATACACCAAAAAGATACAGAAACTGGTTCGGACAGTTATTAGAACACGCACCTTTTTGTGAAAGAGATATTCGTCAGCCGCAAGAATTAGAAACGTATAATGAGAATGGCGATTTCTTAATTAAAGTGAAAAAGCAAGATGAAATCATAGAAATGGTGTATGCAAGCCATCCTTTTGATGTTGTAGGTTATGATGGGTACAATTATCCATATGCATTTTCTATTCACGATTTTGAGCCAATTACAGGTCGTGTACATCAACCGCCACCAGTACACCAAACTTTTGAAACAGATGCCTTTGTAATCTGTAGTTTTGTTCCAAGATTATATGATTATCATCCGCTAGCAATACCAGCTCCATATAATCATAGTAATATAGATTCTGATGAAGTATTGTATTATGTAGATGGAGATTTCATGAGTAGAAATGATATTGATGCAGGACATATTTCTTTACATCCAGCTGGAATTCCTCACGGACCACATCCAGGAGCAACAGAAAGAAGTATTGGAAAAACCGAAACAGAAGAGTTAGCGGTTATGGTAGATACTTTTAAACCACTTATGGTAACAGAAGAAGCAATGAAAATTGCTGATGAAGATTATTATAAATCTTGGTTAGAGTAGTGTTTAATGCCTAAATGGAATAATTTGAAAATGTAAAAAGAATAGATTTTCAAGTTTATCAATTAACAAATTATCAAATAAGAAAGAAATGTCAAAAGATATAAAATCAGTAAACTACGGTTTAGAAAAAATATTTGAAGGAGCGCAAGATTTCCTTCCACTTTTAGGAACAGATTATGTAGAATTCTATGTAGGAAATGCAAAACAATCTGCACACTTTTATAAAACAGCATTCGGATTCCAATCCTTAGCATATAAAGGATTAGAAACGGGATCTACAGACGAAGTGAGCTATGTATTAGTACAAGATAAAATTCGTTTAGTATTAACAACTCCATTAAATAGTAAATCGCCAATTAACGAGCATATTGTAAAGCATGGAGATGGTGTTAAAGTAGTAGCATTATGGGTGGAGGATGCGCGTTCTGCTTGGGAAGAAACTACCAAAAGAGGAGCAAAGTCGTACATGGAGCCTACTGTAGAAAAAGATGAACATGGAGAAGTAGTGCGTTCTGGAATTTATACCTACGGAGAAACGGTACATATGTTTGTAGAACGTAAAAACTACAAAGGTACTTTTATGCCTGGTTTTATGGATTGGAAATCAGATTATAATCCACCGGCAGCTGGTTTAAAATACATAGACCATATGGTAGGAAATGTTGGTTGGGGACAAATGAATAAATGGGTAAAATGGTATGAAGATGTAATGGGGTTTGAAAACTTTTTATCATTTGATGACAAACAAATCCATACAGAATATTCTGCTTTAATGAGTAAAGTAATGAGTAATGGGAACGGTCGTGTAAAATTTCCAATTAACGAACCAGCAAAAGCAGTTAAAAGATCACAGATAGAAGAATATTTAGATTTTTATGAAGGTGAGGGAGTACAGCATATTGCTGTTGCTACAGACGATATTATTAAAACAGTAGCACAATTAAAAGCAAATGGTGTAGAGTTTTTACCACCACCACCACAATCGTATTACGATATGATTCCTGAGCGTTTAGGTGCGCATATGGAAATTATGAAGGAAGATATTTCTAAATTACAAGAATTATCAATTTTAGTAGATGCTGATGAAGAAGGATATTTATTACAAATATTTACAAAACCAGTAGAAGATAGACCAACCTTATTCTTTGAAATTATTCAACGTATGGGAGCAAGAGGATTCGGAGCAGGAAACTTTAAAGCCTTATTTGAATCTATTGAGAGAGAACAACAAAGAAGAGGTACATTATAATATAGAGTACTAATGAAACTTAAAAACCAAGAAAATAACTAGCCATTTTCTTGGTTTTTTATTGTGATATTAATGTAAAAAGAGAGAGCGTTAAATAATATATTTTAATGAATAAAGAATAGTAAATTTGAAGCCTTACTAAATTCAACCCATGAATAAAGAAGAATTACTAAAAGCCATCGAAGAAAAATACGAGAAACTTGGTGTGCCCGTAGAAGCAATGCTAGAAGGATTACTGTGGAGTAAACCTATTACATATTGGGATTACATACAAACAGATGCACTACTAGGTTTACAAATACCAAGAACTACGCAACCAGACGAAATGGTATTTATCATGTATCATCAAGTAAATGAGTTATTATTTAAGATGATACTGTGGGAAATAGATCAAGTAGCGAAATCTATAGAAATATCTGCTGAAAAATTCTCTAAACATTTAATGCGTATTAGTAGGTATTTTGATGTGTTATGTAGCTCTTTCGAAGTAATGGGAGAAGGAATGGATGTAGATCAGTATTTAAAATTTAGAAATACATTAACTCCAGCAAGTGGCTTTCAAAGTGCTCAATATCGTAAAATAGAATTTGCTTCTACAGAGTTAATTAATTTGATAGATATTCGTTTTAGAGATACAATAGATAGAGGTTCTTCTTTTAAAAATGCTTATGATCACTTGTATTGGCAAGCAGCAGGTAAAAATTATACTACCGGGCAAAAAACAACTTTATTAAAGCTGTTTGAAAAGAAATACATGGGCGAGTTTATTGAATTTATGGAAGATTATAATGATATTAATCTTTCAAGAAAGTTTAAACAATTACCAGTCGAAGTTCAAGAAAACGAGTCGTTGATTAAAGCAATGAGACATTACGATTATACAGTTAATGTAAAATGGGTAATGGCACATTATAACGCAGCAGGAAAATATCTTGGAGGGAATGAAAAAGATTTAGAGGCAACAGGAGGAAGTAATTGGAGAAAATACTTGCACCCAAAATATCAACGAAGAGTTTTCTTTCCTTATTTATGGAGTAAAGAAGAGTTAGAAAACTGGGGAACTTTTTAAAAGAAAATAAAACATTAGTATATAAAAACACTTGTCTGAAAAGGCAAGTGTTTTTTTGTTAGAAAACTTTTTTTAAAAAAGCATAGGGAAAAATAAAAGTGGGTTGTATTAAACCTGTAATAACATTAAAATAAGTTAAAATGAAAAAATTACCCATCGTATTAGGTTTGTGTGTAGCAACATTAACCAGTTGTGTAGAATCAAACTTAGAGCCAATTCAAGACGAACAAAATAGTGAACGAGTAGTGTTTAATTTCGATTTTGAAAATGGAAATCACAACTTTGTGAGTCATGCTTCAGGAGACTTTACCGAAAATAAACCTGTAATAGATTTAGTACAAGCAAACAATCGTTGTGGAACTCTATTTAGAGGAAAGACAGAAGATTTTACAGCATGGAAAGGATACGATTTTAAAGGGAACGATACGCAGTTTTTAGGTTTAGATATGGGAGGTTGCGAAGGTTTCTTTAATGGAGTTGTAACAACAAGTTTTACGGTTGCAGAGGAACTTCCAGAAGGGAAAGCAAAATTGAAGTTTAAATATTATATGCCAGGAGATTTTACAGGATGGGAAAGTGGATACTATTTTAATGTATATATAGAATCAAAAGAAGCAAATAGTAATAATGATAGAAGTTTAGAAAATGCATTAGTAAAATTTGCAGTACAAGAAAATCAAGATGGATGGGTAGATTTTTCTAGTATAGTTCCTATAAGTTTAAGGCAAGGAGAATATAATTTAGTAGTTCAAATAATAGGTTCATCAGCAGCTATTGATGATATCATGTTGGTCGAATTTGATAATCAAAATAATGGAGACAATGGTGATGGTCAAAACGATGGAGATAATGGTGATGGTCAGAATGATGGAGACAACGGTGATGGTCAAAATGATGGCGACAATGATCAAGGAAATGGAGATGGAGATAACAGTAATAATTAAAGTGGGGAATTCAATACTATAAATAAAAGATAAAGAAAGTGTTCGCGCAGTTAATTGTAAGTTGATATTGTGCAAAAAAAAGCAGAGTAATTGTTCACCCTTCCATCATCCACTCCTGAACATTCTCTGCTTTTAATTAAAAACATAATATATGTGTTAATATGTATTTAACTAAAAGACACTAACTTTGCCTCAATGAAAGAAGATGAGAAATCATTGTGCGATTCGAAAGTTTTCGAAGAAGTCTACAAGGCAAATGTAACAGCTTTAAGAAACTATATCTATTATAAATCTGGAGACATAGATATGGCGGAAGACATTGTACATGATTGTTTCATGAAAGTATGGAATAATTGTTCAAAAATAGTCTACGGAACTGTAAAAGCATTTTTATATAAAATCGCTTCTAATACGTTCTTAAATAAAGTAAAACACAAAAAGATTGTTTTAGAACATCAAAAGTTAGCACCTAGTAAAACAACAACTAATGAAGATCCAGAGTTTGTACTAGAAGAAAAAGAGTTTTTAAAAAAACTGCAAACTGCCATAGCAGAATTACCTGAAAAAGAGCGAGAAGTATTTTTATTAAATAGAATAGATAAGAAAAAATATAGAGAGATAGCAGACTTACTAAACATCTCAATAAAAACAGTAGAAAAGAGAATGACTGGTGCGCTTAAAAAATTAAGAGGACAAATAGAAGGTATTTAAATTGATGGAAAATCAAGAATTCGACATATTATTAAATAAATTTATAGAGAATACAATTTCTCAAGAGGAACTGATAAAACTGAAATCATTTAAACAGTTTTCTTTGTATGAGAAAGTATTGAACTATTCCTCAGATTTTAAAGCACCACATATAGATGAGCAACAATCGTTTGACAATTTTATAAATAAAGCAACAACCAAAACGAATTCAAAAGTATCTAAACTTGTAATTCAACTAAATATAAAAACCATAGTCGGAGGAATAGCTGCTGCTGTTTTACTATTATTTGGATTATTTCAAATTTTAAACCCGAATCAAACATATACAACCGATTTTGGAGAACAATTAGCAGTGTTATTACCTGATAGTTCACAAGTTTTATTAAATGCTGAAACCTCCATAACATTTGACAAGAAGAATTGGGATAAAAACAGAACTGTATCTTTACAAGGAGAAGCCTTTTTTAAAGTAAAAAAAGGAAGTAAATTTAAAGTTGTAACAGAAGAAGGAATTGTAAGTGTATTAGGAACTCAATTCAATGTAAATGAACAAGAAGACTTTTTAGAAGTTCAATGTTTTGAAGGAAAAGTAAGCGTAGAAAGAAATGGAGAGCAATTCATTCTTTTAAGAGGACAAGCTGTAAGACAAATTAAAGAGAACTCATTTGAAGAGTGGAACTTCACAAACGAAGGTCCGTCATGGGAAAACTTTGAAAGCAGTTTTAAAAATACACCATTACAATACATTATCAAAAGCTTTGAAAAGACTTATGGTGTGGAAATAATTACACAAAATATAGATTTGCAAAAACGTTTTTCAGGAAGCTTCCCTAATACAAACAAAACTGTGGCTATAGAAACTATTGCAAATTCTATGAATCTTGAGTATCAGATAAAAAACGACAAACAAATTACGCTTCGTTCCAAATAGTATGCTAAAAATTAGACTACTTCTCATCAGTCTTTTTTGCAGTACACTACTCATAAGTCAACAAGAACAAAAAAAGACACTCAAAGAAATCTTAACAACCATAGAAAAATCATTTAATATTAAATTTTCATTTTCTGAGGAAGTTATAGAAGGTAAAGTAATAGAATTAAATAATGAGAAAAGCCTTTCAGCTATTCTAGCTCGAATAGAAACTAAAACAGGTTTAGAAATAAAAAAAATTAGCAACAGATATTATACTATCGCACAGAAACCTAATCAAACTATTTGCGGTTATGTATATGATATTGCTACAGGACTACCATTAGAAAATGTTACCATTATTGCAGACGGAAAAGGAGTAGGAACTAACGAAAAAGGTTTTTTTACCCTAAAAAATGTCAATCCATCAGAAATCATAAAAATATCTTATGTAGGATATACAAGTGCTGAGAAAAAAGTTTCAGAAATAAATAATATTAACTGCGAAAGAATATACATAGGAGAAACATTAGATCTATTAAAAGAAGTTATTATTTCTAGCTATTTAACCAATGGTGTTGTTAAAAAAACAGACGGTTCTATTACGTTAATACCGAGAAAACAAGGAATATTGCCAGGACTTACAGAAGCAGATGTATTATTAAGTACACAACAATTACCTGGAATTCAAAGTCCAATAGAAAATGCTGCTGGAATTCATATAAGAGGAGGAACACCAGATCAAAACTTAATTTTATTCGACGGAATAAAACTATACAATACATCACATTTTTTTGGTTCTATTTCTGCCTTCAATCCATACATTGTAGATAATGTTACGGTATATAAAAATGCATCTAATGCAAAGTATGGAAATCATATTGCAGGTGTAATAGATATAAAAACTATGTCAGATATTCCAGAGAAAACATCCTTTGGAGCTGGCTTTAATTTTACTACAGCAGATGTCAATACAACAATTCCTATTGATAAAAAATTAGGAATTCAATTTTCTTTCAGACGTTCTATATCAGATATTTTAAATACACCAACATTTGATAAACTATCTCAAAAAGTATTTCAAAATACAATTATTGCTGATGGAAGTACTTTAACAAAAGAGCAACCTTTTATTGAAGATGAGAACACATTTAGCTTTATAGATTTTAATACTAAATTAATCTATCAACCTAATAAGAATAATACAATTTCACTACAGCAAATTAGTATTAAAAACAATCTAGATTATATTCTTGAAAATAAAAACGATATAGAAGTAAGATCCGATGAAATAAATATAGAAAACGATGGGTTTGGGATTTCATGGAATAAAAAATGGAGTGAAACTTTACATCAAGAAACGAGTGGTTATTATTCTAATTACACACTTTTTTACGATGGTAACAAAACCAGAAATAATACCATTTACGACTATACAATTAAAAATAATGAAGTAAAAGAAATTACGGTTAGCACGCAGTTAAGTCAAAAATTAAATGAGATAAGCACACTAAACTTTGGATATCAGTTTACACATAGCAACATTTCATTCAATCTAGAACAAGAAAACACAGATTTATTCACAAACGCAGTAAATAAAGGAAATAATACCAATAACCAACAAACAGTACTTTTAGAATATATCTTAAAAAAATCCAATACATTTAATTTACATGCTGGGTTAAGATCTAGTTATATGCCATTATTAGATAGAACATTCTTAGAACCTAGAATTTATACGAGATTAAAATTATTTCCATCGTTTTGGATAAATGCATCAGCAGAGTTTAAACAACAGTATACTAGTAAAATAGTTGAATTCTTTACTTCAGATTTCGGATTAGAAAATGAATTATGGGCCTTGTCTAATGATAAAGAAATACCAATATTAAAAAGTCAACAGTACACAGCAGGATTATTGTTTAACAAAAATGGTTGGATTATAGATGCAGAAGTGTATTATAAAGTAATCGATGGTTTAACTTCGCTTTCAACAGGATTTAATAATACAACAGGTGAAACTATTTTTAACGGGAATGCAAGAATTTTAGGAGCAGATGTACTGCTTAAAAAGAATTGGTCTCCTAAAATAAGTTCATGGATAAGCTATACTTTTGGAGACAATAGCTTAAACTTTTCAGGGCTTAATGAAGGAAAATCTTTCAAAGGGAACTTTAGTATTTCAAATGCGGTATACTTAGCTCAACAAGTAAGTATAGATAATTGGGATTTCTCTGTTGGGTATACTATTAGAGGAGGTTTACCGTTTAGTGGATTAAGAAGTAGTTTTAATGAAGAACAGCAAGAAATACAAGAAATTACAAATTTTAATATCAATTCATTGCCAGATTTTCATCGTTTAGACGCTTCTGTCACCTATGATTTTTTCTGGGATAAAAAACGAAAAATAAGATCGAAAGTTGGAGCATCTTTTATTAATATTTACGATCGAAAAAATATTATACAAAGGAGCTATGAAAAAGCTATAGATCCTAACGATGGAAGGCAGATTATAAATACAGTAGATACCTTTTCTTTAGGATTTACTCCAAATATTGTGTTTAGAATACAGTTTTAGTTAAAAACTGCTAATTACTATTTTGGAACAATAATTGTCATACTTTTTTTATAAGTTTGGAAATATGAGAACTACCATTAAAATATTGTTAGCCATTTTGGTTCCTTTTTTAAGCGTTGGACAAGAGAAAATACCAGCATTTAAAGATGGAGAGTGGCTGCGTTACAAAATGAGTTATAGCGGTTTTTTAAAAGCAGGAGAAGCTACGCTAGAATTAAAAGAAACTGATTATAACGGGAAAAAAGTACTTCACGCTATAGGAAAAGGAAGAACCTCAGATATTGTAGGTTGGTTTTTTAAAGTGGAAGATATTTACGAAAGTTATTTTGACACATCTGACGTGAAGCCATATTTGTTTAAAAGAAATATTAACGAAGGAGGATATAAAAAGAATAAACAAATCACTTTCGATCATCATAAGAACACAGCTTATGTAGAAGATTTCCTGAAAAAGAAAGACAGTACTATATCTGTAACCAATCCGCAGGATCTAATTTCTACATTTTATTTTTTACGAAATCACGATACGAGTAAACTAAAAGAAGGAGAAGACATTGAAGTAGATATGTTTTTCGATGAAAAGAAATACCCTTTTAAACTTCATTTTGTAGGTTATGAAACATTAAGTACTAGGTTTGGTAAAGTAAGAACTCAGAAATTTCAACCGTTGGTACAAGCAGGACGTGTATTTAAAGCACAAGAAAGTGTAACCATTTGGATTACTGCCGACGATAACAAAATACCAATTAAAATGAAAGCATCTTTAGCCGTTGGTTCGTTAAGAGCAGAACTAGATGGTTATAAAGGATTGGCAAATCCATTCGAAATCGTTTTCGAGTAAAAAATGTTACATATTGTTAAAGTCTTACTATAAATTGCTTTAATTTGTACTTTTGTGTTTGGTTCAAATTAAAAAGCAAATAGTTGAAAACTACTAAATATACTACAGTTTTATTATTATTCATTACAATTTTCTATGCTTGCAAAGAAGAAAAAGCAACCGAAACACCAGAAGTAGTTGTTGAAGAAGTGATTCCAGAACCAGAAATAAAATACGGACTCAATTTCGATAATTATAAAGTTATTAATGATACTATTAAAAGTGGTGAGAGCTTTGGGATAATTCTAGATAGACATCATGTCTTTTATCCAAAAATTAATGAAATTAGTACAACTATTAAAGATACATTCGATGTTAGAAAAGTTAGAGCAGGAAAACCGTATACAATTCTAGCTTCTAAAGATACTTCTGAAATTGCTAAAATATTTATATACAAACATAATGCAATAGAATCGACGGTTATAAATTTTCAAGATTCAATTATTTCAGCTTATAAATATAGAGAACCGATTAAAATAGTAGAACAAGCTGTTTCAGGAAAAATTATTGATAACTTTTCAAATGCAATAGATACTTTAGGATATGCAATAACTTTAGCAAATGAGGTTGCAGATATTTATTCTTGGACGGTAGATTTTTATAGACTACAAAAAGACGATACTTTTAAAATAATTTTTGAACAAAAATTCATCAAGGATACCATACCTGTAGGCTTTGGAGATATTAAAGCAGCTGTTTTTAATCATAAAGGTCAAGAGCTATATGCTTATTTGTATCAAACAGATTCTATAAAAGACATTCCAGATTATTTTGATAGTGAAGGAGGCTTGCTTAGAAGACAATTTTTAAAATCACCAATAAAGTTTCAATATAGAATTTCTTCAAGGTACAACTTAAGAAGAAGAATTAAACTGTACGGAAATAAAGTAAGACCACATAAAGGAACTGATTTTGCAGCACCTTATGGTACACCAATTATGACTACAGCTAGTGGAACTGTTGTAGAATCTTCAAGAAGAGGTGGAAATGGTAATTATGTAAAAGTAAGACATAACAATACCTATAGTACTCAGTATTTACATATGAAACGAAGAAATGTGCGAGTAGGAGATTATGTAAAACAAGGAGATATTATCGGTTGGGTAGGTATGACAGGAAATACAAGTGGACCACATGTATGCTATCGTTTTTGGAAAAATGGCAGACAAGTAGATCCATTTAGACAAAAGTTACCTACTGCAAAACCAATGGCAGATAGTTTAAAACCTAAGTATTTCGAATTTATTAATCCAATAAGATCACAATTAGATAGCATTCCGTTACCACCTAGTGAACTGCCAATAGAAGAAGAGGTAACAGAGGAAATTATTGCTAAAAACTAACAAACTATGGCTTTGAAAAACATTAACCCGACTCAAACTGAAGCTTGGAAGAAGCTCTGGGAACATTATAAAGACACACAAGATCAAAGTTTAAAAGAATTATTCAGAACAGATAAAGAGAGAAAAACAAACTTCTCAATTACCTTAGATGATCTAGCAGTAGATTATTCGAAGAATAAAATCACAAAAGAAACTTTAGATTTATTAGTAGAATTAGCGAATGAAGTTGATGTTAAAGATGCTATAGAAAAATATTTTTCTGGAGATAAAATTAACGCTACAGAAGGAAGGGCAGTATTACATACAGCATTAAGAAGTAATTCTGAAGAACCAGTTTTAGTAGACGGGAAAGATATAAAACCTAAAATACAAACAGCACTTAGAAAAATTAGAGCGTTTAGTAATAAGGTAATATCAGGTAAATGGAAAGGATATACAGGTAAGTCTATTACAGATGTTGTAAATATCGGAATTGGAGGATCAGACTTAGGTCCAGATATGGTTGTTGAAGCGTTAAAGTTTTATAGAAATAAACTAAATGTACATTTTGTATCTAATGTAGATGGAGATCATGTTTCAGAAACTATTAAAAGATTAGATCCAGAAACAACCTTATTTGTAATTGTTTCAAAAACATTTACAACCCAAGAAACCATTAGTAATGCAAATACTATAAAAGATTGGTTTTTAAGGTCAGGCTCTATTTTCGATGTAGCAAAACATTTCGTGGCAGTTTCTACAAACTTAGAAGCAGTGTACGATTTTGGAATCGATAAAAACAATGTATTCCCAATGTGGGATTGGGTAGGAGGTCGTTTCTCTTTATGGTCTGCAGTAGGTTTATCTATAAGTTTAGCTGTTGGTTTCGATAATTTCAGAGAATTATTAAATGGAGCCGAAGAAATGGATATACATTTTAGAACGGCAGACTTTAACGAAAATATCCCTGTAGTACTAGCATTATTAAGTATTTGGTACAATAATTTTTATGGCGCAGAAACAGAAGCTGTACTTCCATATACACAATACTTAGCTAAATTACCAGATTATTTACAGCAAGCCATTATGGAAAGTAATGGGAAAGGAGTAGATAGAAATGGAGATAAAGTAACCTACGAAACAGGAACAATTGTATGGGGAAGCACGGGAACAAACATGCAACATGCATTCATGCAATTAGTACACCAAGGAACGAAACTAATTCCAGCAGATTTTATAGGTTATAGAGAATCTTTACATGGTTTAAAAAGTCATCACGAAAAATTAATGGCGAACTATAACGCACAAATGGAAGCTTTAGCATTTGGTAAAACCAGTGAAGAAGTACATTTGGAATTAAAGACAGCTGGAGATTTTGATAAAATAAACCAGTTATTACCATACAAGGTATTTGAAGGAAATAGACCAAGTAATGCAATCTTATTTGAAAAACTAACTCCAAAGTCATTAGGGAAACTAATTGCTTTGTATGAACACAAAATTTTTACACAAGGAATTATATGGAATATATATTCATATGATCAGTTTGGAGTAGAGTTAGGGAAAGAATTAGCAAAAAAAATACTTGCATCTTAAAATTACAACGAGCTTTTATAGGATAGCTATATGCTTAGAAATAAAAACACTACATTAAAATGTGGTGTTTTTTTATGCTTTTTTTTAACTAAAATACTTAAGAAGTTGTTAAAACTTAACTTTTAGTTAACATTACTACCCTTTAAAAGGTAGAATTTTGTGGCGTTTTAAAATGACAATATAAAAGTATAATGAAAAATTTTAAAAATTTATTACTTGTAGCAGTCTTCTTTATTTCGGCTACAGTTTTAGCTCAAACTAGAATATCAGGTACAATACTTGATGAAACTGGTGAGCCATTGCCAGGAGCATCTGTGGTAGTAAAAGGTACTGCTAACGGAACTTCAACAGACTTCGATGGTAAATTTATGTTAAACGCTTCTAACAGTTCTGGGGTAGTAGTAGTTTCTTTTGTTGGTTATATTAACAAAGAAGTTGCTTTTAACGGAGCTGGAGATTTAGGGTCAATAGGATTAAATCCAGATGACAACGTATTAGAAGAAGTTGTTATTAAAGGATTAATTGATGTTGCTAAAGATAGAGAAACGCCAGTAGCGTCTTCTACTATTAAAGCTGCAGAAATTCAAGAAAAATTAGGATCTCTAGAATTTCCTGAGATTTTAAATAATACTCCATCTGTTTATGCAACAAAATCAGGTGGTGGATTCGGAGATGCAAGAATTGATATTCGTGGATTTTCACAAGAAAATATTGCAGTATTAATCAACGGGGTTCCTGTAAATGATATGGAAAACGGACGTGTATTCTGGTCTAACTGGGCTGGTTTATCAGATGTTACAACTGCAATGCAAGTACAAAGAGGTTTAGGTTCTTCTAAATTAGCAATTTCTTCTGTAGGTGGTACAATTAACATTATCACTAAAACTACAGATAAGAAAGAAGGAGGAGCGGTAACAGGTAGTTTTGGAAATGATAACTATTTAAAAACTATTGCTACTTACTCTACAGGTAAAAATGAAAATGGATTTGCAGCATCTTTCTTATTTAGTAGAACTGCTGGAGATGGATATATTAACGGAACAGAATTTGAAGGATATAACTACTTCGTAGGTTTAGGTTGGGAAATTAATGAAAAGCACGATATCCAGTTTATGTTAACTGGTGCACCACAAACACACAACCAAAGAACTACAAGTTTCTTTAACATGGGAACTTTAGCTGACTACGATAGATATGGAAACAGGTATAACTTCACTGAAGGTACATTAGACGGAGAAGAGTTTAACTGGAGAAAGAATTTCTATCACAAGCCAGTAACTTCTTTAAACTGGAACTGGGAAATTAATGAAAACTCATCATTATCTACATCAGCTTACGTTTCTTTTGGACGTGGTGGAGGAACAGGAGATATTGGTCGTATCGATGGAAAATTTGCTAGTGATACTGACTTAAGAAATCCTGATAATGGTTTATTCTTATTTGACCAATTAGTAAGATCTAATTCAGGTTTAGGAGGTACTTTTAGCGATGGGTTCACATATAATAACGTAGTAGATCCAACTACAGGATTATTCTTAGTAAACGATGATGAATTACGTTCTGATGATCTTCCAGCTGGTTTAGCAAGAAGAAATGGTATTATTCGTAGAGCTTCAGTTAACTCTCACAACTGGTACGGTTTATTATCTAACTTCAATACAAAATTAAGCGAAGAGTTTACTTTAGATTTCGGTGTTGATATTCGTTCTTATAAAGGAATTCACTATAGAAGAATTGACGATTTATTAGGAGCTCAAGGTTATCGTGATAATGACAACATAAACCAACCATTTAATGTGTTAACGACAGAGTACTCTTCTGATTTATCAAGTTTATGGAATGTATTTAGAAGTACAGATGATGAAGAAAAAATTAACTACCATAACGATGGTTTAGTACGTTGGTTTGGAGGATTTACTCAGTTAGAGTACAAAAACGATGAAATTTCAGCGTTTGTTCAAGCTGGTCTATCTAATCAAGGATTCAAAAGAATTGATTACTTCAACTATTTAGATTCTGATCCAGCAAGAGAAACTGACTGGGTGAACATCTGGGGTGGAAACATCAAAGGAGGAATCAACTGGAACATTAACGAAGAGCACAATGTATTTGCAAATGGAGGTTATTATGCTAAGCAACCTTTCTTTGATGCAATCTTCTTAAACTTCAGAAATGATATAAACCCTAATTATACTAATGAGAAAGTATTAGGTTTTGAAGCAGGATATGGATTTAGAACTTCTAGATTCAGTGCTAATGTTAACTTATATAGAACTCAGTGGGATGATAGGTTTATTAACATTAACTATGAAAATACAGCTGGAGATGAAGGAACAGCTAACTTACAAGGTTCGTCTCAGGTACACTTAGGAGCTGAGCTTGATGTAAACTATAAGATTACTGAAGATGTTAAATTCTTAGGAGCATTCTCTTGGGGAGACTGGTCATATAGAGGAAATATTTCTGGTAATGCATTTGATCAAGATCAAAACCAAATTGGTAGCATCGATATCGATCTTAACGAAGTTCCTGTAGGTAACTCACCTCAAACAATTTTAAGTTTAGGAGTTGAAGTTAAGCCTTTCAAGAACTTTAAAGTAGACCTTACTCAAAGATATAACGATAGATTATTCTCTGCTTTAGTTTTAGCTGAAGGACAAGATGGATCTATTAACGATGATGGAACATTAAGAAACGGTCCTATTGAATTACCAGGATATGCTGTTGCAGATTTTGGAATGTCATATAAGTGGTTATTCGATGAAGAAAGTAACCAATCTATAAACTTCAGATTAAATATTAACAATGTATTTGATCAAGAGTATATCGCAGAATCTAGAACAAACTATTTAGTTGGTCATAGAGGTACAGATGCAAACTACCAAGGAGTTGATTTAGATAATAAAGCATTCTTCGGATTTGGAACTACTTGGAACTTCTCAGTAAGATATAACTTCTAATAAAGAAGTATTAGAAAATAAATAAAACCACCTCAATCGAGGTGGTTTTTTTATGCGTAAAATTCAGTACTTTTACAAAGTTAAAAAACGAACAAAATTATGATAAAAGTAATTCACTCTTACTGGGCGTATATAGTACTAATTGTGCTTGTATATACTGTATTTAATGCAATAATTGGATTGGTGCAAAAAAAAGAATTTACACATAAAGATTTTCGATTAGGGTTATTCACTTTAATAACAGCGCACATACAATTATTAATTGGTATTGTATTATACATTTACGAAGGAAGATTCAATAATATAGGAGCAACAATGAAAGTTCCAGAAGCAAGATTACTTTCATTAGAACACCCAATTATGATGCTTTTAGCAATTGTATTAATCACTGTAGGATGGTCTAAGCATAAAAAGAAAGTGAAAAGCGAAGCAAAATTTAAAACATTTGCTATTTTTTATGGAATAGCACTTTTATTAGTTTTATCAAGAATTCCATGGTCCAATTGGTGGCCTTTTAATTTATAAAAACAATTCCCGCGGTAGCGGGAATCTTATTTTTACGAACAATGAAAATAATCAGTTATATACTATCACCAATTTTTATGGTGGTATTTTTTGTAATATTATTAATCTTTCATCCTTTACAATGGATAGGATTAAATGTATTTGGTGGAAAAGGACACCAAACTGTAGTGAATTACCTAAATTGGTTTTTGGTAAAATCATTACTAGTATTAGGAGTACGAGTAAAAGTTACCAATACACACAAATTACCAGAGAATACAACTTTACTTTTCGTTTCAAATCACCAAAGTATGTTTGATATTCCACCAATAATTTGGTCTTTCAGAAAATATTGGCCAAAATTTGTATCAAAAAAAGAATTAGGCAAAGGTATACCAAGTGTATCTTATAATTTACGACATGGAGGTGCAGCTTTAATTGATAGAAAAGACGGAAAACAAGCGTTAACAGAATTGGCAAAATTTGCTAAGAGAATAAAAGAAAATACATGGTCTGCCGTTATATTTCCAGAAGGAACTAGAAGTAGAACAGGGAAACCTAAAACTTTTGCTCCAAATGGGCTTAAAATGCTTGTTAAATACAATCCTGAAGCATATATAGTACCATTAAGTATTAATAACTCGTGGAAAGTATTTAAATATGGAAAATTCCCATTAGGAATTGGAAGTCCAATTACAATAACAACACACGAACCTGTAAAAGTAGATAGCTTACCTTTTGATGAATTATTACAAAAAATAGAAACTACAGTAAAATCAGGAATTCAATAACAAAAAGAAACAAACAACAAACAAATAACTAAATATTAATCCCTAAAAAGTCATATGTCAATACAGAACATACGAAAAGAAGTAATGAAAACTTTGGAGAGTAAAATCCATGGTTTTGTCGACGATTTTTTAATACCTATTGAAAAGATTTGGCAACCAACAGATTTTCTTCCAAATTCTCAAGACGAAAATTTTATTGAGGAGGTAAAAGAAATAAGAGAAATTTCTAAAGAATTAGACGACGATTTTTGGACCGTTTTAATTGGAGATACCATTACAGAAGAAGCATTACCTACCTACGAATCATGGTTAATGGAATTAGATGGTGTAGCACAAGATCCAGATAACGGTTGGGCCAAATGGGTAAGAGCTTGGACTGCCGAAGAAAATAGACATGGAGATGTATTAAACAAATATTTATATCTTTCTGGTAGAGTAAACATGCGAGAAGTAGAAATTTCTACTCAACATTTAATTGCAGATGGTTTCGATATAGGAACATCTACAGATCCATATAAAAACTTTGTATATACGAGTTTCCAAGAATTAGCAACTTATATTTCTCATAATAACGTAGCAAAAATAGCACGTAAAAAAGGACATAAGTTGTTAGCAAGAATGTCTAAGATTATAGCAGGAGATGAAATGCGTCATCATAAAGCATATACGGCATTTGTAAAGGAAATTTTTAGAATAGATCCAAGTGAAATGATGTTAGCTTTTGAAAAAATGATGCGTCATAAAATTGTAATGCCAGCAATGCACTTAAGAGAATCTTTTGAGGCGAAAGGAAGTTTATTTGACGATTTTTCTACTGTAGCACAACGAATAGGAGTGTATACAGGTTATGATTATGTAGATATTCTTAGAAAACTAAATGCTGCTTGGGAGATAGATAAAATTACAGGTTTAACTGCTGAAGCAGAAAAAGCGAGAGATTATTTAATGAAACTTCCAGATAGAATGTATAGAATTACGGAAAGAATTGTAATTCCAGATACAGATTTTAAATTTAAATGGATGATTCCAGCATAACAAAAAAGCAACCTATTAAGGTTGCTTTTTTGTTTAAATTTTAATTTGTACAATTATAGTATCGTTGATCGCTAACTTTTCTTTTTTTCGAACTTCAGCCTTTAATGGCAATAAATAAGTGTCTTGTTTTGTGTCGAACCAAATAGCAGTTTCCCACAAAAAACTATTAATTGTTGCCGTGGCTTTCATTCTTCCCCATCCTTCTTCTAATTGACTGTTATACATTCGTATTTCTTTTGAAATATCTTTAGGTAAAGAAACAAAATGCCAACCACCAGTTTCTCCATGTTTCCAAATTTTTGCTGAAAACTGATATGTTATTTTAGATTCTATAACTTATTATACTTTTTTTAATAAGAATTTTTTACTTATAATTCCTTTATTAGTTTGAATTTTTATAAAATAGACATTTGTATTAATAGCCTTGGTTAAATGAATTTTAG
Source organism: Tenacibaculum amylolyticum (assembly GCF_964511145.1). Classification (NCBI taxonomy): domain Bacteria; kingdom Pseudomonadati; phylum Bacteroidota; class Flavobacteriia; order Flavobacteriales; family Flavobacteriaceae; genus Tenacibaculum; species Tenacibaculum amylolyticum. Next base: position 114,898 of record NZ_CAZEFZ010000008.1, read on the forward strand.
AGAAATCAGATTCTAGCACATCGACATTGATTTCTTGACCTAAAGAGTTATATAAATTAACTTTACTTATAGAAATATTATTAGATTTTATATATAATTTATCTTCATTTAAATAAAGGCTTACTTTAAATTCATTTAAATTAATAACATCTAAAGTAGAATTCATATTAAAAACTTTAAAATATTCATCAGTAGCATCATTTCTAGAAGTACCTACTCCTATTAAATTTCCTTGTTCATTAATAGTAATCGAAAGCCCTAACTTATCACCATTTGACTCTCCTATTATTGGGTTTTCTTTTAATTTCCAGTCGTTATTTGAAAACTCAAATAATTCGACCTTTCCTTTATTATTATCGAAACCAATACTACCTACTAGAATTTTACTTCCATCGTTATTTATTTGAACTGCACTTCCTAATCTATCACCATTAGAGTTACCTATGATTGAACTTCCCTTTTTTATCCATTGAGAGTTAATATAATTATAGACTTCTACTTTACCTGAATTTTCACTATTTTGATCATCTGATAAAGCACCAACAACTATAGTATTACCATCTTCACTTATAGCAACATCTCCTCCAAATAAATTTGAAGGTTGATTGCCAATAATGTCAGTTCCTTTTTGAACCCAATTATTATTGATAAAAGTAAATATTTTAACTACTCCGTTTATTCCTGAATTTCCATTTGTATATATACCAGGGCCGCCTGCAACTAAGGTGTTACCAGAACCGTTTAAAGAAACATCATATCCCAAATTAGTATAATCTTGAGTTCCATTTATAAGGCTTCCTACTTGTACCCAATCATTTGTGTTTTGGTCAAAATCGAAAATAATAATATTACCTCGATGAAAACCACTAGATTGAGAAGCTGGTGTTCCAATAGCTATTCTATCTCCAGAGCCATTAAAACTAACACTGTTTCCAGTGAAGTAGTCATCTATTCCGTTGGTTAATATACTACCTTTCTGTTCCCAAAGTTGGGAAGTATCATTATATTCAAAAACCCATACAGATCCAGATTGAAAACCATAAAAGTCACTTAATACTGCACCTATAGCGATCAAGTTACCATCAGTACTTAATGATATTGAATGTCCAAATTTGTTTCCTGTATCTCTGCCTAGAATATCGTTACCCTTTTGTGTCCATTCATTTGTGGCATTATTAAGCTCAAAAACTCTTACGAGTCCAGAACTATTCCCGTTCATTGTATCCGTTTGATCTGCAGCAACAGCAATAATATTCCCTTGAGCGTTCATTTCAATGGTAGAGCCAAATCTTTCATCATTTTGAGTACCATAAATTGTTGCCCCTAATTGAGTTTGCGCATTTGAGTATATAGAATAAAAAGCAGCCAAAAGTATGGCAAGAATTGCAGTTTTTTTCATAGCTATTTTTAAGTTTAAAAAAATAATTTTATTTGGATAAAGAGTATCTGACTTTTTCTTTATTCAAAATACAAAAATAAAAATATTATTTAAAATTAATTTTGAATAACTTATAAATTAAATAAAATACCCGATTCTATTCCAGCGCTATTATGTCCACTATTTGGAGTAGCAAAATCTAAATTAGAATTATGTCTCAATGTAAAGCGAAGATCAAAAACAATACGTTTTTGCTTCCAAGAAAAACCTAATCCCAATATGTCAGAAAAAGCAAATCCTTTCTTTAAGCGTTCAGTATCTGCTGCAGAAATCATAGGGCCAACACTACCTTGAACATATGAACTAAAGTTTTTAAAGAGTGCATAACGAACAATAATTCCTAGATTTAAAGTATACTCATTAAAGCTTCTTTTTTGTGTGTAAAGCTCGCGTAACTCTAAGTAATTTGGTGTCTCAGGACGAACAAATTGCTCATTTAACAATTGATATTTCACAAAATAAATACTAGGTTCTATAGTTAATTCGTATTTCCATCTATTTTTCTCCGAGAGTAAATAATTCACTTGAAATTTTAAAAAATGATTGTCATAAGTATAATCAGGATCGTTTAAAATAAAATTATTTTGTGAAGCTTGTCCGTAATTTAAACCAATTAACAACCTATGATTTTTACTTTCTTGAGAAGATGAAATGTGATAAATAAATAGAAAAAAGTAGAGTAAATAAACATGCAATTTCATGAAAGCAAGTAACAATTAAATTTTTAATTATCATATGATAACTTATATAGTTTGCATTATTATTTCATTGCATCTAATTTCTTCTCCCATTTACTATCAGCTAAAAATTGTTTATAATCTTGAATATGTAACATGTTGTATATAGCTTGCTTTTTATTGTTGGCATTTTCATAATAAGATTTGCATATTTGATATCCAATCCAATATCCTAAGTCAGGATAACTGTCTGCGGAAACAGTATTGTAATTGGCAATCCAATTATTATAACGATCTTTATACATGTCTTTTGTAAACTTTTCCCAGATCATTTTTTCTTTTCCTTTAGCCCATTGATATATTTTTTCATTAGCTGTTTTACCGCTAATCAACTCTCCAATAAAATCGGCCATACCTTCTTGAATAGCATACTTAAGTGTAATTTTTTCATTCTTTAAACCATCCTGTTGAAAGTGAATTAGCTCATGAGCAACTACATGGGGAAGCGTTTCAGATTTATTAATTCTCAATTTATTAACTACTTCTTCTGTATTTACACCATCTCCATCACTCATTTGGTTGGTTCCAATAAGTAATCCTTCTGGAGAAACTGTTCCTCCACTAGTAAATGCACCAATTACAAAGTATACATCAGGGAATTTCGCTTCAGCATATAATTGTTTAAAGTTTCGAAAGCTTTGTAGTATCTCATCTTTATATTCATCGACTTTTAAAGTATTTGGTCTTATGGTTTGATATAATTTTGGATGTGCATTAAGATGTGCTATAAATTGTGCTATTGATTTTACTTTTAGTCCCATATAATCTTCCATTCCATTGCTAGCCTTATCAAAATAATTCTTTTTATAGATATTATAAGCATTAGAAGTGTCTTTAGCAACTAAATCATATGCTTTCCAAAAGTTATGCACATCTTTAGTTATAATTTTAGCTAAGTTGGGGTTGTCATTTAATGATTTGGTAGTTGTCTTATTTATTAGTGTTTCCCATTTAGGATTATTATGTAAAGCTGCCAAATCAGAATCATTTATAAGATGTGTTTTATATTTAAAACCATTGGTTATTGCTTTATCTAATAAAATAAAAGAGCTGTCTACTTTATTTTGTGAAGCTAAAGCGCGAGCTGCCATATATAATGCAATTGATTTATTCCTTTTGAAATAAGAGATGTCAGCTAATTGTAGATATTTACTTGTTGCTTTTTCATAATTTTTAGTTTTATAATACTCTTTAGCTTCTTTTTCTATAGATGAAATATCTGTTTTATTTTGTGCATTTAATTGAAGTATACAACCCGTTAAGAGTAGAATGCAAATTATTTTTTTCATAAAATTGGGGTATGTTTTCTTTAAAGACCATAGCGCATTTTTTTTGTTACATATAACAATCAAAATTTAACTTTCTATTGTTAGTTTAAACTTTATAAATATAGATGTGTTTAAATTATGTGTTTGATAACTAGTTGGTAAAATGAGATGAGTGATTACTTTTCCTTTATTATTTTGTAAATAATTGCATAGTCTCCCTTTCTACTTTGCTGCAAATAATTATCATCGCAGATATCCCATACTCCATTTTTAAAAGCTACTTCAACGGTAATTTTCTTAGTTTCTTTTTTATTTTTTGCTAAGAAAGTCTCAAGATCTTGACGTCTAATTTTACTTTCACAAAACTTTACATAAAACCCTTTAGTAGCGTGTTGTATGTAGAGTTCTTTTTTGTCTGTGGTTATACCGTTTTTCTTAGTAAAGTTTTTATAAAATACTGGAACTGTAATTGTACGTTTATTCTCTTGAGATGTTGAACATGTTATGTTACAAATAACAAACAAAACAGTAAAAAAATAAATCTTGGTCATATTTTTCATAATAAAATATTCTTAAATTTTTTTGTTCCATAAAGCAATAGTAGAAGCTGTAAAAAAGAGCACTAAAATTAAGTTTAAATAGCCTCCGCATATTACAATCCATATGCTTCCAGATAAATTGTTACAGATGCTACTCTGCATTAAAAAAGGAGTTAAAGGAAAGAAGAGGATCATCCATCTAGGGTATAATGTTTTTCTCTTCCAAACTAGAATAATGAATAAGACAGATAAGATCCCGAAGATTGGATAAACAAATAACCGTAAAATGGAATTTGCTTCATTAGCAAGAGAAACGGTTTCATTAATATTTAAGTTGTTTTCTATAGCTAATTTTGCTGATGAAGCAATGGCAATATAAGCACCATGAATAACGCCATAAGCTATAAAAATAGCTCCAAAACAACCCAATACAATATTTCTAAAAATGGGTTTGCTAGGTTTAAAAGCGTGATAAACTTGTCCTACACCTAGTACTAAAAACCAAGCAGCAAATAATGCAGTAACACCACTAGCAACAATTCTATTATTAGATGCATTACCCATGTTTTCAATAAGGTTTGTATTAGAAGAATGATAATAAAACAACATATCTCCAATGAATAAGGTAAGTCCACCTAAAATTCCAAATAGCCCAAAAACTCTAACCCAAAATTGTTGTGTCTTCATTACGTTTAATTAAGAATGTTTAATAGTTACTTTGGAGTTTTAAGGTACTAATTTTTGAGTTAAAAGAAATTTTATCATTCGGAATTCAAAACTAATAACAAAGCGTAAAGCCTTTTTTTAGCGTAAAAAAGAGGGCTTTTGCCCTCCTTTGATAAAATTAATTATTCTGTATGATTTTGTTACTTTTCATTTTTTGAAGAGGTAGCAATTAAAGATTCAGAATAGTTTTCTAATCTGTTAATTTGATTAAAGAGTGTAGCTACTTTTTTAGAATGATGAATGTTTTTATTGTCAATAGATAGCTCAAAATCATCAATCCAAACTTTACCTTTTCCTTTAAGTGTTACTCCAAATGTGAAATAATCATATTTTAAAGGTTCTGTTAAATCAATCATTATTTCAAACTTAGTCCAATCATTAGTGCCAGAAATATATTTGTTTGCATATGCTCCATTATGATCAGCTCTAGTCCAAAATTCTACGTGTTTAACTCCTTTCGTTTTTATATAAGCAGTTACTTTTAGTTGTTTTCCTTTATGAATTGCTGGTATATAAGATAGTAACGATGTTTTTTTATTTCTTTTATGTTCTAAAGAAACAGCTTTATTACCATTTTTTACTATTGAATTATCAAACTCAATAAACTTTTCATTTTTATTTGGAAAAACTTTCCAGTCTTTAGGTTTTCCATTCTCTACGATTTCAAAATCAAGATTCAATTTGTCAGTAGTCGATTTTTGAGAATAAGAAAAGACGGTATTAAAAATAAACAGTGCAGATAAAATTTTATATATATCCATAATATTAATTATTTGTTATTATGGATTAAAATTGAATAAAATATAGTGTAATTAATTGTAGTATTTGGACATTAACTGTTATTAATGAGTATTTAACGTTTATTTAGTAGACATTTTCATTAAATAAAGATCGAAGTTTTTTGCCCAATAATCTTTTTCAACTTTTACGAGTTCGAAACCCATTTTTTCATAGAATTTATAAACTACTTGAGAGGTTCGAACTATTATGGTTTCAATATTTGTATGTTGTTTTATGTGATTAATTCTAAATTGAACAAGTTCTTTTCCAATTCCTTTTCCATGAGATGCAGGGTCAATCATGTCCCATGAAATTCGAGCAAGCTTTTCATCAGGGAAGTAGTTGATTCCTCCAGCACCAATAATCTCATGGTTTTGTTCGTAAACAAAATAATCCTCTAACTCGTTTTCTAAATAATCTGTATAATCAGATTGCTCAGAAGGATCAAAATACTGAGGAATGTTTTTCTTTAATAGGTCAATTACTTTTAGTTTATCGTTAGTTGAATATTTTCGGATCATGATGTTTTAATATCTCTTAATTATTGGCTCAATATCTCAAAAAAAAGGAGTTGTAAAAACTCCTTTCTTTAAGAATATAGTTTACGATTGTACACATAAGATACAATAAGTAATGTTAAAGCTACTAAAGAAGGATAATATCCACCATCATTTATATTCATATGTGCAGAAGCTCCTAATAATAAGTTAAACGTAAAACCTGCATAGGCCCATTCTTTTAATGTTTTAGATTTGTTAGACCAAATAGCAATTAAACCTAACACTTTTAGAATACCCAAAGGATATATTAAATATGTAGGGTATTTTAAAGTGGTAAACATTCCTTTTACCATTTCGTGATTAAAAAAATATTGAAATACTCCCATTAAAATCAGAGCTGATAGTATTCCTGTAACAGCTCTATAAATAATTACATCTCTTTTATTCATCATCTTATTAATTAATTTCTAATACAAAGTTTTCTCTTGTTTTACGGACTTTAGGTAAATCTGCCATTTTCTCTTCAGACGATCTATAACCTACTGGTAGTATAACAACAGGCAAAAGATTTTTATCCTTTAACTCTAATAACTCTTGATATTGTATAGGATCAAAACCTTCCATTGCACAAGAGTCTATTTTAAGATCTGCTGCAGCTGCCATTACAGTTCCTAAAGCTATATATGCTTGCTTAGTTGCCCATGTAATTTTAGCTTCTTCGTCCATCATAGTAAGATAATTTGTCATTGATTGTTTATAACCTTCTAAACTATCATTTGTTACACCTCTTACTTCTATTACTCTATTAATATAGTTATCAATAGCACTTTCATTAATATTAGTATCAACGGCAAAAACAAGTATATGAGAAGCTTGGGCAACCTGTTGTTGATTGTATGATATAGGTACTAACTTTTTTTGTAACTCTTCATTACTTAACACTACTATTTTAAAAGGTTGCAAGCCCATTGAAGTAGCTGTTAAGTTCCCAGCTTCAATAAGTTTTTCTAAATCTTGCTCTTCTATTTTTTTTGAAGTATCGTAATTTCTTACAGATGCTCTCCATTTCAATGATTCTATTAAATCCATTTTATAGTTGTTTTAATTATTTGTTATTTTTTATGTAAATATTTTTCATGAAAAATATTTGTTTAAATTTTTTTACGACCTCATTCTATCTAAAATATCACTAAAAAGTCTAGCTTCCTCTTCAGTAATTTTTTCTATAAAATCCATGTGGCTTGTATTTTCAGATTCATCTATCTCTTTTAATAATTCCAATCCTTTTTCAGTAATAGATAGAAAAACAATACGTCTGTCAGTTTCGCTTCTTTTTCTTTCTACTAAGCCTTTAGTCAATAATTTATCGGATAGTCGTGTGGCATTAGGAAATTTATCTACCATCAATGATTTAATATCATTCATGCTTACCCAATCTTTAGCGCCTCTCAAGATTCTTAAAATATTAAATTGTTGCTCAGATATTTGATAAGGTTTTAAAAACTCTATGAATTGTTTTTTAAACCAATTTGAAGTAAACATCAAATTGGCTACAAACCTATGTTTATCATTAGCAAAATTCGTTTTTATTTCTTCGTCTATACTAGCCATTATATTATTTTGACATGACAAAAGTATAAAAAATATTTTACATGTAAAATATTTTCATGTGTAATAGAAAAAAATACTAGTCAATGAAAAGAAAAAGTAAGATATTCAAGTATAGTAGGAGAGGAAAATCATTATCTGAATTCAAAAACGTCTTTATCATTTAAAAAACCTAATTTTTCTCTAATAGAATTTTGTTCGTTTTTATGTACTGTTAAAGTTATGGCAGTTTCGTCTTCGTTATTTTCTTTAGATAAAGCATTTCCTAAAGCATCAACAACAATAGAATGTCCAACATAATCGTAATCGTTTCCATCTTTACCAATTCTATTCACGCCAATAGTATAACTCATATTTTCAATAGCTCGTGCTTTCAGTAGTGCGTCCCAAGCAGCAACTCTTTTCTCTGGCCAACTAGCAATATAAATTAGCAAATCGTAGTTCTCTACATTTCTTGCCCAAACAGGAAAACGTAAATCGTAACAAATAAGCGGACAAATTTTCCAATCTTTATAAGTAACAATTAACTTTTGAGTTCCAGCAGTATAAGTTTCATGCTCTTTTGCCAAGGTAAATGTATGACGTTTATCATAAAACTCAATAGCACCAGAAGGGAAAACAAACAATAATCTATTACAATAAACAGTATTATTATTGGTAATTACTTTTATAATAATACTTCCAACTACAGCAGCCTCCTTTTGTTGTGCCATATTTTTCATCCATGCTACAGTTTCTCCATCCATTGTTTCTGCTAAAGCAGATGCATTCATAGAAAATCCAGTAGAAAACATTTCAGGAAGTATAATCAAATTTGTAGTAGAAGGTAATTCCTCAATTTTTTTTGTGAAATACGCAAGATTTTCAGTAGGATTTTCCCAAACTAAATTGGCTTGTAATAAAGAAATTTGTAGTGTGTTCATGATAGTTTATGAGTTTTTGAGCATTCTATGTATTCTTTTCTCAGCTTCTTCTTTAGTAATTCCATTGTAATAATCTTTAACAAATGGATGATCGAAATCTTCATGAGGAAAAATTTCAGGTCTTTCATTTCCAAGTTTAGTTACAACAGTAGTTGGAATATTTTCTTTGAAATTATAATCAGGTAAAAGATTGGCTAACCAACCGAAATATTTTTCCTCGTGATTTGAGTTTTTATAATTATCAGAATAATTGATAAAGCTTTTTTCACTTAATGAAACCCACAGACCATATTCCAAAGTATCATCGTAATCAATTATTCTTTGTTTTAAAACAACTCTTATAAATCTGTCAGTTTGATCAGGATAATCAATAGTGCAAAAATCACTATTAAGCGTTGCAATTGTATTTTTTTCTTTTTCATCTAAGTTGAAATAGCTAGAAGGTGAATTGTAAGCTAATGCAGGCCACACTTCATGAATTTCTCCACATTCTGAGCAAATATAATTGTCCTTTTTATTTTTCTTTTTTCTCCAAAACATGTTTTAAACTTCACTAGTCTTAATATCAAAAATAACATAATTATTGTACTTTAGACCTATGCAAACGTTTATTCAGGAAACCATTCAAGACATTTTAAAAACTACACAATCTTTCGAGAATGTAACCTTTGTGTTACCATCGAATCGTGCAGGAGTTTTTGTAAAACAAGCGCTAAAAAATGAGCGAGTTACTGGTTTTTTACCTGAAATATTAAACATAGAAGAATTCACAGAAAAAGTATCGGGAATACGAAAAGTAGATAGCATTCAATTGTTATTTTACTTCTATAAAATTTACAAAGAATTAGAGCAAAAGCCAGATACATTTGACGTTTTTTCTTCTTGGGCATTTACCGTTTTACAAGATTTTAATGAAATCGATCAGCATTTAGTAGACACTAGAGAGGTATTTGTATACATAAGAGATTTGCAACGTTTACGAAAATGGTCTGTAAAAGGAACATTTCAAGAAACGGAACTCATGAAAAATCATTTTGCTTTTACAGAAAGGCTGAATGAATATTACGATGCATTGTATGAGTTTTTAGTAGCAAATAAAATTGGATACCAAGGATGCATGTACAGAGAAGCTGTAAAAAAGCTAGATATCTTTATAGATAAAATAAAAGAAGAAAAATACTTTTTTATAGGTTTTAATGCTTTAAATAAAGCAGAAGAATTACTGATAAAAAAAATGCTAGACCAAGGAAATACAGAAGTATATTGGGATATAGATGAAGCATTTTTATATTCAAATCACCAAGCAGGAAGTTTTGTAAGGAAATATAAAACCTCTTGGAAATATTATCAACAAAACGAATTAAAACTAATAGGGAATTGGTTTGCGGGTTCTAAAAACATACAAGAAATAGGAGCGGCAAAGAATATTTCGCAAATGAAATATGTAGGTGAATTGCTTTCTAAAATGCCAAGTCATAGCAATACGGCTTTGGTGTTAGCAGATGAAACATTACTACCGATTACCTTAAATTCTTTACCAGAAAATGTAGCTTCTATAAATATAACCATGGGATATCCGTTAAAAGATATGCCATTAACCAGTTTGTTTTTAGCAGCGTTTCAATTATTTATTTCTCAAGAAAAATTACAGAAAAAAGCAACCAATCAATTTTATTATAAAGATGTAGTTAAGCTATTAAAACAACCTTTAATTCATCGCTTGTTATTAGTAGAAGAAGAATCTATTTCAGATACGATTACTACAACCATTTTTAAAGAAAATTACACGTTTGTAACTAAGGAATATCTAACACCTTTCTTAGAAAAAACGACAGCAGAAATTAAAGAGTTGGTCGAAAGTCTTTTTACAAGTTTTAAAACTATAGATGAATTTTTACAGCGAATACTACAACTAATAGATCGTTTAAAAACCATAGTAGAAGGTTTAGAAAAAGAATTTTTATTCCGTTACTATACAGCGTTTACACAATTACAAAACTTACAATTAGAATTTGGGTATTTTTCTGATTTAAAAACATTATTTCAGTTTTTTAAACAATTAATTTCTTCTGAAAACCTTTCCTTTCAAGGAGAACCGTTAGAAGGTTTACAATTAATGGGAATGTTAGAAACACGTTTGTTAGATTTCGAGAATATTATCATAACCTCTGTAAATGAAGGCGTTTTTCCCGCCAATAGCAAACAGACTTCTTTTATTCCTTTTGATGCAAAAACATATTATGGTTTGCCAACATATAGAGAAAAAGATGCTATTTTCTCGTATCACTTTTTCCGACTTTTACAAAGAGCTAAAAATGTGTATTTATTATACAATACAGAAAGTGATGCTTTTGGAGGTGGAGAAAAAAGCAGGTTTTTAACACAACTGTCTATTTTAAAAGAAGGAATAACCAATACAATTGTAAGTCCAAAAGTAATTTCTGATACTACAATTACGAAAGAAGTCAGCAAAAACGATAATGTATTAGAACGATTAAAAGAATTGGCAACCAAGGGAATTTCTCCTTCTGCATTAACCAATTATTTATACAATCCAATTGCTTTTTATAAAAGTAAAGTATTAAAAATACGTGAGTTTGACGATATAGAAGAAGAAGTTGCTTTTAATACATTAGGAACCGTAGTGCACGAAACGCTTAGAGAAATGTATGAGCCTTTTATTGGTAAATTCTTACAGCGTACAGATGTGGAAGCAATGAAGAAGGAAACAGATACGTTGGTTAAAAAATACTTCTCAGAATACTTTAGAAATGGAGATATTTCTTCAGGGAAAAACCGATTGATTTTTGAAGTAGCTGTTCGGTTTGTAAATAATTTTTTACAGCAAGAAACAACACTGCTAAAAGACGAAAACAATCAGTTGAAAATTATTGATGTAGAAAAAGATTACAAAGCGTTTATTGATATTGAAGGAATTGATTTTCCAATTAAAATTCATGGTCAGGTAGATAGAGTAGATGAATTAAACGGTGTAATTCGTATTATAGATTATAAAACAGGCTTGGTAAAAGAATCGGATTTAAAAGTAGCAAACTTGGAAGAGATCTGTGATTTTAAATACAGTAAAGCAATTCAAGTTATGTTATATGCATTTATGTATACAAGTATGGAAAAAGTACCTGAAGGGAAATCTATAGAAGCAGGAATTGTATCGTTTAAAAGATTACAATCAGGCTTTATGAAGCTAAACTTTTCTGAAAAATATAGAGGAAAAGATCATGACGTAACACCAGAAAGAATTACTGAATTCATAGATCAAATAAAGATATTGGTTAAAGAAATTTATAATCCAGAAGTAGCTTTTGTAGAGCCTAGTGAGTTACCTTTTTAAATCAATGTTTATCATCACGATTGAGGTGACTGAGCGCTCCCTGAGTTAGACCGAAGGGAAGTTGAAGGTATATAAGAAGCAATCTTTCTCTTAGAAAAATAGATTGCCACAAAAACGTCACCGTATTCCGTTTTTTCGCAATGACAATTATTTTTTACGTCATCACGAGGAATTTATGACGAAGTGATCTTTATATTTAAGAGGATATTATTCTATTTGTAATAACGTATTTTTTTAATCAAACCTCCAAACGTACAATTTTCCATAATTGATTTCCAGATTCATATTCGTAGACCTCCGTAAAACCAATTGCAGTATGTGCTTGAACAGAGCGTGTGTTTAAGGCATCAATTTCAGTAATAATACTTGAATATTTTCCTGTAAATACTTCTTTCATTTTTGCGTACAAACCTCTAAAAATCCCTTTGCCACGATATTCTTTATCAATACATACTTGTCCCATAAGTATAAAATTAGGATCCAAAGAAAGTTTCTCTAATTCTCGAAACATTGGAATTAAAACAGGAACTTCCTCTTTAAAACTTTTCGACATAGATAATGCATAACCAATAACGCTATTGTCTGATACCGCAATAATATGTGGATGTACTTCGTGCATTTTTTTCAATATTGAAAAATCGTGTTTTACCGTGACAAAACCTTGTGTTTGTTTTTCCTGTTCAGTTAGGTTTTTAGGTAAATTTTGCTGCTGTAATGCGAGGATTTCACGTAGTTCTATATCGAATGTAGTGGTTTTAAATACAGTCATTTTATAATGAATTAGGATATATTAAAGATACAAAATAGAGCAGTAGCTCTTTAATCAAACGTTTTCGTTGTTAAAATCAATAAATAAGCGTTTTTGCGAGCAATTTTTCTAATTCAGATTACTTATTTTTGTTAGCAAATCAAGGAAAAGCAAACTTCTAAAACTTAACAAATGAAAACAATTAACGATTTTAATTTTGAAGATAAAAAAGCATTAATCCGTGTAGACTTTAATGTGCCATTAAACGATGAATTTCAAGTAACAGACGATACTCGAATTCAGTCGGCAAAATCTACTATAATTAAAGTTTTAGAAGATGGAGGAAGCTGTGTGCTAATGTCGCATTTAGGCCGTCCAAAAGGAGTTGAAGAAAAATATTCTTTAAAGCATATTGTAGATAAAGTAAGTGAAGTAATAGGAGTGCAAGTAAAGTTTGTAGAAGATTGTGTAGGAGCTGTTGTAGAAGAAGTTGTGGCAAATTTAAAGAGTGGTGAAATCTTATTGTTAGAGAACTTACGTTTCCATCCAGAAGAAAAAGCAGGAGATATAAACTTTGCAGAGCAATTATCTAAGTTAGGAGATATTTATGTAAACGATGCTTTCGGTACAGCACACAGAGCACATGCATCTACAGCTGTAATAGCACAATTTTTTCCAGAGCACAAATGTTTTGGAAACCTATTAGCAAAAGAAATAGAGAGTATCGATAAAGTTTTAAATAACTCAGAAAAACCAGTAACAGCTATTTTAGGAGGAGCTAAAGTTTCTTCTAAAATTGATGTGATTGAAAATATTATTGAAAAAGTAGATCATATTATTATTGGAGGAGGAATGGCCTTTACGTTTGCAAAAGCATTAGGCGGAAGCATTGGAAACTCTTTAGTGGAGGACGATAAATTACAATTAGCGTTAGATATTTTAGAGAAAGCAAAAGCTAATAATACAGAAATTCACTTACCAGTAGATTCAGTTATTGCAGATAATTTTGCGAACGATGCAAATACGCAAATAGTAAATACTAGTGAGATTCCTGATGGTTGGATGGGCTTAGATGCTGGACCAAAAACATCTGAAAAATTTGCTGAAGTTGTAGCCAAATCAAAAACAATTTTATGGAACGGACCTTTAGGAGTTTTTGAAATGGAAAACTTTGCAAAAGGGACAATAGCATTAGGAGATGCAATTGCAGAAGCAACTAAAAATGGAGCATTTTCATTAGTAGGAGGAGGAGATTCTGTAGCAGCTGTAAAACAATTTGGTTTTGCAGATAAAGTAAGTTATGTATCTACAGGTGGTGGTGCCATGTTAGAAAGTTTAGAAGGAAAAACCTTACCAGGAATCGAAGCAATTTTGAAGTAATTTATCATGATAAAAAGATTCAGTTTTCTATTCCTTTTTCAAATTTGTTTTCATGTTTTTTCGCAAGACTTAACGTGTAAAGATTTCAAAAATGGAACATTTAAAGGAGAAACAATTGAGCCTATAAAATTAGAATGGGAAGTTATTCGTAAAGGAAATTCACAAATAGAAAAAGCAAAAGGAGTTCCTGAAGAATTCAAAAGTTTATTAGCAAAGATTCCATTAACAATGTATGGGAATCTTAAATGGGTTGGAGATTGTAGTTATATATTAACATACGATGCTTCAAAAGCTAAATTAACTGAGAGTCAAAAAACAATAAATACAATAGGAGGAGTATTTGTAGAGGTAACCAAAGTAGAAGGAAGAACTTTTTACTATAAATCTACTATGAAGTACAACGGTGAAGAAATAGTTACTACAGGGAAACTCTATAAAGAAAAATAAAAAATGAAATACACAACATTACCCAATACAGATGTAAAGGTTTCTAAAATTTGTTTAGGAACTATGACATGGGGAAGACAAAATACAGAAGCAGAAGGTTTTGAACAAATGGATTATGCCTTAGAACAAGGTGTGAACTTTTTCGATACAGCAGAATTATATGCAGTTCCTGCTACACCAGAAACGTATGGAGCTACTGAAAAAATCATTGGAAACTGGTTTAAAAAAACAGGAAATAGAGATAAAGTAGTTTTAGCTTCTAAAATTGCAGGAAGTGGAGATTATACAGCACATATCCGTTCAGGGAGATTTAGTCGAAAGAATATCTTGGAAGCTGTAGAAGGAAGTTTACAAAGATTACAAACAGATTATATCGATTTATACCAATTACATTGGCCAGATCGTGGTGTAAACTGTTTTGGAGTAAGAGATTATCCGTATAAAACATCTACAAAAGAGGTAGAAAGTCATTTAGAGATTTTAGAAACATTGAATGATTTAGTGAAAGAAGGAAAAATCAAACATGTTGGTTTATCTAATGAAACTCCTTGGGGAACGATGAAGTATTTGCAAACTGCAGAAGCGCATGGTTTACCAAGAATGGTTACTATTCAAAACTCATATTCATTAATTCACCGCGGTTATGAATATGGAATGTCAGAAGTTTCTTTACGTGAGAATATAGGATTATTAGCATACTCTCCATTAGCACAAGGAGTGTTGTCAGGAAAATATTTAAATGGAGGTCAGCCAGAAGGAGCTAGAGGAACGTTATTTCCACGTTTTATAGCACGTTATATGGGAGACGGATCTCAAGAAGCAGTAAAAGCTTATTTAGCAATTGCTGAGAAACACGGATTAACATTATCAGAATTATCTTTAGCATATATCAACCAATTACCATTTGTAACAAGTAACATTATTGGAGCTACAAAGATGGATCAGTTAAAAGAAAACATCAATTCTATTAATATTGAGTTGTCTGAAGAGATATTAAAAGAAATCGAAGCAGTACACGCTAGAATTCCAAATCCAGCGCCGTAAGGAATAGAAAGGATATAAAAACTAAAAAAACCGAAGCAATTTGCTTCGGTTTTTTTTATCTCTTCTCTAAAATCTCTTTTCTCTATTCTAAAAACTAATATCCAACTTTAGCACGTACTCTTTGTAAAACATCTTGTGCTACTTTTCTAGCTTTTTCAGCGCCAACAGCCAATGCTTCATCTATTTCATTACGATTTTCCATATAATGGTTGTATTTCGCTCTTACATCAGCAAACTTGTCAATAATCAATTCATATAAAGCTTGCTTTGCATGTCCATACCCATAATTTCCGCCTTCATAATTTGCACGCATTTCTGCAATCTGTTCTTCAGAAGCTAAAAGTTTATAAATCGCAAATACATTATCTGTATCTGGATTTTTTGGATCTTCTAATGGAGTACTGTCCGTTTCAATCTTCATAATTTGCTTACGTAACTTTTTGTCTGGTAAAAAGATGTTGATTACGTTATCGCGAGATTTACTCATCTTCTCCCCATCAATACCAGGAATTAACTGTGTAAACTCATTAATTTTTGCTTGTGGTGGTACTAATGTTTCACCAACAACATTGTTCAATCTATTAGCAACATCACGAGTCATCTCTAAATGTTGTAATTGATCTTTTCCAACAGGAACAATTTCAGCATCGTATAATAAAATATCTGCAGCCATTAACATTGGATAGGTAAATAATCCAGCATTTACATCTTCCAAACGATCTGCTTTGTCTTTAAAACTATGTGCTAAGGTTAAACGTTGATACGGATAAAAACAGTTTAAATACCAAGTTAACTCAGTTACTTCAGGAATATCACTCTGGCGATAGAAAACAGTTTTATTAATATCGATACCACAAGCCAACCATGTAGCAGCAGTACTATACGTGTTTTCGCGTAATTGATTACCATCTTTAATTTGCGTAAGCGAGTGCATATCTGCAATAAATAAAAACGATTCGTTTTCTGGCTGATTTGCCATTTCAATTGCAGGTAAAATAGCACCTAATAAATTTCCTAAGTGTGGAGTTCCTGTACTTTGTACACCAGTTAAGATCCTAGACATTTTGTAATATATTCTTTATTCGTAGGTGCTTTAAAGGAGAATCATTATCTGTTTCTAAAGCACCTTTTGTGATTTTTAAATTTATGAGCAAACAAAAGTAAGGTTTAAATCTATCAAACAAAAGAAATTACTACATTAGCCTATATGAAGTATATAAAAATTCCTTTGCTATTAATTTGGCGTGCTTGGTTTTATGTATTAATGTTTTTGGGAATTATTATCATGTCTCCCGTTTTAATAATTCTATCATCTAGCGAAAAATTATATCCTCGTTTTTGGAAGGTAGTACGTGTCTTTTCATACATCATTATTTATGGAATGGGATGCAGACTTAAAATAGAAAAAGAAGAAGAAATAGAAAAAGACCAGAGTTATGTTTTTTGCGCAAATCACACTTCATTTTTAGACATCTGGATTATGTGTATTTTGAGTAAAAACCCAGTTGTGTTTGTTGGAAAAAAGGAATTGGTTAAAATTCCAGTTTTTGGTTATTTCTATAAGCGAGTGGTTATTATGGTAGATAGAGGAGATGCAAATAGCAGGCGAAAAGTATATGGAAGAGCCAAAAAACGATTAACGAATGGAACCAGTGTTGCTATTTATCCAGAAGGATTGGTACCAGATGAAGGAGTAATTTTAGCGCCTTTTAAAAACGGAGCTTTCAGTTTAGCAATAGAACATCAAATTCCTATTGTACCTCAAGTGTATTTTGATTGTAAACGCTCTTTCTCATGGAATGTATTTAGAGGAGGGCCAGTAACGTTACGTGTTAAGCAGTGTAAGTTCATTCCAACAAAAGGCTTAACTTTAGAGAATCGTATACAACTTAAAAAAGAAGCATTTGATTTAGTGTATGAAGAATTATCGAATGACGAATTGTATATGAAACATACAAACGAGATGAAGCATGAAAGAACAAGCATTAACAGCTGATTATAGTAGAAAAGAAGAACGTTTAAATATTCTTACACACGCATTTGGGTTCTTAGCGAGCCTTGTAGCGTTTCCTTTTTTAATTATAAAATCGTACTGCTTTATTCCATTTTGGGAAAGAGCTAGTTTTATCATCTTTGGATTTAGTTTGTTATTGTTATACGCTGCTTCAACCTTATATCATAAAGCAATAGATCCAGTAAAAAGAGCTAAGCTAAAAGTATTTGATCATGCTGCAATTTTTGTGCTTATAGCTGGTACATATACTCCCTTTTGCTTAGTAGCTTTAGGAAATACTAGTATTGGTTGGAATATGTTTTTTGCCGTGTGGTCGTTTGCACTTATTGGGATTGTTTTTAAGCTTTTCTTTACAGGGAAGTTTAAACATGTATCTACTGTAATGTATGTATTAATGGGATGGTTAGTTATGTTTTTTATTAAAACTTTACTGGAAAATTTATCTGAAGAAAGTGCTTTTTATTTAATTGCTGGTGGAGTGTTTTATACAATAGGAGCTATTTTGTACTCTATTAAAAGAATTCCATACAATCATGCTATTTTCCATGTCTTTGTGTTATTAGGAAGCTTTAGTCACTTTTGGGCCATATATTCTATGTAATGTAAATGTTGTTTGAAAACATTGATTCTATTTTTTACTCTTGGATAAGGGGAGGAATGCTACTTCTCTTGTTTTATCATTTTATATTTTATATAAAGCATAAAGAAGAGGTTTATAAATATTATTCAGTTTATCTTCTAGGTGTTTTTATTTTTTTAATGAAAGATGTTTTTACCAGTGCATCAATAAGAAATGCGTATGAATATATAATTTTCCCAATTCAATTTATCTCATTTTCGTTTTACATACATTTTACTAGGAACTTGTTAAATACGCATAAAGAATATCCAAAATGGGACAAGTTATCGGTTAAAGTGTCTAAAATTCTATTTATTACTGCTGTAATTCTTATCTGGATTCAATTTTTTTGGGGATACGAAATCCAAAAAAAAGTATTGTCTTACCTAGCTCCTGTTTTAACAATTATTCTGGTTGGAGGTTTGGCTTATGTAGAAATTATAAAGACAAAACAAGGTATGTATTCACTAATTGGTACCGTGTTATTACTAATTGGAGCAAACATAACGGCATTAAAAATGATAAATGGGAATTCCTTTTTATTCGATTTGAAAGTACATAACATGTTTTATTTCTATGTAGGGTTGGTAATTCAAACAATTATTTACGCTTTTTTACTTGCCGATGTCTTAAAAAAGATAGAAGTAGAGAAGACAAAAGCAGAATTAAGCTTGGTTAAAAAGTCTTCTCAATTATACGAATTGAGGATGATAGCGTTTAAAAATCAAATGAATCCTCATTTTTTGTTTAATTCTTTAAATTCAATTAATAACTTTGTCATTCAAAATAGAAAAGAGCAAGCATCTAATTATATTGTAAAATTTTCTAGATTAATTCGTAAAGTATTACAAACAACAGATAAAATTTTTGTTACTTTAGAAGAAGAAATTAAAATAGCAGAACTTTACATTAAAATAGAACAAGTTCGATTAAGAAATTCTTTTACTTATTCAATTTGTTTAGACGACACAGTAGAGGCTTCAGAAATTGCTGTTCCCCCCCTTTATATGCAACCATTCATAGAGAATGCCATATGGCATGGCTTGCAGTATAATAAAAACAATGGAAACTTAAAGATCAGTATAATTGATAAAGGTGACTTTATCTATACTGAAATAATAGATAATGGGTTAGGGATTAATATGTCAAAACAAAATCATAAATCATATGGATTGAACATCGTAAAAAACAGATTGCAGCTTATTTATGGGGAAGAAAATATAAACATTGTTATTGAAGATTTATCAAATCTAAAACAAGGGAATGGCACAAAAGTTTCCATGCTTTTCCCTAAAAATAAAGAATAAAAGGAATTGAAATATGATGAAAATTATTCTCATTGATGACGAGAAAGATGCATTAGAAGCATTAGAATGGAAAATTAAGAGGATTATTGATAATGTTCAAATAACTAAATCTAGTTCCCCGATAATAGGAGTCGATTTAGTAAAAGAAATTCAACCAGATATTGTTTTTTTAGATATTCAAATGCCAGAAATGGATGGGTTTTCTTTTATTGACAAGTTTCAAGATAGAAACTTTGAAGTAATTTTTACTACTGCTCACGACGAGTATGGAATAAAAGCAGTAAAAGCCAAAGCATTAGATTATTTATTAAAACCAGTAGATGTTGATGAGCTAACATTGGCAATAGCTAAATTAAAAAACGAAATAAATAACAAGAAAAATAAAGAAGAGGAGAGTTTGTCTAAAATAAATATACAAGCAGACGGAAAAGTATATTTATTGGCAAAAGAAGAAGTACTGTATTTAAAATCAGATAAAAGTTACACCACAATTCATTTAACAAAAGGGAAAAAAATAATAGCAACTAAAACATTAAAACAAATTCAAAAAAAGTTTAATGCACCAGAGTTTTTAAGAGTTCATAACTCTTATGTTGTAAATCTTAAACATGTTATAGAGTATAACAAAAGCTTTAATGAATTAAAATTAAAAGATAATACGATAGTTGCGGTAAGTAGAAGTAAAAAAAATGAACTGATAAAGACATTGAACCTAGAATAATGTTATTAGATTTAAATTCACCCTTTTACTCATGGATTAGGGGAGGAGTGGTGATGTTATTCATCTATCATTTAATCATTTATTTAAGAAGTAGAGAGGAAGTACATAAATTCTATACACTATATTTATTTTGCATTACAGTGTATATTGTTAGAGATGCTTTTCCTAGTAAAACTGTACAAAACGTATATGAATACATTAGTTTTTCTATACAATACGTAGGGTATTATTTTTTTATTGGGTTTACTAGAAGTTTAGTAAATAGTAAGAAAAACTTTCCAAAATTAGATAAATGTGTAACGTATATATCTAAAGTGTTGTTGTTACTAGCTTTGTCTTTAGTTGTTGTCCAATATTTTTATGGATACGAACTACAGAAAAAAGTAGTAGCATATTCAGCATTTTTTACATCTCTTATGGCCTTTTTGGTATTTTACTTGATTTCTAAACAGAAAACAATAGATGTTTGGGCGCTTTTAACAGGATCTATTTTGTTTTTGGTATTTGCAAATATCAGTTCAATAAAAATGATTCGAGGAGATGATTATTTAATTGATTTTAATGTGAATAGATTGTTTTACTATTTTGTAGGAGCGACAATTCAAAGTATCATATTTGCGGTTTTAACGGGGAATTATATTCGAGTAATAGCTGAAAACAAAAGAGCTATGGAGATTAGTTTACTACGTAAAGAAAATCAGATCTCAAACCTTAGATTGGGCGTTTTAAAGAGTCAAATAAACCCTCATTTTTTATTCAATTCACTAAACTCAATAAATAGTTTTGTAATTCAAAATGAAAAGGAACTTGCCTCAGATTATATAACAAAATTCTCTTTACTTACTCGTAAAGTACTACAAGTAACAGATGAAAATACAATTACACTACAAGAGGAATTAGATATTTTATCAATCTATTTAAAATTAGAACAAGCTAGAATTAAAAACAAATTTGCATTTGAAATAGACATTGATAAAAAAATAGATCCAAACTTATTAAGAGTTGTACCACTATTCTTACAACCCTTTGTAGAAAATTCGATTTGGCATGGCTTAACACTTAAAGAAGGAGAAAAAAAATTGAAAATCTCTATTGTAAAAAACAAAAAAACAGTTGAAGTAAGAATCTTAGATAATGGTATAGGAATAGAAAAAAGCCAACAAATACAAAAAAGTGGATTGAGTCATAGGAAATCTTATGGAATTAATATTGTAAAAGAACGCTTAAAAATAACCTATTATCCATTCAATGTAGAAGTAACCATAACCGATAATAAAAAGCTAGGAACAGAAGTTTTAATCGTTTTTCCCTTTTTAGAAAAACTGAATATTTAATAAAAAATACAATTCATTAACCTTTTCATACCATTTATTAAAAACAAAATATGCACTTGGTTAAAAGCTATAATTTAGCTGTAAATCTAAAAACGTAATTAAGGGATTGTGTTATTGGGGATTATACAATGTTCTTATGTAAAAAGGTCTGAAGCTAGCAGTAGCTTTGGCCTTTTTCTTTTTTATACAAATTGATAAACAAAGGTTTCTATTTCATGTAAAACCAAATATTTAATAAAGAATACAATTCATTAATCTTTTCATACCATTTATTAAAAACAAAATATGCGCTTGGTTAAAAGCTATAATTTAGCTGTAAATCTAAAGCATAATTAAGGGATTGTGTTATTAGGGATTATATACTGTTCCAAAAAAGGTTTAAAGCTAACATTAGCTTTAGCCTTTTTCTTTTTATACAAATGAGTAAATGATAGTAAGTATTGTTTTAGAAAGACCAAATATTATAGAAAAAGTACAAGTTGTTTACTTTTTTCTACCAATTGTTAAAAGCAAATTAAACACGAATTAAGGATATCTATCTTAGCATCATATTAACGAATAAACGGTAGGAAGTTGTAATTCGGGGGGATGCACAATTTCTTATTTTAAAAGGTTTAAAGTCAAATTTGACTTTAGCCTTTTTTTACCAATCTTTAAAAGGTAACTTGCTTAAATTAGAATTGTAATATTTAATTTGTCCAGTTACTTCTTCACCTAGCCAAGTAGGTTTAGAAAAAGATTCGTTTTCACTAGAGAGTTCTATCTCGGCAACAAGAAGCCCCAAATTGTCTCCTAAAAATTCATCCACTTCAAATACATGATTTTCAATTTTTACCAAATATCTGTATTTTTCAATTACACCCTTTTCACACAATTGTAATAAATTGTTAGCATCCTCGAGCGAAATCTCTTTTTCCCATTCAAATCGAGTAGTTCCAGTAGTATTCGATTTTCCCTTAATCGTTAAAAAACCACTATCATCTTTTATACGAACACGAACAACACGCTCTTTATTAGAGTTTAAAAAGCCTTGTTTAATGGTCGTTTTTTGATAAGCTTGTTCTTTAAAACTATGATTCAAAACCAAGAATTTACGTTCAATTTCTACACTCATAATGCTTTATTTCAAATTTGTACGAATGTATCGCTTTTGTCGTTATTATTAAATATCTTTGGGCTGAATATGAAGAAAATCATTACTTTTTTTATACTACTTTTCTCAATAAGTTCTTTTTCACAAACCGATTTTACTGGGCAATGGGAAGACTTCTTTTCGTATAACAACATTAAAGACATAACTATATCTGGAGAAACAGTATATGCATTGGCAGATAATGCAGTTTTTACATACGATTTGCAAACGCAAGAAACACAAAAATTATCTTCTGTAAATGGACTTTCAGGTGAAACAACTTCTGCTATTCATTATAACGAAACATTCAATCGTTTAGTAATTGGATATGAAAACGGATTAGTAGAGGTAATTGATGATAATGGAAATGTAACAGTTTCACCAGATATTGTAAACTTCAATCAATCTGGATTAAAACGAATCAACGGAATTTACGAGTTCAATAATCAGCTTTTTATTGCTACTTCATTTGCGATTATTGTATATGATATTGAAAACTTAGAATTTGGCGATACATATTTTATTGGAGCTGGTTCTACTAGCGTTAATGTGAATCAAATTACAGTGGCAAATAATGAAATTTTCGCAGCTGCAAATACAGGAATTTATGTTGCCGATGTAAATAATCCAAGTTTAATAGATGCAGCGAATTGGACATTACGCTTTCCTGGGAACTATACAAAAATCACTGAATTTTCTGGAAATGTATATGCTGTTTCGAACCAAAACTTAATTCGTTTAAATGGAGCAACGCAGCAAACTGTTTTCACATACACAGAAACTATTAAAGACATAAAAGCATCTGCAACAAATTTAATTGTAGCATTAACCACAAGTGCGAATACCTACGATACTTCTTTAACCTTAGTGGGAAATAACAGTACAAATAGTACTTTCGATTTCTCTTTAAATACAGCGTTACTTAATAACGGAACGGTCTTTTTAGGAACAGAAGAATTTGGTATTTTATCTGCACAATTAGCAACCACAACATATACAGAAATTCATCCGGAAGGACCATTGTCTAACAATGTATTTTCTATCGCAGTAAATTCTAATGATTTATGGGTAGTATATGGAGGATACGATGCAACATTCACGCCTTCGCAAGTACGTCAAGGATATTCACATTTTAATGGTCAAGATTGGGTAAATGTTCCTTTTAATCCTAACAACCCTTTTGGAGATTTGGTGCATGTAACTATAGATACAAATCATGATAATAGAGTTTTTATTAGCTCGTTTGGAGATACTAGAGAAATAACAACGCGATTAACAGGAGGATTGTATGAAGTAGAAGATAATAACGTAGTACGATTTTATAATAATTTAAATAGTCCATTAGAAGATGTCGACGGTGGAGATCCTACTAGAGCAACTGTACGTATTTCAGGAACAGCTTTTGATAGAGAAGGAAATCTTTGGGTTACAAACTTATTATCTAGTACAAGACTAAAAAAACTAAGTCCTTCTGGAGTTTGGTCGAGTTTTGATATAAACGAATTGTATGTAGATAATAAACCAGGAATGGGAGAAGTAGCTATAGATAATGCCAATACTGTATGGATTACTACTAGAAGAAATGGAGTTTTTGCCTATAACGAAAATGGAGATAGAAAAAGAGCTTTAACCACAGAAGCAACAAGAGGAAGTTTACCAAATGGATATACAAGAACAATTGCAATAGATAAAAATAACAGAATTTGGATTGGAACACTTTCTGGATTAGTGGTGTTTAATAATGCAACGGGTATTTTCGATGCCAATGTGTATGATGCTGAGCCTATAATTATTCTAGATGAAGGAATTCCAAAGAGATTATTGGGAGATCAAACAATCAATTCTATTAAAGTAGACGGAGCAAATAACAAATGGTTTGGAACAGATAACGGAGGTGTTTTATATACCAATCCAAGCGGGCAATCAACATTAGCAAACTTTAATAAAGACAATTCTCCGTTACCATCTAATAAGATATTAAAAATAGGAGTAGACGAATCATCAGGGAAAGTTTACTTTGCAACAGATAAAGGAATTGTTGCCTACAATAGTAGTGTAGCACCTTTTGGAAACGAATTAGGAGAAGTGTATGCTTATCCTAACCCAGTATTAAAAAATCATGATACAGTAACCATAGATGGAAGAAATGGTACAAGCTTGCCAAAAGGAACCAATGTTAAAATATTAGACGTAGCTGGAAATTTAGTGTACGAAACTAATGTCGTAGAAGGACAACAAGTACAAGGAGGAAAAGTAGTTTGGGACAAAAGAAATTTAGCTGGACAAAAAGTAGCTTCTGGAATATATGTTGTTTTGTTGGTTACAGATGATGGAAGCGAAACTTCTACAACAAAAATTGCAATTGTAAATTAATGGGAGTAGTAACTACCAAAGCCATTGTTTTTAGCGCCATAAAATACGGAGATACAAGTTTAATTGTAAAGTGTTTTACGCAAGAAGAAGGAATTAAATCGTATTTAATTAAAGGAGTTTTAAAAACTAAAAAAGGAAGATTAAAGGCAGCTTATTTTCAACCGCTAACTCAATTACAATTAACGGCAAATCATAATAGTAGAGGAACTTTAAACTCTATAAAAGAAGCACATGTAATTCACCCATATGAAAATATTCCTATGGATATTGTGAAACAAACCATTGTGTTATTTCTCTCTGAAATACTTTCAGGAATTATTCAGGAAGAAGAAAAAAACATGGCGCTTTACGAGTATATAGAAACTGCTTTAATTTGGTTAGATACGCATACAACAATAGCAAACTTTCATCTACTATTTTTACTGAATCTTTCCCGTTTTTTAGGATTCTATCCAGACATATCGAATAAAGATGCGGGAGGGTTTAATTTATTAGAAGGAAGTTTTACAAGCCTATCATATGAAAAATTAACACTTACTGGAAGCGAATTAATGCTTTTCAAAAAGCTGTTAGGCATAAATTTTGATGGGATTCATACAATTTCTTTCAATAAAAATGAAAGACAAGTCATACTAAAGATTATAATTCGATATTTTGAATTACATTTGGAAGGTTTTAAAAAACCAAAATCTTTAGATGTTTTAGAAACAGTGTTTAGTTAACTCTTATGAGGTGGATATTTTTACTTTTTTTATGTATTTCTTCAAGTCTTTTTTCGCAACAAATTACCGTTTACGATGGTGAAACTGGTAAGGTAATAGATGCCGTTGCGTTATATAATGAAGCCAAAACAATTTCAGCAATAACAAACGAAGACGGAAAAGTAGATATTTCAGAGTTTCCTAATGAGATTATTTATTTTTCACATGTTTCGTATGCACAATTTGCGATAAAGAAACAACAGATTATTATAAACGATTATACTGTATATCTTTCTAAACAATCAGAGCAGTTAGATGAGGTAGTGGTATCTGTTTTTAAAAGTAATGCAAAAACGAATAGAATTGCAGAAGAGATTGAAGTAATTAATGCAAAAGAAATACAGCAATTATCGCCACAAACATCTGCAGATGCATTAGCAATAATACCAGGAATTAAAATCCAAAAATCACAATTTGGAGGAGGAAGTCCAATTCTTCGTGGAATGGAGAGTAACAGAGTTTTGTTGGTGGTAGATGGAGTACGAATGAACAATGCAATTTATAGAAAAGGACATTTACAAAATTCTATAACGGTTGCGCCAAGTATGTTAGATAGAGTAGAGGTTGTTTTTGGGCCTTCTTCTGTAACATATGGTTCAGATGCATTAGGAGGGGTAATTCATTACTATACTAAAACGCCAAAACTATCAGATAAAAAGAAAATCAAAACAAGCTTTTTTTCACGATATTCAACGGTAAATAACGAAACAACAAATCAAGGATCTATAGAATTACAATTTCCAAAATGGGCTAGTTTTACAAGCGTTTCACATAGTAATTTTGGAGATTTACGAATGGGAACAAATCGTTCTCATGGATTTAACGATTGGGGAAAAGTTTTCTATTATTCAGATAATCTAAATGGAAATTATTCTGCACTTCCTACACAAAATCCAGATCCAAATGTGCAACGAAATACAGGATATAACCAAACGGATATTTTGCAGAAATTTTACATGCCTTTATCTAAAAACACAGATCTTAAGTTAAATATCCAATATTCTACATCATCAGATGTACCAAGGTTTGATAGATTAACAGAATTGGGAGATGTGTCAGATCCTTCAACTTTAAAATTTGCAGAGTGGTACTACGGGCCACAAAACAGATTGTTAATTTCTCCTCAATTAAAAATTAATCCAAAGAAAAAGTGGTTAAATGAAGGAGTTTTGACTTTTGCTTATCAAAACATTAAAGAAAGCAGAATACAACGTAAGTTTGGAAGTATAAATCGTACTTATAGAGATGAGGTGGTAGATGTTTTTAGTCTAAATGGAGACTTTACAGTACCAATTGCAGAAAACAGAAATCTAGGATATGGTTTCGAAGTTGCTTATAACGATGTGAGTTCAACTCCTTACGGAAGAGAATTGGTAATAGCAAATGAAGAAATTACAGGCTTCGGAAATAGTTTTCCAGTACAATCTCGTTATCCAGATGGAGGAAGTAGTTACTTAAGTTCTGCATTGTACACTAACTATAGGCAAGATGTTTCTAGAAAGTCTACCTTAAATTTTGGAGGAAGATTAACAAACACACAATTAAGAGCCAAATGGGTAGACCATACCTTTATTACATTGCCAGATTCAGACATAAGTTTAAATAATACAGCATTAACTCTTACTGTAGGATATGTATATAAACCAGTTAAAAGCTGGCAATTTAATGCCGTACTTTCTTCTGGGTTCAGATCGCCAAATATAGACGATGTAGGAAAGATTAGAGAAAAAGGAGGAAGATTAACCATACCTAATGTCGATTTAAAACCTGAACATGCTTACAATGCAGAAATAGGAATAGAAAAGTATTTTAACAATAGAAAGTTTAGAGTTGGAGCCAATGTATATTATATGCTACTAAATAACTATATCTATAGAGTAGCTCCAGATACACCAGGATTTAGCTTAAACTATGATGGTGAAATATTTGATACTGCAAGTCAAACAATTTTAACGAACGTAAATAGAGGAACGGCATATGTAACTGGTTATACTGTTAGTTATCAAGGAAAGTTGCATAAAAACTGGACAACTTCAGGTTCTATTACCTATACAAAAGGAAGAACTTATGATACAGACGAGCCAATGTCTTCAATTCCACCATTATTCGGAAACTTCGATATAAACTATGTCCACAATCGTTTAGAAGCAGGAGTAAATTTCCGTTTCAATGCTAAAAAAGATATTACAGACTTTAACTTAGATGAAGGAATAGATAATCATGATTTAACACCAGTTGTAGATCCAAATGCTACTGAAGATGTAGATAAGTATTTTGGTTCGCCAAGTTGGGCAACTGTAGGTGTTTTTGGAAGTTATAAGTTCAATAACCATATTACGTTTCAAAGCAGATTGTCTAATATTTTCGATAAACATTATAGAGAATTTGCATCAGGAGTATCGGCCCCAGGACGTAATTTATCTTTTAGCTTAATTGCTAATTTTTAATTGAATCCAATATCGTTATAAAATGATCAATATATTTAAAATTGTAAGTTTCCTAGAAGGAATTTCCTATATCTTATTGCTATTTATTGCAACACCTATTAAATACCTTGCAGACAATCCTACCTATGTAAAATGGTTAGGAATGCCACATGGTTTATTGTTTATGATATACATTGTAATGGCAGTAATGTTAAAGTATGAACTAAAATGGAATACTAAGGAATTTATCTGGGTTTGCCTATTGTCAATACTTCCTTTTGGAACCTTTTATGTAGGAAGGTATTTAAAGAAAGATTAATAGTATTTAATTAATCTTTTAAAAATAAAATTAAAGATAAAAGCATGATAGTGTTATGTACATTATCATGCTTTTTTATATGAAATAATATTAGATATTAATCAAACAAACTAATACCAAATAAGACACTGTTTTCTTGGTTTCCATTAAAATTAGATCGAACAAAATCTACACGTAAAAAACGCCATTTTCCCCAACCAATATTGTCTAGTCCAATAGAATATTCAGTATAAGGTTTTCTACCTCCAGAGAAGTAAGCTTTTGTTCCAATTACTGTATGGAAATTAAGTTTGTTTAAAAGAGGAATCTTATTCAAGAGAAAACCTTCAAAATTGTGTTGTAAATGTACTTCTGCATATCGGTCATTTGTACTAAATTGATAATAAGGCATTGCATAAAAACTCCCTAACCTATTAGAAGGTAAAAAATCAATTTGATTAGCTAAAGGATGGTAGAAATCCATAAATGGAATATTCTTTTGTTTTAAGAAAATCCCTGCTCTAGTAAGATATTCAAAAGTACCAAGATTAGCAATCGTTGTATTTTGTTGTAATCTAGAGAAAAACAAGTCAGAATGCAATTGACTGTCTCCAGAACCAAACGTTTTTCGATATCCTAATGTTAATGATGGATAAGCATCGTTGGTTACTGTAAATCTTGAATTAGGATAGCTAATGTATTTGCTTCCAAAATTAATTGTAGTAGCAACTTGCGCTTTAAAAATGTCGTGAGGATTAAAAACAGCAGCATTACTAGTTGGATCAATTGGATTATTGGTTTGATAGGTAGCGTCTCTATTAAAAAACGAATAATCAGTAGTATTAGTTAATGGTTTACGGTCTGCATATTCAAGATCAGAATAAAGATGTATGCTAGGCGAGATTTCTTGAGAAAAACGAATATTAGCAAATGTTTTTTCAAAGTATTTAGCATAGTTTTTCTTACCTAGTAAGGAATACGCCGTATTCATAAAATTACTGATAGGATTTCGTCGATCGAATTGCACTACCTCATTTCCTCCAGAAATATATAATCTTGGCTTATTAAAGTTATTCCAAGACTTATAAAAACTAACAGTAGGACGCACTCTTTTGTCTGAAAAGCCATAAGCTAAATCAGCTCCCACACTCCATCTATTTCCCTTACCATTCACTCGCTTTGAATATGAGAAACTAGGAGTAATATTATAACCTTGAACAGTGTTAAAGTTTACATTATCTATAAAGCCACCAAAATTAAAAGACGATTTTTCATAACTATTACGATACGTATAACCGAGTATTGGAGACAATAATGTAAACTTATTATTTTTCTTGTCTATAGAATCTAAATAAGTTTTAGATTTTCGGATTACTTTAATACTGTCTTTTATAACATAATCTCTTTTTTCTTCTAATGTTAAAGGAACACTTCTTAATTCATTCCAATAAACACTATCTTTTTTAGTAGCATTTTCTTCAAAAGAAAGTATTTCTTTTCCAAAAGTATCTTCAGTAAACGCAGGTTGAAAGTTGTAATTTGAATACGAAGCAGAAAAGCGTCCGTTCACATTAAATCCTAAAAACCCTACTTTAAAATCAATTGTTTGTAAGATTAAAGCCCAAATTTTTGAAGTAGGTTCGTAGTTATAGTTTTGTTTAATGTGTAATACATCTATGGCTGGATTATTAATTTGCTCTCCAGTAATTGTTAAATCAGCACCATAAATAGCCCAATCATCTTCAACTACATAAATAAACCCACCAAAAACACGATCGTTTTCCCTTCTTGGAATCAGTTGAATTTTGTTAATCAACTTTCCGTTTTTATCATAAAATGTTCCTACAAGTTTAAATCTGTAATAACTAAAAGTATAATCAGAAATAGGAGAGAATACATTTACTTCTGCAACAGGAACTAGATTGTTGTACAAATTGAAATTTACATCAGCAGCCTGATTAAAAGAGATTCCATTATCGCGACCACTAACTTTAGAAGCAACAATTACTTCTCTAAAATTCTTTGGTCTTTTTTGAGCCCAAATTTTAGAAACGGTTTCCGACAAATAAATAATCCCACTCCTAGTAGAATCCAATCCACCGCCCAAATCACCAATGGTTTGTCCCAGTATTTTCTCTGGAGCATTTTTTATTTTAAACAATCCACGAGAGTAGAAATCAGCAGTATATTTTCCAGATTTATTAGTGTTTTGTTCTTTGCTAGCAATTACATTTCTAATAATAGTGTTTGCAGGGTTTTCTGTGCTTGAAATGGTAACTTCATCCAATTGTACTTCTTCTTCATTAAGTTGTACATTCAACTCAAAAGGAAAAGAAGTAATGTCTACTTCTTTTTTTAAAGTTTTAAATCCTAAGAATTGGAAAACAACAGTTTGTTTTCCCGTTTTCTTAGTTTCAAGAATGTAAATACCGTTGTCGTTTGTGGTAGTACCCGACAAAGAATTTTCTAAATAAACACTTACATAAGGAAGTGGTTCATTCTTTTTATTGGTAACCCGACCCTTAATTTGGGCGAGTATAGATGTAGTTAAAAAAAGACACAATAAGGTAGTATAGTTTTTCATATAGTTTGGTTGAAATAAAATCAATTTAAAAATCTACGATCCATTAATTGACGATGAAATCGTGTTGTTGTTACAGAAGTAACAAAGTCTTATGGTTGATTTTGTATGACTTACCTCGCAAACATAGGCGAAATATTAACTACTTATTATTTAAGAAATGTTAAAGAAAACAAAGTTTCTTGTTAATATGTTTATTGCTTTTTATTGTCTTTCTTTTTCTTCTTTTTACCAAATAAACCACCTAATACTCCTTTAACTTTGTCTACAGTATTTTCTTTGGTATTGGTTGCAGAAGATTTGTTGTCTTTGTTTCCGCCTAGTAAACCACCAACGGCTTTGTCTATTAAACTGTTTTTTTGTTTTTGAATTAACTGTGTAGTTAAATTACTAACTGCAGAACTCAAATCTGTTTTTACAGAAGGATTGGTAAAACTTCCTGAAAAATTAGCAGTTACAGGTACAGAAACATTTTGATCTTTACTGTTTAGTTTGGATAATAATCCAGTTACTTCAGAACCTAAATACTTCGCAGGAACATTAAATGTAGCATTATAATCCATTAATTGGTCAAAACTATGACTTCCTGCTACTTCAATATCAATGTCTTTGTATTGTAGTTTAAAAGGTTTCACATTTACTTTTCCTTTGTCAAAAGAAAGCTTAGTTTTAATATCTTTTAAGTTTAATTGTTTTAAATCTACAAAACTCAAGTTGTTACCTAATAAGCTTAATGCTTTTGATTTTTTAGGTTCTACATTTGTTGCTAATATTTCAGCCAATGCTTTTCCAGAAACCGAAGTCAAGTTTGGTGTAAAGTCATTATTTAAGTCACCAGAAAGATTGATGTTTGTATTTAACTTTCCTTGTAAAATATCAGCTATTGGCGATAGCATTTTGAAAAGCTCAATGTTTTTAAACGAGTCCCCAATATTAAAAGACTTGATCCCCATATCTACATCAAAAACAGGAGTTTCTGGTTGTGTATTTACGGCACCATTTAAAGTAATATTTCCTCCAAACATATTTCCATTAACATCTTTTAATGTTGCTTTTTCATCTTTAATAATTAAAGTACCTTTTACGTCAGATAATTTTAAATTATCGTAATACACTTCTTTAGCAGAAGCATTTACAACACAATCTAAAAATGCTGGAATCTTTAATTTTTCTTTAGGAGTTTCAGAGTCATTTATTTGTTCTTCTTTTGCAGGTTCTTCAGAAGTAGGAGTTGTGGTATCAGCAACCATAAAATCGCTAACCTTAAAAGAATCAGAATTTAAATTAAAAGTTCCTTGTAGTTTTTTGTCAGATAATATGAAACCTAGTAAATTATATAATGTTCCTGTGGCTTTTAAATCACTTGTTCCAGTAATAGCATCAAAACTAGTTAGTGATATTTTAGCAGGTTTAAAATCTACATTTGCATTGTTAATCTTAATTGGATTGGCAATATCTTTTCCGCTGAATAAGAAATCATTTAAGGCTAAATTACCATTGTTCTTAATGCGTTGGTATTTGTTGTTTTGAATGGCGTCCATATCAAAACTAGAAGTTAAATTCGCTGTAATAATTCCACTCAACTCATTTTCTAATTCTATAGGATACACTTTGTCAATATGTCCTAAATCTACTTTACCATTTATAGTGGTTTTTATATAAGGATTCTTCGTTAAATTACTGATAGTTGCATTTCCACTAAATTGATTTTCGTCAATTTTGAAAGCTAAATTCTTCACAGCAACATAAGTGTCGTCTATTTTTCCTGTAGTGTTTTTTATTTGTGTGTTTATATGAATATTCTGAACACTTTTAGGTAAGCTTGGGTATTTAAAAGACGCATTATTAGATGCGATTGTGATATCAATTTTTGGAATAGTGGTGTCTGTTACTTTACCGTCAACTTTTCCAACAATACTAAAATCTCCCGATGTTTTTACATCTGCAATGTTTTTAGCATATTCTTGTGGAATTAAAGCTAGGAAGTTTTTAAAATCAGAAGATGGAGTTTTAAAGTTTACATGCACGTCTTGACTATTGTCGTTGTTTAATTGTACATAACCATCAAATATTAAAGGTAATTGATTGATGTGCGCTTCGTTTTTTAAGAAAGCATATTTACTGTTTTCTAAATCTAAGTCTAAAACAGCTGTTAAATCTAAATGTTGATTATTTACCAATGCACTTCCATCTTTCTCAAATAGAATATTTGTAGTGGTTTTAGTATCCAATTCAGTAGTTTTTTGAGAGAAATCCCCACTACCAGAATGATTAAAATCAGATAAAACAACATTCATTTTTCCCTGTGCATCTTTATAACGTATAGTTGCATTAGAAATAGCATATGAATTCAGAGATAATTTGAAATTACTAGGAGAACTCTCTTCAGATGTTGTGGTATCTGTAGTTACTGCTGCATCTTTTTTAGCAATATCGTAATTGGCATTTCCTTTCTCATCAACTTTTACATTTACAAGAGAATTATCAATTGTAAAAGAGTTAATATTTAATTGACTATTAGCGCTTTTAAATACTTCAGTAAGTTTTAATTTTAATTCTATACGTTCACTGTATACTAAAGTATCACCTTCAAAAGGTTCAAAATTAGTAACTAAAACATCTTTTAACTCAACGGAAGCTTTTGGAAAGCTTTTTAGTAAGCTTAAATTCGCATCAGAAAATGATACTTTTGCATTTACATTATTATTGATAGTTTCTTTAACAAGAGCCACTAATTTATCTTGGAATAAAAACGGAATTGCAGCTAGAGCAACCACTAAAACAACAAAAATTATGGCTACTATTTTTAGAACTTTTTTCATATTATAAATGCTTTTTATTTGAAACGCTTATTAGGGATACTTTATTTGATATACTAAAGTTAAGTAAATGCAAATTTAAAAGTAATCAGTAATATTGTAGTTAACAAATGGTTTCTTTTTTGGAAAAAACTAAACAATACTCAGAAATTATAAAAGCACATGCTAAACGCTTGGGCTTTATTTCTTGTGGAATTGCAAAAGCAGATTTTTTAGAAGAAGAAGCTCCTCGTTTAGAGGAATGGTTAGAAAATGGTTTTCATGGAAAAATGCAGTATATGGAAAATCATTTCGATAAACGTTTAGATCCAAGACTTTTGGTAGAGGGAGCTAAGTCAGTTGTTTCACTTTCGTATAATTACTTTCCCGAGGAAACACAAAAAGATGGAGCTTATAAATTAGCTAAATATGCGTATGGAGAAGATTATCATCATGTTATTAAAAACAAACTATTTGAATTGCTATCGTGTATTCGAGAAGAAATAGGTGAAGTGGATGGACGTTGTTTTGTAGATTCTGCGCCAGTTATGGAAAGAGCGTGGGCAGAGCGTGCAGGTTTGGGATGGAATGGAAAACATACGTTGTTGATACAAAAACAACAAGGTTCTTTCTTCTTTTTAGCGGAGTTAATTATAGATTTAGAGTTGGCGTATGATGATCCATTTACAACTGATCATTGTGGAAAATGCACACGTTGTATAGATGCTTGTCCAACCGAAGCAATACTTCCAAATAATCAAATAGATGGAAGTAAGTGTATTTCTTACCTTACTATTGAATTAAAAGATAACATTCCGTCGCAATTTAAAGAGCAAATGGAAGATTGGATGTTTGGATGTGATATTTGCCAAGATGTTTGTCCGTGGAATCGTTTTTCTAAGCCCCATAACGAACCACTTTTTCAACCTAAAGAATTGTTGTTAGATATGAAAAAAGAAGATTGGAAGGAGTTAACTGAAGAAACGTTCAGGAAAGTGTTTAAAAAATCAGCAGTAAAAAGAGCAAAGTACAAAGGTCTAACAGAAAATATTCGTTTTTTACAATAAAAGCTTCTCCATATAATATATAAAGGCGGCCTAAGCAAATGCCGGCCGCCTTTTACAGTTTAGTTAAACCATTCGGTTATTCTTCATATTTACTGAAGAAAAACCAGCTTAACCCCTTTTTAAACTTGCTAATTTCTTCTTTCGGGTTTTCTTTAGCTAATTTGGCTAACTCTTCTTTTTTTAGCTCTTCTTCAAATAAATCTACAACAAAATCATTGTAGCTTTTTCCAACTTCTTCATTTAAAAAAGCATTAAAATAAAGTTCACTAGCAGCTTCACCCTTTAAAATTTCAATATCACGTAATGTTTTATAAAGCGGAGCAATTTTGTCTATAACACTGTCTGGTACAGCTTTTCTTCTTGCAGTATATCCAGTAGTCTCTCCGTTTTCATCTTTATCTATAGTGAAATCAGTAATTACCCAGTAATATTTTCCAGATTTCGTTAGATTTTTAACAATAGCATGAAAGTTTTCACCTTTTTTTAAAGCTTGCCATAAAGCTTTAAAAGCAACTTTAGGCATATCTGGATGCCTAATAATATTATGCGGTTCACCAATAAGAGCTATTTTTTCATAGCCACATGTTTCGCTAAAAGCATCGTTGGCATATAATATAGTTCCATAAACATCTGTTTTACTAACAATCGTTTTTGTTTTATCCCATTGAACTTCTTCGTTCAATACAGGAATGTTACGGGGAATTGTTTTCATTTTGTATGATTTAATTAAAACTTCTGATGCAAAGGTGTAACGGAATACGTTTTTAAAAAATGATTTTCGTCATAGCATTATAAGAAATGATTTATTAGATATTATAATTAGCATAAATATCAAGAGTATAATCCCCTGATATTGTTTATTGGCAAGATTAAAACTGTTGTAGAACTCTATTGTAAACTACAGAATATTGTTGCTCTTCGATAACAAACCGTATATTAGCAACTTCAAACAAACAACTAGAAATATATGAGTCAATCACGTAAGAGAAGAGAAGCGCTTTTGTACCATGCAAAACCTTCACCAGGGAAAATATCGGTTGTACCAACAAAGAAATACACAACACAGCATGATTTATCTTTGGCTTATTCTCCAGGGGTGGCAGAACCTTGTTTAGAAATAGCAAAGGACAAAGACAATGTTTATAAATATACAACGAAAGGAAATTTAGTAGCCGTTATCTCAAATGGTACAGCAGTACTTGGATTAGGAGATATAGGTCCAGAAGCATCAAAACCCGTAATGGAAGGGAAAGGACTGCTATTTAAAATATTTGCTGATATAGATGTGTTTGATATAGAAGTAGATGCTACAGATGTAGATAAGTTTGTAGAAACAGTTAAAGCAATAGCACCTACTTTTGGAGGAATTAATCTAGAAGATATTAAAGCACCAGAGGCTTTTGAAATTGAAAGAAGATTAAAAGAGGAATTAGATATTCCTGTAATGCACGACGATCAGCACGGAACTGCAATTATTTCTGCGGCAGCACTTAAAAATGCATTAGAAATTAATGGTAAAAAAATAGAAGAAGTACAAATTGTAGTAAACGGTGCAGGTGCCGCGGCTATTTCTTGTACAAGACTATATGTTGCATTAGGAGCAAAGCTAGAGAACATTGTTATGTGCGATAGCAAAGGTGTGATTCGAAAAAGTAGAGAGAATCTTACTCCGCAAAAAGAAGAGTTTGCTAC
The DNA here is from genome assembly GCF_964511145.1 of Tenacibaculum amylolyticum. Taxonomy (NCBI): domain Bacteria; kingdom Pseudomonadati; phylum Bacteroidota; class Flavobacteriia; order Flavobacteriales; family Flavobacteriaceae; genus Tenacibaculum; species Tenacibaculum amylolyticum. The sequence continues at coordinate 151,511 of NZ_CAZEFZ010000008.1, forward strand.
AGATAGAGACGTAGATACTTTAGAAGAAGCTATGAATAATGCAGATGTATTTATAGGTTTGTCTAAAGGAAATGTAGTAAGTCCTAAGATGTTATTATCTATGGCAAAGAATCCTATTGTATTTGCGATGGCGAATCCAGATCCGGAAATTGCTTATGATTTAGCAGTAGCAACAAGAGATGATATTATTATGGCGACGGGTAGATCAGATAACCCAAACCAAGTAAATAATGTATTAGGTTTTCCATTTATTTTTAGAGGAGCTTTAGATGTTAGAGCGACTAAAATTAATGAGGAAATGAAAATGGCAGCAGTACATGCTTTAGCGGATTTAGCAAAAAAATCAGTGCCAGAGCAAGTAAATATTGTGTATGATGAAATAAGTCTTTCGTTTGGTAAAGATTATATCATTCCTAAGCCATTTGATCCAAGATTAATTTATGAAATTCCACCAGCTATTGCAAAAGCAGCGATAGATAGTGGAGTTGCACAACAACCTATTGAAGATTGGGATAAATACCGCGATTCCTTAATGGATAGATCAGGTTCTGGAAGTAAAGAAGTAAGATTATTACATAACAGAGCACGAACAAACCCAAAGAGAATCATTTTTGCAGAAGCAGATCATTTAGATGTATTAAAAGCTGCGCAAAGAGTGTATGATGAAAAAATAGCTGTTCCAATTTTATTAGGACATAAAGAAATTATTTTAGAGTTAAAACAAGAATTAGGTTTTAATGCTGATGTAATGATTATTGATCCTAAAACTCCAGAAGAAAAAGAACGTAGAGAGCAATTTGCCAAAGTTTATTGGGAAAGCCGTCAGAGAAAAGGAATTACTTATTTAGAAGCTCAAAAATGGATGCGAGAACGTAATTATTTTGCAGCGATGATGGTAAATGCTGGAGAGGCTGATGGATTAATCACAGGATATTCACGTCCATATCCTTCAGTAGTAAAACCAATATTAGAACTTATTCCAAAAGACAGAGGTGTATCTAAAGTAGCAGCAACAAACTTAATGCTTACGAAACAAGGACCTATGTTCTTGGCAGATACCACGATTAATATCAATCCGAATGCGAAAGAACTAGCTAAGATTACACAATACACTAGTATTTTGGCTAAAATGTTTGGTATGAAGCCAAATGTAGCAATGTTAGGATTTTCAAATTTTGGATCAACAAAATCAGAAACATCTATAAAAATTAGAGAAGCAGTAGCGTATATGCACGAAAATTATCCAGACTTAGTAGTAGATGGAGAAATTCAGGCAGATTTCGCATTAAATGCTGAATTATTATCAAAAGAATTTTCTTTTTCAAAGCTAAATGGGAAGAAAGTAAACATCCTAATTTTCCCTAATCTAGAATCTGCAAATATTACTTACAAATTAATGAAACAAGTCAATGGAGCTGAGTCTATTGGGCCTATTTTATTAGGGTTGAGTAAACCAGTTCATGTATTGCAATTAGGAGCAAGTGTAGATGAAATGGTAAATATGGCTGCAGTAGCAGTAGTAGACGCACAAGAGCGAGAAAAACGAGGTTAAGCAATTAGAAAGTAGTAAAATAACGGTTTTAGAATCGTAAAAATTTTCCTACTTTAGGCATTTGTTAAAGGAGATTATGATTACGCAGATTAAAGGGAAATTAGTAGAGAAAAATCCTACTTATGCAGTAGTAGACTGTAATGGAGTTGGATATTTTCTTCATATATCACTCAATACTTATGGAGCACTTCCATCAGATGAAAATGTGTTGTTATACACACATTTATCTATTAGAGAAGATGCACATACCTTGTTTGGTTTTATTAATAAAACGGAAAGAGAGATATTTAGATTACTTATTTCTGTATCTGGTGTTGGGCCTAGTATCGCTAGAACGATGTTATCATCTATGACTTCAGAAGAAATTCAACAAGCCATTGCTTCAGAGAATGTAAAACTGATACAATCGGTAAAAGGAATAGGTGCTAAAACAGCTCAGCGTGTTATTATAGATCTGAAAGAAAAAATACTTAAAACCTTTGATATTGATGAAGTTTCAGTTGTTGACAACAATACAAATCAAGAAGAAGCGTTATCTGCATTAGAGGTTTTAGGATTTGCTCGTAAACAAGCAAACAAGGTAGTAACGAATATTTTAAAAGAATCGCCAGCAGCCACCGTAGAGGAGCTGATTAAAAAGGCATTAAAAAGTTTGTAAAAAGGTTGAAAGAAAATTTTCGTAATAGATTCATAACAGCACTTGCTATACTAGTAAGTGTTGTTTCATTTGCTCAGAATACAACAAGTAAGGATTCAGTTTCTGTAAAAAAGGACACAATTGTCCCGTTGAAGTACAACTTTAATTTTAATCAGAAAGGAAAACTATTTCTCAACAACCCCACTACTACGGAAATTACATACGACAAATCAATTAACAAATTTGTAATTATTGAAAAAATTGGAGATTATCTTATAGGAACGCCTCTATATTTAACTCCAAGAGAATTTGATAAGTATAAATTAAAGGGCGATATAAAATCGTACTTTAAAGAAAAAATAGAAGCTACAAGTGCTAGTAAAGGCTCTGAAAAAGCACGAAAAAATTTACTTCCTAAATATTACGTAAACTCAAAATTCTTCGAATCTGTCTTTGGAGGAAATGAAGTAGAGGTGATTCCAACAGGACAAATTAGTTTGAAATTAGGAGGGATTTACCAAAATACAGAAAACCCACAAATATCTGTAGAAAACCAAAGTAGTTTTACGTTCGATTTCGATCAACAAATTAGTGCGAGTTTACAAGCAAAAGTTGGAGAACGTTTACAAGTAACAGCAAACTACGATACACAATCTACATTCGATTTTCAGAATATTATTAAAGTAGAATATACACCAACAGAAGATGATATTATTCAGAAAATAGATGCTGGTAACGTAAACTTACCAATTAAAAACTCTTTAATTAACGGAGCGCAAGCATTATTTGGGGTAAGAGCAGATTTTCAGTTTGGAAAAACTACGATTAGAACAGCATTCTCTCAACAAAACTCTCAGTCGAGAAATGTTGTAGCTCAAGGAGGAGCAGTTATAGAACCTTTTGAGTTACAAGTAACAGATTATGATAACGATCGCCACTTCTTCTTATCACAATACTTTAGAGAAAATTATGATAGAGCTTTAGCTAGTTATCCACTAATCAATAGTCCAATCAATATTAATAGAATTGAAGTTTGGATAACAAATAGAAACCAAAATGTAACCGATTATAGAAGTATTGTAGCATTCGCAGATATTGGAGAATCTAACTTCAGTGATATGGTAAGTGCAGATTTTACTTCAGGAACAGCGCAAGAAGGTTATGTAGATGTGGTAACCAATCCTATTACAGTTCAAGGAAGTAATTTACCGTATAATGGAGTAAATAATATAGATGCTTTATTAGCGAATACTACAGGAGGAATAAGAGATATTGGAACATTAGAAGGAGCTGTACCTACTGAAATGATTCAAGGAAGGGATTATTCCTACCTTCAAAATGCAAGAAAATTACAAGCAAACGAATATACACTAAACCCACAGTTAGGATATATCTCATTAAATAGAAGACTGAATGATGGAGAAGTATTAGCAGTATCTTATGAATACACTGTAGTTGGAGCTTCTAATAATGAAACTATTTTTAAAGTAGGGGAATTCTCAAACGATGGAGTAAGTCCACCAGCAAATATTGCAGTAAAATTATTACGTAGTGAAATTTTAACTACGAGAAGACAAGTTGGTACTAACTTTGTTCCGTTTCCAACTTGGCGCTTAATGATGAAAAACGTGTATGCCATAGGAGCATATCCATTAAGTCAAGAAGGATTTAGATTTGAACTGTTATATAGAGATGATGAAACAGGAACATTACAAAATACACTTCAGCAATCAAACTCATTTATAAATAACAATCCAAATGATCCTGTAAGTGATGATCCATTACTACGATTATTTGGTTTAGATAGATTAGATGCAAGTCAGCAAGTAATTTCTGAAGCCGTAACTAGTGGAGGATTAAAAATTATAGGAGATGGTTTCTTTGATTTTATTGAAGGTTCAACAGTAAATGCTAGTAAAGGACTTATTTTCTTCCCAACAACTGAGCCTTTTGGAGAATACTTGAACGATGTTTTAACAACTACACAAGATAGAAACAGATACGTTTTTGAAGAATTATATTTGACAACAAAAGTTCAAGCAAAGAACGAATATCAAAATAAAGATAAGTTCTTCTTAAAAGGATATTTTAAATCAGAAACAAGTCGAGGAATTTCATTAGGAGCATTTAACATTCCTAGAGGGTCCGTAAGAGTAACTGCAGGAGGAAGATCTTTAGTAGAAGGAGTAGATTATGTAGTCGACTATCAGTTAGGTAGAGTAGAAATATTAGATCCAGGATTAGAAGCTTCTGGTGTACCAATTAATGCTTCTGTAGAAAACAATACTTTCTTTAATCAGCAAAGAAAAACATTCTTAGGAATTGATGTAGAACATCAATTTAATGAGAAGTTTATTATTGGAGGTACTTTTTTAAATGTTAGTGAAAGACCTATTACCCCGAAAGTAAATTTTGGAGCAGAGCCTATCGATAATATCATGTTAGGTTTCAATATAGATTTCTCTTCAGAAGTACCTTATTTAACAAAATTAGCAAACAAACTTCCTTTTGTAGAAACAGATGCGCCATCTAACGTATCTGTAAGAGGAGATTTTGCATATTTATTACCAGGTTCACCAAGTGGTATCGATGTAAATGGAACAGCAACTTCGTATTTAGACGATTTTGAAGCAACACAAATTCCTATTAATTTAACATCTGCAGAGCAATGGAAACTGGCAAGTACGCCTATTCAAGATGAAAACGGGAACGATGTCTTTAACGGAGAGGTAACAGATGGATTAACGTATAATTATGATAGAGCTAAGTTAGCATGGTATAGTATCGATCAGTTATTCTATTCAAACAGTGCCAATAGACCAGCAAATATTAATGATGTTGAATTATCAAGAAATGAGGTAAGACAAATTAGTTTTTCTGAGTTATTTCCGAATACAGATTTAGATATTACGCAATTAAATTTAGTACGTACACTAGATTTAGCATATTACCCGAATGAAAGAGGGCCTTACAATTTTAATCCTACAACTGGAAACCCAGAAGATAAATGGGGAGGGATTATGAGAGCATTAACCACTACGAATAATTTTGAACAAGCAAATGTAGAGTACATCCAGTTCTGGTTAATGGATCCTTATGAAAACTATTCGATTACACAAGAAGAAGGATTACCAGCAGGAGTAGATCCACAGAGTATAAACAACCAAGGAGATTTATTTATAAACTTAGGAAACATCTCTGAAGATATTTTAAGAGATTCTCGAAAGCAATATGAGAACGGATTATCTACAACAGAAAATCCAGTTCCAGAAATTTCTACTGTTTGGGGACAAATACCTCAAAATCCATCAATTTTGTATGCATTTAGTAGTAATGCTAGTGAAAGAACACAGCAAGATATAGGTTTAGATGGTTTAACAGATGAAGAAGAATTAGAAAAGATTGTTCAGAATTTCCCAACTATTACAGATGTTGCTCAAGCAAGAAATATTTATGGAGATGATCCAGCAGGAGATAATTTCCAGTTTTTTAGAGGAAGCGATTTAGATGCTTCGAATGCCTCAGTTTTAACTCGTTATAAAAACTATAACGGTACACAAGGAAACTCACCAACAATAGATCAGTCGGAAGAAGGTTTCCCTACTTCAGGTTCTACATATCCAGATACAGAGGATATTAACCGAGATCAAACAATGAATCCGATTAGTGCTTATTTTGAATATAAAGTTTCTTTAAAGCAAAATGATTTAGTGCAAGGATCGAACTTTATTGTAGATGTAAAATCAGAACCAGTTACATTACCAAACGGAAACACAAGAAGTACTACTTGGTATCAATTTAGAATTCCTGTTCGTAACGGATTTTCACAAGCAGTTGGAGGAATCACAGATTTTAACAGTATCCGATTTATGCGTATGTATTTAACGCAGTTCCGTATGCCTGTAGTATTACGTTTTGCTGAATTAGAATTAGTAAGAGGAGATTGGAGACGTTATACAAGAACATTAGACCCTGCAATTAATCCAGAAGAAGATTTAGATAATACAGAATTAAATAATTTTGAAGTTGGAGTAGTAAGTATCGAACAAAATGACGATCGTTATGAGTTACCTCCTGGAATTCCTAGAGAGCAGTTACAAGGAACAAACAGAATTCAACGTCAGAACGAGCAATCTTCAACAATTACAGTTACAGATTTAGGTCCAAATAAAACCAGAGCGATTTTCAAAAACATTAGTATCGATTTACGACGATATAAAAATCTACGAATGTTTTTGCATGCTGAAGAAGTTCCAGGAAGACCAGTAACGAATAATGAAATGGTAGCCATTATTCGTTTAGGAACTGACTTAGATGATAACTATTATGAAATAGAAAGACCATTAACCTTATCAACCTCAAGCGCGTCATCTTTAGATGTTTGGCCAGAAGAAAATAACTTAGACGTTCCATTACCAGATTTAGCATCCTTAAAATTAACTAGAGATGGAGCAGGAGTATCACCAACAGACATTTATACAGGGACATCTTCTAATGGGTTAGCAATTAGTGTGAAAGGAAACCCAACATTAGCACAAATTAGAACGGTAATGTTAGGGGTAAAAAATAGCACAGTTAATGATAGAAGTGTTGAAGTATGGTTTAACGAATTAAGAGCTGTTGGTTTCGATAACAAAGGAGGATGGGCAGCTGTATTAAACGCAGATGCAAATTTTGCAGATGTAATTGATTTATCTTTAGCAGGAAGAATGTCTACGGTAGGTTTTGGAAATGTAGATCAAAGAGTACAAGAAAGAAGTTTAGAAGAAGCAAAACAATATAACGTAGCAACCAATGTTCAATTAGGTAAAATGATGCCTAAAAAATGGAACATGCAAGTTCCAATGAGCTATAGTTATGGTGAAGAGTTTATAGATCCTAAATTTGATCCACAGTATCAAGACGTTTCTTTAGCTGAGGCAAAAGAATCAGGATCGCCTCAAGTTAGGAGCAATGCTGAAAATGCACAAGATTATACGAGAAGAAAAAGTATTAGCTTTATTAATGTAAAGAAAAATAGAAATCCAAAGAGTGAAAAGAAACCAAAGTTTTATGATGTAGAAAACTTTGCAGTATCGTACTCTTTTAGTGAAGAGTTCCACAAAGATTATAATATAGAGCGTTTTGTGAATCAGAATTTAATGGCTGGAGTTAATTACAATTTCAATTTCACTCCTTTTGTTATAGAACCATTCAAAAAATCTGAAAAATTAAAAGGTAAATACTGGCGCTTTATAAGAGATTTAAACTTTAATCCAGTACCTAAGAATATTGCGATTAACTCAAAAATTAATAGGAATTATAATTTACAACAATCAAGAAACTTAATTGCAGGTTTAACTGCGCAACCAGAATTAATTCAGCGTAGATTCTTATTTGATTGGGATTATACAGTTGGATTTGATTTAACAAAATCATTACAACTAAATTTCAATGCAACAAACAATTATATCTACGACAGTTTTGGAAGAGATGAAGAGTTAGAAATATTTGATAAGTTCTTTACTTTTGGTCGTCGTAATCAATATCATCAGACGTTAAACTCAACTTATAAATTACCAATAAATAAAATACCATTCCTAAATTTCATTACATCAGATTACGGATATACGGCTAATTTCGATTGGCAAGCTTCTTCTAGAAGTACGGTTACAGAAGAAGTAAATGGAATTCCTGTTCAGGTAAGTATAGAGGATAAAGTTGGAAATATGATTCAAAATTCCAACAAACATAATATCAATGCTACATTAGATTTTAAACGATTCTATAAAACTTTAGGTTTAGAAAAACTATTATTAAAAGGTGGTAAAAAGAAACCTAAACCTAAGAAAGGAACGGTAACTTTAGGAGCTAAACCGAAACCAAAGAATCAAAAATTCAAGTTAAAGAAGAATGCTTCTTTTGGTAAGAAACTATTAAAAGGTACTTACGATGTATTAACCTCAGTAAAGAGAGCTAAAATAGGTTACTCTCAAGAGAGTGGAACTTTATTACAAGGATTTAGACCTTCAGTAGGTTTCCTTGGAAGAAGTAATTTTAATGGAAGCTTAGCGCCTACTTTAGGTTTTGTGTTTGGTAGTCAAACAGAAATTTTAAGAGAAGCTATTAGTAATGGTTGGTTAGTTACCAGAAACGAAGGAGATAATTACTTCAATAAAAACTATGGTAGAACGAAGAACAATAATCTAGATTACAATATTTCTATAAAACCTGTGAAGGATTTAACTATAGATTTAAGAGGAAATAGAATACGAACTTCTAGTTTAACACAACAGTTAGATATTGTAAATTATGTAGATGGAACTCGTCAGAATCCAGACTTAAGAGCTTTCGAAACAGGAAACTTCAGTACAAGTTATTTTATGTTAGGTACCATGTTTACGGATAGCGAAGAACTGTTCAGAACATTCTTAGATTATAGAAGTACTATTGCAAATAGAATAGGAAGTCAAAATCCTGCATTGCCAAATGATATAGATCCAACAAATAACAACCCAGGATTTAAAACGAATGGACAGCAAGCAATGTTACCAGCTTTTTTAGCGGCATATTCTGGAGAAAATGTAGGATCTGCAAGCACAGGAATTTTCAAGAATATTCCATTGCCAAACTGGACAATGAGATATAATGGATTAATGAAATTCAAATGGTTTAAGAAGAATTTCTCATCTTTCACCTTATCAAATAGCTATAAATCATCATATACAATAGCGAATTTTACTAATAACTTACAATATGATGGTGCAGATTTAAGCTTAACAAATAATTCAGGGAATTATCAACCAGAATTATTAATTTCGTCAGCAACTTTAATCGATGAATTTTCACCATTAATTAGAGTAGATATGAAAATGAAAAATTCATTTTCATTTAGAGGGGAAATAAAGAAAGATAGAAGTTTAACACTAAATTTTAATAACAACACGCTTACTGACCTTAAAGGAACTGAATATGTAGTTGGATTAGGATATAGAATTAAAGATGTAAAATTAATTACACGTATTACAGGGAAGAAAGAAACATTAAGAGGAGATATAAACATTAGAGCAGATATTTCTTTAAGAGATAACCTTACATTAATACGTTCAATAGACGAGGATAATAATCAAATTACAGGAGGAGAGCGATTATTTGGATTAAAGTTTATTGCAGATTATAATTTAAACAGCAATTTAAGAGCATCGTTTTATTATAATCACAATACATTCGAATATGCAATCTCAACCAATTTCCCAAGACAATCTATTAATGCAGGATTTAACTTGGTATACAACTTAGGAAACTAAAATTTTAAAAACATATTAAACAAAATTACAAATGAATATTCCAGCTGAATTAAAATATACAAAAGACCACGAGTGGATTAAAATTGAAGGAGATACAGCTACTATTGGTATTACAGATTTTGCACAAAGCGAATTAGGAGATATTGTATATGTAGATGTAGATACGTTAGATGAAACGGTGGAAGTAGAAGCGGTATTTGGTTCTGTAGAAGCTGTAAAAACAGTTTCAGACTTATTCATGCCATTAACGGGAGAAGTTATTGAATTTAATGAAACACTAGAAGACGAACCAGAGTTGGTAAATTCTGATCCGTATGGAAAAGGATGGATGATCAAAGTGAAGATAGAGGATACGAGTCAGATAGAAAATTTAATAGATGCTGAAGCTTATCAAAAGCTTATTGAAGGATAAAGCCATTTATATTGCGATAAGTATTACAATAATTATCGCAATTTTGAGTTTAATAAAAGTAGGGAGTCAGCCTATTTATATTAAGTACTTAGATAAGATTGAACATACAACCGCCTATTTTGTACTTACTTTTTTCTGGTTATTAGCATTTTTTAAAAAAGAAAAAATAAGAACAATCATAATTGTACTTAGTATTTCTTACGGAATTCTTTTAGAAGTATTACAAGGTACAATTACAACGTATAGGACTTTTGATTATGTAGACATGATTGCTAACACATTAGGTGTGCTTATTGCCTTTTTAGTGTTTAAGATAATTGAAAAAAAGCAATTCAATTTGTTAAATAGCTTGTAAAAGTCAAAATAAATTAGTTAAATTAGCAGACCTTATAAAAACATTTAGGATGGAAATAAAGAAAAATCCAAAATTTAACCTTGAAAATTACAGTAAGTTGTTCATTCAGCTTGGGTTAGTTTTGGCTTTGTTTGTTACTTACATTGCAATAGAGCACAAAACTTACGATAAAAATTACGGTGATTTAGGTGTAGCAGACTTAGGATCAGAAGTTGAAGAAGAGTCTTTGGTGATTAATGCACCGCCACCACCGCCACCGCCACCTG
>NZ_CAZEFZ010000009.1:0-86262 GCF_964511145.1 Tenacibaculum amylolyticum
ATTCTTCACTAAGTTCAGAATGACATAACTCTGCGTCATTGCGAGGAACGAAGCAATCTGTTTTTCGATAAAAAGATTACTTCGCTGCACTTCGTTTTGCTCGTAATGACGTGTAGTATATTCTTAAACCTAACTAGATCGTTAACTTCTTAACCTGTTTATACTCATTAGAATCCAAACCATATTGCGCTTTGATAAAACTTTTAATACTCTGCGCTTGTTGTCGTAAAGTACCAAACATAGTCTGACGTTGATCTATGACAGGTTTTAACACACTTAACGAAAGATCTACCGCAGTATTACTAGCTTCAGCATTCACAGCAACTTCATTTAAAGAAGCTACAGTAATCAATTCGTTTGGCGGAGTGTAATCGCCGCCATAACTGGTAAGAATGTCGATAATGTTTTTAAAATTAGACAATCTGCTGGCATAGGTGCGTTCAATCTGACTAATAGTAACAGCTTCACTTTCAGTAGAAGGTGAAGTACTTTTAGTAACATTACCTCTAATTTTATTTACCAAAGAGGTAATCTGAGTAAGCTCTGTACTGTTTTTACCTTTTAAAGCTTCAATAAATGTTCTGATAGGCGATAAACGTTTTTCTAAAGAATCGCTGTTGTCTGTAAATACCTTTTTACGCGCATTTGTTTTGGTAGTATAATCAGATTTTGCCGTATTGTATTGCTGTTGCAATGTTTCAATATCGGAAATAGTTTGTGCAAAAGTAGTTAATGAAGCACTTTCTATTGGTGCCACATAATCTGAATAACCACTAACAATCGTTTGTAAACTTTTTGCTTTGCCAAGTCTGCTGGCAAAGGAACTTTGAGAGTTTGAACCCATAACAATTTAAATTTTCGATTTCTTTTTTAAGATACTGCTTTTTAATAGTTTATCAAATTTGTTAACGAATTTTTAAGTTTTTGATTGTAAGTGTGTTAATAAGATATCCAGTGCTGTTAATGAGATTACTAATGATGTTAAAACTTTTAACAAAGTTGGCACCTAGGCAGCTATTATGTTAGCTAAGATACTGATTGTGTTTATTGAGATTTGCATTGTGTATAGTAAGATTAGAATTTTGTTTGTTAAGATGTGTGTTGTTGGTGTTTAGGTAAAGGTTGTTTGTAATGAGCGTGGCTTTGAATAGCTCAGCTGCCATGATGTATTTGGAGACTGAGCTATGTCGAAGTCTCATTTAGTATTAGTTGTTTTATGTTTCTGTATTATGTGGCTTCGAGTGCCTCAGCCACCTATGTGTATTTGGAGACTGAGCCATGTCGAAGTCTCTTTTGGTGTTAGTTGTTTTGTGTTTCTGTATTATATGGCTTTGAGAGCTTCGGTAAAACTCAGGAGCCTCTGAAGTGTCGTTCAGAATGACATACCTCTGCGTTATTGCGAGCGTTTCCTGAGGAATATCGAAGGAAAGCGAAGCAATCTGTTTTTCTATAGAGAGATTACTTCACTATACTACGTTTCGTTCGTAATGACGTTTTTAAAAGTTAAAGATTTTTTGGAAAGCAAAGAAATCTATTTACTTCTTAATAACCTACTATTTTAAAAACTAACTTTTTTCTAATAATTATAATTAGTATTGTTTAAAAAGAAATGAAATACTAGAAAACTTACGGTTTTCCATAGGGTTAATTGTACGGGTTTTGTTATTTTAGGAGCTCGAAAAAAGCAAACACACTACATGTCACAAAACAAACTAAGTTTAGAAGTCTTAGAGAGCTGGTTATGGGATTCTGCTAATATATTACGAGGTAGTATTGATTCTTCTGATTTTAAGAATTATATCTTCGGATTATTATTCTTAAAACGTGCCAATGATGTCTTTTTAGAAGAGGTAGAACTACTAATGAAAGAGGAGGGGATTTCTAGAGAGGAAGCAGAAGAAGATACCTATTTTAATTTACCACCCGAAGCACAATGGGAGTATTTAAAAACCAAAACCGAAAATATTGGAATTGATTTAGATAAAGCCTTTGCTGCTATTGAACGTGAAAATACCCAATTAGAAGGGGTAATGACGGCTACAAAGTTTGGTGATAAAGAAATGCTATCGGATGATGTGTTGCAACGTTTGCTACGTCATTTTAACCAACACTCGTTGCGTAATGCCGATTTAGTATCGAATGATTTATTAGGAGATGCCTATGAGTATTTGATAAAAAAGTTTGCGGATGATGCAGGTAAAAAAGGAGGAGAGTTCTATACACCTCGTGGTGTAGTACAATTGATTGTACAACTAATAAAACCACAACCCAAGCATACTATTTACGACCCTACTTGTGGCTCTGGAGGTATGTTAATAGAAGCAGCTCGTTATGTAGCGGCACAACCGAATGGAAAAGTAGGAAACAATATTAATGTTTCCTTATTCGGGCAAGAGAAAAACCTAAGTACGTGGGCTATTGGTAAATTAAATATGATTTTACATAATTTCACCGATGCCGATATCCGAAAGGGAGATACCTTGGTAACGCCTAAACATTTTGACAGCAATAAAGAACTCTTAACTTACGACCGTGTGATTGCCAACCCGCCGTTTTCTATGGGGCAATGGTGGACACCTTTGGAAACGAATCTAGAAGTAAAGATAGATAAGAACGGAAAAGAGAAAAAAATAACGCCAAACTATAGTAAAAAAGTAACCGACCCGTATGGGCGTTTACAATATGGTATCCCGCCAAGAGGGTATGCCGATTTAGCTTTTTTACAGCACATGCTATCGGTATTAAAAGCTGATGGAAAAATGGGGGTAGTATTGCCACATGGTACCTTGTTTAGAGGATCTGCGGAAGCTAAAATTAGAAAAGCTTTGTTAGAAGCAGATTTGGTAGAAGGTATTGTAGGTTTGCCTAGTGCCTTGTTTTATAATACAGGAATACCTGCCTCTATTTGGGTACTCAATAAAAAGAAGCCGAAAACTTTAGCCCAAAAAGTGTTGATTATAGATGCTAGTGGTGATTATAAAGAAGGGAAAAACCAAAATAGCATAGAGAAGGAGCATATTACAAAGATTGTAACAACTTACGATGCTGCTACCGATGTAGAGAAATACATGCGTGTTGTACCGTTGGAAGAAATAGCAGAAAACGATTACAATCTTAATATTTCTCGCTATATAGATACCAGTGAACCTGAACCTGAGATTAATTTAACTGAAGTACAAAAACAATTAACAAAACTAAAAGAAGAGGAAGCTATCATAGATACCCAGTTAGATAACTTTTTAAAGGAGTTGGGAGTATGAAAAAAGAAGGGTATAAGGAAACCAGTATAGGTGTAATACCAGATGATTGGGAAGTTTTAAAAATTGGAGATATTCTGAAAATAGGTAGTGGAAAGGATTATAAACATCTCTCTGAAGGAAACATTCCTGTTTATGGAACTGGAGGTTATATGACAGCTGTTAGTGATTATTTATATGATGGAGAGAGTGTTGGAATAGGAAGGAAAGGTACTATTGATAAACCAGTATTTTTGAAAGGTAAGTTTTGGACTGTAGATACATTATTTTATACACATTCTTTCACAGAAGTTTTACCATATTATGTTTATTTACTTTTTCAAACGATAGATTGGAAAAAATATAATGAAGCTACAGGAGTTCCTAGTCTATCAAAGGTTATAATTGAATCTATAAAAATCCCCAAACCTAAATTACCAGAACAACAAAAAATAGCTAAGATATTAAGTACGGTAGATGCTAAACTAGAAAACATCACACAGCAAATACAAACTACCGAGCAACTTAAAAAAGGACTCATGCAGCAGTTGTTGTCGGGGAAATATAATGTGTTAGAAAACCGTCCGTATACAAATGAGGAATTAAAGGATTCTTCGTTGGGGAAAATACCTAAGGAGTGGGAGGTTGTGAAATCTAATGAAGCTTTTGAACTTATACATGGTTATCAATTTAGAGAACATGATTTTGTTGATGAAGGTTGTCCCATAGTAAAAATAGGTCAAATTAATATGAAAGGTAAGCTTGATTTAACTAATTGTTCATTTTTCTCTTTAAATAGAAGTCAGGAATTTACAGATAAAGAAATTAAAAATGGTGACATTTTAATGGCTCTTACCGGAGCAACTCTAGGAAAAAGTTGTTTAGTAGAAGGTCTATTATATCCTGTTTATCAAAACTACCGTGTCGGTAGATTTGAACCAAAAAATAAAGAAGGTTTAGATAAGAAGTTTTTATTTTATTTAATAAGTTCTCCTTTAATTTTAAAACAAATCTTTGCAAAGATTAACTCAGGAGCTCAAGGTAATATAGGCAAAAATGATTTTGAAAAACTTAAAATATTACTTCCAAATATAAGAGAACAACAAAAAATAGTAACTATATTAAGGACAGTAGATACCAAAATAGAGCAATTACAAACTAAAAAAGCTCACTATACCCAACTTAAAAAAGGTCTAATGCAGCAATTGCTTACAGGTAAAATAAGAGTTAAAGTGTAAACAAGGATTAGAATGAAAAAAGAAGAGAAAATAAAATGGAATACCTATCATACAAAAAATATAAAATCCAAGTATTTATATAGGTATGTTTCTATAGAAAAACTAATATCATTTCTTAATACAGGAAGTTTATACTTTGCTAGGATGGATTCTTTTGAAGATAATTTGGAAGGGATTATACCTTATGATATTGTCGAATTGTTTGCTAATTATGACGATTTACCAAGTTTAGAAGAAAGAAATCCAGAAATATCTAAAGAAATTTGGAAAGATATAGAAAATCATAGAGCTGGTAAACTTACCAAATTACAAGAAAGTCTTTTAAATAGGCAAAAAGAACGATTCGTAAGTTGTTGGTTTTTAAGTGATGCTGAATCTATCGCTATGTGGGATTTATATGCCACTGATGGTTTTTTAATTCGATTTGATAGACAATATCTTCAAAACTTAGTAAAGTTAAGAAAAGATTTACAAGAAAAGATACCTCAAGATTCAAATGATTTATTGGTAGCAGGAAGAGTGAGATATCAAAATTTTAATGAAGTTCACCTGGATGAAGAAGGTAAGCTTATAAGGTATTCAGGTTTTAGAAAACATGTTGCTTTTAAACATGAAGCTGAGTATAGATTTATCCTACACAAAAAAAAAAATGATTCGAATGGAATTTTTTACAGTTTGGGTGATATTAATGAATTAAAATTTGATTTGTTTGCTAATCCAAGAATGAAGAGCTTTACCTTGAGCACATATAATGATATAATAAAAAAGTATAACAGTAAATTTCAACTTAAAGAATCAGAATTAAAACCTTGGTTACATTTTAAAGAAACTACTTTTTAATTTATGAAAAACTCTCCCGAATATCAATACAGTGAACTCCCAGCTATCATGCTTTTTCAAGAGCTAGGCTATACCTATTATAATGCCAGTACACAAACCGAACGTGAAAATACTAGCGAAGTAGTACTACAAGAACGTTTGTTACAAGCTATACAACGTATCAATCCGTGGTTAAACCAAGCTAATATAAATAAGGTGTACCAAAGTATTACTGTGGTAAGTGGAGCCTCTTTGTTAGAGATTAATCAACAGATATGGCAATTATTACAAAAAGGAATTACCATAAAACAAGTGCTAAATGGTAAAGAAGCCTATAAAGTAGCTCATTTTATAGATTACGAAAACATAAGCAACAACGATTTTTTGGTGGTAAACCAAATGGTATTTAAAAATCGTGTGGGTAGCGATTCTAAACCCGATTTGGTGGTGTTTATAAATGGTTTACCTATTGCGGTGATAGAATGCAAATCGCCCAGTGCAAAAAATGCTTGGGATTCGGCGTATAGTGATTTACAAGAATATCAAGATTTAAATGAAAAACTATTTTATTATAACCAAATTTGTTGTGGTATTTGGGAAGTTGGTGGACGCTACGGAGCTATTACTGCCCCCAAACAATTCTATTCGGTATTTAAACCTGCAAAAGACGATACTGCAATTACTACCATTGCTAAAAGTAAACAAGATGAGTTACTCATAGCCTTATTTACCAAAGAACGTATTTTAGATATTATAAGAAACTTTGTATTGTTTGAGGTAGAAGAAGGCACTACCATAAAAAAGCTACCACGTTACCAACAATACAGAGCTACTAACAAAGCCATTGCTCGTTTAGAAAAAGGAGAAGGTGGTGTGGTATGGCACACCCAAGGATCAGGAAAGTCCTTAACGATGGCATACTTAACGCGTAAATTACAAGCACCAGAAAACGGTTTTAACAACCCTACAGTACTTATTATGACCGATAGAAAAGATTTAGATCGTCAAATTACCAGTACCTTTATTAATGTAGGCTTTCCAAATGTACAACAAGCCAATTCTGTAGCCCATTTAGATACGTTATTGCGTAACGATTATGGTGGTATTATTACCACTACTATACAAAAGTTTCAAGAAGTAGATAAAGAAGCTACTGAGCAACTCGATGAAACTGAACTGGAAGAGCAAGATACTATTAGAATAGAAAAAAGCATTAAAGGTAAGCTACTAACTAAGATTGTTAAAAAACAAGAAGAAGGCAAATGGGTAACGATAGAACGTATAGAAGTTCCTTTAGAAGAGCTATCTAAAAAAGAAAACCTATATGTATTGGTAGATGAAGCGCATAGAAGCCAGTATGGTTTTTTAGCATCGTTTATGCGTAGTGTTTTACCTAATGCAAAATTTGTAGCCTTTACAGGAACACCTATATCTAAAGAAGACAAATCTACATTAGCAGAGTTTTATGGTGGTGAATATATAGATGTATATACCATTAAAGAAGCAGTGGAAGATGGCGCTACGGTAGAGCTATTGTATGATGAAGGAATTGCTTTGTTAAGTGTTAAAAAAGAAGAGTTAGATAAAAAGTTTGAAGAAGAATTTGCAGGAGCTTCAGAAGAAAAGAAAGATCTATTAAAAAGAGAAGCCTTAAGGAAATATCAACTCTCTAGCGAGCGTATAGCAGAAATTAGCAAGCACATTTTAGCACATTATAAAAACAAAATTCATTTAGATGGGCATAAAGCCATGTTGGTTTGTGCAGGAAGAGCTGCGGCTATAAAATATCAACAAGCGTTTACACAGTTAAAAGAAGAGGGTTTTCACAATTTCGAATCGAAAGTAGTGATGAGTATCGGCTCGCCTAAGTCCGATCGTATTGCAAAGGAATACCATGAAACTATTGAGTGGAATAAAAAGCACCCAAACAACCAAAAACCAGTTTGGATTGTGCCACCAGCAGATGTAAAAGTAGTGACCGATAATTTTAAACTTCCGTTTGGCGATGTAAACACTACAGAGAAATCAGGAAAGTTAAAACACGATAATACAGCATTTATCATAGTATCGGACATGTTACTTACAGGGTGGGATGCACCTATTGCTTCCTGTTTGTATTTAGATAAACCTTTAAAAGAACATAATTTATTACAGGCAATTGCTAGGGTAAATCGTTCTAGAAAAAGGAAGAGTAAAGGATATATTATAGATTATAATGGGATTACTGCTGAGTTGATTAAAGCTTTGGAAATATTTTCTGGAGATATTAGACCCGACGATATTTTAAAAAATATAAACGAAGAGCTACCACAATTAGCAATACATCATACCAAATTAGTAGACTTTTTTAAACCCTTACGAATAGATCGTAACTATGAAAGGGATGCCTATATAGATGCTGCGGTTCGTTATATAGAACCTGTAGACAAGCGTGATGCGTTTAAGTTACTATTAAAGAAATTTAATAAATCGGTAAATATTGTATTGCCTAATACAGAAGCAATGAAATATTTTGATGATTTTAAGTTGTTTAATTTTATAAAAGCAAAGGCAAGCAATGCTTTTGAAGATGATAATGAATTAAAGATTACCAATGAAGAGAGCAAAATGCTGCAAAAGCTAATTGATGAGCATTTAAAAGCTGAGGGCGTTACTAATTTATTAAAAGAACCTGTTTCTATTATAGATAAAGAAAAATTTGAAGAAGAAATTAAAAATGCCACACCAGCTACTAAAGAGTTGGTAATGCGTAACAAACTAACACATACTATTAAAGTTGGTTTGGGTAGAAATCCTGATTTTTATAAGCCATTAGCGCAACGTTTAGAAGAGTTATTAGCAGAGAAAAAAGCCAATAGAATTTTACAGTTAGAATTGTTAGAGGCTTATACAGCTATGCAAAATAGTATTATTAGAGAAGAGCAAGAAAGTAAAGAAAAAGGGTTTCATTCTGCGCAACAAAGTGCTGTGTATACTACTATGAAAACCTTATTTAATGGAGAAGCAGAGAAAGTAACTCGTACTTTATTTACTACAATTGAAGAAGAACTGGATATTATAGGTTGGGAAACGAAAGGACGTGTACTAAATGATATAGAAAGAAAACTTACTTCTTTATTACGGCCAGCACTAGAGAGAGCTGAGGCTAAAATAAAGGCTAAAGAAATTATACATATTTTAAAAAATAATAAAGAATAAATGCCTAAAGTTGTTTATGGACATAGTACTATTGAATACTCTTTTTTAGAAAAGAATAATTTAAAATCGCATTACATTACAGTGCAAAGAGATACTGGTGTTATTTTAAAAGGGAAAGCGGTATCTGAACATGATGCGCAACAATTAATTCTTAAAAAAGCAAGCTGGATATTGGAGAAGCAAGCTTTAGTAGCTTCTGTAGAAGAGAATGCGATAGTAACAGGGGCTAGAATACCGTATTTAGGTAGAAAATATTATGTGCAAATTATTCTCGATGAAAGCCTGTCTAAAATTAAAGTTGATTTTACGGCTTCTAAATTTAAAATATACCTATCTACAGTTTTAAACAAACAAGAGCTAATTAAGGAAGCTTTACAGTTATTTTATAAACAAAAAGCAGCAGAAAAAATAACACCTAGAATAAAAAAATGGGCAGCAAGTACAGGGTTACATTACAATGTAGTAAAGTATCGTTTCCTTGAAAAACGTTGGGGGAGTTGTACTCCATCTAACACCATTATTATTAATATTGAAGCTATTAAATTATCTTTTACTTTAATAGATTATTTAATTGTGCATGAGTTGGTACACACTAAAATAAAGAGTCATTCGAAAGAGTTTTGGGCAGAGTTGTCTAAGCACATTCCAAATTGGAAAAAACTAGATGCTAAAATGTATGGAATGAAATTGTGAGAAAATCACGTTAAAAAAATAAATAGAAATAATAACCCCGAAATAAACTATTAAATAATGAATAAATATCTACTATGTAAGAGATGAGTTAACTCTTAAATATAAAGAGGTTGCCTAGAAAGTTGTGATTCCTAATATAATGAAGAAATCTATTTATAGTTTAGCTATGAGATTACTTTACTCTGTTACGTTTGCAATGATGTTTGAAAATCCCTTTTTAAACAACCTCACAAGCATAAGAATTTAATAAATAAAAACAGGTTTCGATTAAGTTTTGAACTTTAATCGATAAACTAATAGCGTTAACAAGAACCATTCTATCACCAAAAATACGTTTCAATACAACTTTCTTAAAGGGAAGTATATGTTATGTATTGATAAATAAGAAAAACAAAAAGAAAAATGAAACAAATTTATATCACCTTCTTATTATTAATAAGCCTACCTCTATATGCAGTAAAAGATTCAATTCCTGTAGTTGATTTAAATTTTAAAATACCACTAATGTCTGATTATACTTTATTGTATGGTTTTGCAGAAGGCGATGAGATTATTATAAATTACAAAGAAGCAAAAGGAAAAAAGTTAAAGACTTTTGAAATAAGTGAGTATAATGGAAGTGCCTTGTTTTCTGATTTTAATATGGTTTCCTTAACGAATAAAACCATCAAAATAAAGAAAACAGGAATCTATGTGTTTAAATTTTCAAACCTTTCGTTAGGTAGAAGAATTTGTAGTTTTAAGTTGGATAGAATACCAGTGTCTAACGAGACTACTGTATTTAATACCACGGTAAAAGAAAGAGTAGTTGCTGATACAACATACACAACTAGAACAGAAACTTTTATTAAAAAGGAAAAGTATGTTGTTAAAAAGGTGCACGACAATCAGCATTTTTATGTGAATAGTGGTTCCAATGCCTTTTTTAAAGGAGGAAAGTCAAGAGTTGCTTTACCGTTTAATTTACCACCGAATACAGTGAAGTGGTATTATACAGTTGTTGCTTTTAGAGATAAAAATAAAGTAGAAGCTATGAAACAACAAATACATCTAGCTTCTGATTTGACAAAATTAATAGATAAATCGGGCGGATTGAATTTTGTAGTAAAGCAATTAAGTATGCCTCCAGGAGCAAATTATTGTGATGTGTATCTTTTAGATTCCAATAATTTAAATGCTTTTCTAAGTAAACAAGCGTATAGTTTTGAGCCTTTAGGAACAAGAGAAAATATTGTTTCGGCAAGCGTTGAGCTGGCAGGTGGTTTTAATGAACAAATGTACTTAGGAATTAGAAACCCGAGTAGAACCTACGGAGTTAATGTGTTATTAAGTGTTGCTGCTATTGTATTAGAACAAGAAATAGAAGAACGAGAAATAAAAGATCCTCATGTTAAGTATAAAAAGGAGTTGTATTTAGAGAATTAGTTTTAAGGTTTAAAGAGTTTATAGAAGTAAAGCAGTTAAGGAATATGAGCGGATTTAAGTTGATTGGATTAAGAGTTGATAAAGGATGTGAAAAGAAGTATTCAAAAATACTTGATAGCGATAAAGTTTATCATTTTTCTCAAGAGTATAAAATAGATTCATATACAGACAAGATTTTTGTAGACTCAGAAAAGTATATAGATTTATATAGTTCTAAAGATCTCACTATTAATGTTTGTGCAATAGCGGGTAAAAATGGTACAGGTAAAAGTACCATAATGGAGTTGTTGTACATGATAATTAATAATTTATCAAAAACAGAGAAAAAGTTTTCAGAGGATTTAGAGAGTATTAAAGGGCTAAATGCAACTTTATTTTTTAAAACAGATCAATTTTATAAGGTAGAAATAAAAGGTTCTGATGTTAATATTTATAAATACAAAGAAGATTTGACCCTTTATAGTAAACCATTATCGAATTTTGATTTTAATAATTTCTTCTATTCAGTTGCTATTAACTATTCTCAATATTCTTTAAATGCAACACAAATGGGAAATTGGTTAAATGGTCTTTTTCATAAAAATGATGGGTACCAAATTCCTATAGTTTTGAATCCAATGCGAACAAGAGGAAACTTTGATATAAATGTAGAAAATAGTCTAGTACAAGCAAGGCTTTTTACAAATCTAGTCAGGGAAAGCAATAATAAAAATATAGACTTTAACCATCTTACAGATTCTTTAACAGCAACGCATGTTGACTTAAAGTTTCAAAATAAAAATAAAGAAAATAAGGTGCTTTATCGTCTAGAAATAAAACCAGAAAGAAAAGAAGATAAAAATAAACTTGATTTAGAAAAAAGTAAGTTTGAAGAAGTCAGGTTAAAAGACTTAAATGTATCGAAAATAGAATTATTGAAGATCCTAAATGAGTGTTTCGATTTTAGACTTAATGAATATATACCAGATAATTTTACTACTGAAATAACAAATTCTGATTTAGATAGTTTTGTTTTTCATAGCCTGAATTATTTATACTATAAGATAATTAATATAGCTATAATTTACCCAGAATATCAGTATTATTTTAATAGAGAGAAAAAAGATTTTTATCCAAATAAACTTAAAGAGTATATAAAAAAAATAATCTTAGAGGATACGAGTCATATTGTATTTAAAATAAAACAAACGCTGAATTTTTTAAAATACCAACATCTGGAGTTTCGTTTTGGTCTTTTTTCATTAGAAGATATATCAGGAAAAATTTCATTAGTAATAAACGATCCTTCTAATAATTTGACGGAAGAAAATAGAATAGAGTTATTACCACCTCCAATCTTTAAAGCAAATATACTTTTACAATCTCAAAAGAGAAGTTTAGAAGATGCTATAAATTTCAATACTTTAAGTTCGGGGCAAATGCAAATGATTAATTCGGTTAGTTCTATTCTTTATCATTTAATAAATTTAGATTCTGTAGTAGATGGTTACCGCTATAAAAGGATAAATATATTATTAGATGAGATAGAATTGTATTTTCATCCTGAATTACAACGTAAATATATAGCTAGTATTTTAAATAGCGTTAAAGCTTTAGAGTTTTCTAATATTAAAGAAATAAATTTTTGCTTTATTACACACTCTCCTTTCATCCTTTCGGATATACCTAATGATAATATAATGTTTTTAGAACAACAAAGTAAGGAGGATGGCAAATTGTTTTCTGAGCAAATAGAATCCGTGGATAAAACTTTTTGTGCAAATATTCATGACTTACTTTCAAAAAACTTTTTTATGAGTAATGGTTTTATGGGAGAGTTTTCAGTTATTAAAGTGAAAGAAATTATCGACGAATTAAAGGATAAAGAAGTAACTAAAACCGAATTTGATAAGCAAGAAATAAGAAAAACTATTGATATAATAGGAGAACCATTATTAAAATATAAGTTAAAAGAGCTTTTGGAAAAAGCTGAAATGTATGATGATGTTAAAGAATCAGATGAAGATAAGATAAAGAGATTAGAAGAAGAGTTGAAAAAAGTAAGGGAAGCACAAAAATTGAAAAATAATAAATGATTAAAATAGAAAATGGCTACAGTAGTGAAGAGGGTAAAAAAAAGTCAATAGCTGAATTAGCAAATGAACATTATAATCGTGTTATTGAAAAAAAAGGAAGATATGTTTCACCGCTTGATAAGTTGAAAGAAGCATTAGATACTGAAAAAGAAATAACACCTCGTACAGATGAAGTTGTATGTAAAATTGAATTTCTTGAAAAAGTTACAGGTGAAGCAGAGTTTAAACGACTGTTAAGTGCTTCATTGGAAGAATTTGATGAAATAATAAATGAATATGCTGGTTTTAATTCTCTTTTCGAGAACGAAGGGTATAAGCTTTATTTAGAGCTTTTTGGATATTCTAGACTAAGAAAGCTACGTTTAATGTATATTTTTGCGCAAGATTTAGGTATAAAAACATGCCCATATTGCAATAATAATTACATACTTACAATTAAAAAATCAAAAAAAGCTAATTTGCATTTTGATCATTTTTATTCTAAGAGTAAATACCCATATTTGAGCTTAAATTTTTACAATTTGATACCGTGTTGCGCTACTTGTAATATAACTAAAAGTGATAAAGATTTTAATTACAACGATTACATCCATCCATATAAGGACTCTTTAGCTGATAAATTTAAATTCATAACTGATAGAGATTCTATTTTTAATATGATTTTGAATGGAAATAAAAACTTGAATAATATGAAAGTGATTTTAAAACCAAAAAAAGGTTATGAAGATCACTTAGACAGACATGATAAAGCTTTTAATTTATCTGAAATTTATAACGAACACTCCGATATAATTTTTGAGGTTTATGCTAAACAGTATATTTATACAGAAAAATTTAAATCATTACTTATAGATAATTTTGAAGAGCAATTTTCAAAAGAAGAAATAGATAGATTCATTCTTGGTAATTATGTTTCAGAATCAGATATAAATAAAAGACCTTTAAGTAAGTTAATGCAAGACATACAAAAAGAAGCAGGAAAATTGATTGAAAAAAATAAAGATAATAGTTAACTATGACAAACCGACCACAGACCATACAAATATTTTTGCCAACAGGTTCACCAACAGGAGTAAAAGAAGCAGAGTTAACGAATCGTTTATTAAAAGCCATGTATTTTCCAAGAACAGCTATGGAAGATGCTGCAAAAAGAGATATAGCGAAATATACAGGTGTGTATTTTTTATTTGGTACAGATAATAATGGCGAGAACAAAGTATATATAGGTGAAGGAGAAGATTGTTGGGAACGAATTAAAAGTCATCATAGAAACAAAGATTTTTGGACTTCTTGCGTTATAATAGCTACTAAAAATGATATTTACACCAAAACGGAAGCTAAGTTTTTAGAGCATGTTTGTTTAAAAGAAGCGAAAGAAGTAGGTAGGTATATTACTACGAACGATACAGGTTCTAAAAAGCCATCTATACCAGAGACACGTATTTATGATTTAGAAGATAATTTTGAAACACTAAAAACATTACTAGGTATTTTAGGTTTTCCTTTGTTTAGAAATGGAGCGCAAAAAGAGACAGAGAGCAGAGAATATTTTTATTGCAAAGGAAAAGAAGCTAAAGCTGAGGCTATATTAACTGATGAAGGTATTTGGGTGTTAAAAGATTCTATAGCAAATTTAGAAGAAACAAAAACTGCAGGGAGTTGGGTAATAGGTATGCGTCAAAAGCTAAAAGACTCTGGTGTTTTAATACAGGAAGAAAATATTTTAAAGTTTGCGAAGAAAGTACTATTTAAATCACCAAGTGGAGCAGCAGCGACAGTTTTAGGAAGAAGGGCAAGTGGTTGGATAGAATGGAAAGATAAAAACGGAAAAACGTTAGATGAGCTAAAGAGAAAATAAGAATGTGGCTTCGAGAACTTCAGCCACCATGGTGTATTCGGAGACTGAGGCACTCGAAGTCTCGTTTATAAAAATGTTTATTGTAAAGTTGTAGATTATTTCACTCTTACCCTTTGGTAAAACTTAGTAGGTGACTGAGCAAAGCCGAAGCCACGGAAATCCACATTATTTTTTGCGTAGATCACTTTTTAAATTCTGTAGTTACCAAATAACTTTGTAATAGTAATAATAGGTAACTTATGGAAGAGGTAGTTTTTAAAGCATTATTAGGGAATGCGAAATTTAACACTATAGAAAACTTTATTAAAGAAGTAATTGATACGAATCAAGATGGTACAGTTACGTATGAAGCGGTAAAAGAATCTATTTTTAAATTGATTTTATACCGTTTTATAAAAGTAGATAACTCTGGGAACAATTGCATTTTAAAAGAAACTAATTTTTATCAAGCTCAAGAACTAGGTAGTGTAGGTTCTTGGTTAGCACAGCAACGTGCGTATAGTAGAGCTTCGTAAAGAAGACAACTGTATTACAACTGTCGTTGCAAAAAATGAAATCTAATTAGTTTTTTTGAGTTTATCCATTCATTGGAGTGGTCTTCGACACTACTTAGATGCACTCAAGAGATATTTTGCAATGCTATAAGTTCTTTGATTTTATATGTTCTAAGAAATATAAAGAATGATAACTGACGAACTCTGCTGAGATTATTAACGAATAGCCTAAAAGTAAAAGGATAGTAGAATTCCGTCTAAGCTAGAGTTGACTTAAATAATCGTATAGATTATCGTCTTTTTCTAGTCCCATTTTCTTTTTAATACGATAACGAGCTGTTTCTACACTTCTTGGAGAAACATTAATTAACTGTGCTACTTCCTTACTTTTTAAATTGGAAATAATATAGGTACAGTGCTTTAAATCGTTTACAGATAGGTTAGGAGCTACTCCTTTTAACTTATTAAAGAAATCGGGTCTTGTTTTTTCAAATTGAATTTTAAAGTCTTCCCAAAGGTCTTCTTCATGTATTAAGTTTAATAGCTTTTTACTAATAGTAACTAAGTAGGTAGCGTCGCTAGCATTACTTTCTGAGTATTCTTCAATTTCCTTATGTATTTTACGAATGGTATCGTTATACGTAGAGATTTTTAATACTCTAGAGAATAAAGTTTGTTCGTTTAATTCTAATAAGCTTTCAACCTCAACTTTCTTTTCAGAAAGCGCACTATTTTTTGTTTTTAAATCGGCAACTAAGCTTTGCAAATCGTTATTTAATTGCTCAATCTTAGCATTCTTTTCTCTATTTTTTCCTCGTAAATGGAAAAGTAAAATAGTTAAAGAAAGTAATATGGTAATGGCAAGGATGCCCCAAAAAATTTGATGTCCTTGTTGCGAAATGATTTTATCTTTTTCTGCCTGTAATTTATTTTCAAGCTCTAATTCTTTTACATAAAAGTTTTGAATGTGTTCTTGATTTTCAGCATTGAAGTTTTTTAAGTTTTTAACCATTTCTTTATAACGCTGTGAAGCCGATAAGTAATCTTTTTCTGCTTCATACAACTTTGCATAAGCCTCGTTAATTAAGCTTATAGTATATAAACTATTATAGCTGTCTGGAGTATTTTCTGAAACGTTTAAATAATGTTTAGCGTTTTCGTACTCTTCAAGTTTTAAATAATTATCAGCAATATAATAGTACATTCGTCTGAGTCCTCTAGTACGTACTTTATCCTGCTCTACTAAATCTAAATATTTAAAAGCATAAACATTAGAAGCAGACCAGTTTTTTATTCTTCGTCGATTTAAAGCTATATTATAGTAAGTGTCTATTTGTAAGTGGATTTCCTTAGCTTTTTTATATTCAATAATAGCTTTTTCAAATAACTCAGCTGCTTTTGCGAAATCTTTTTTGTCTATAGTAATATTTACTCCTAAATCATTATAAATACGAGCTTTTAATAAAGCATCGTCTGTTTTTTCTGCTAATGTTAATGCTTTGTTGAAGTAATCTTTAGAAGTTTCGTATCTGCTTAATAATAAAGAGCTAACACCTTTTAAATAAAGTAGTTTACTTTTAATAGAGTCTTCTTTAATTTCAACATTATTAAGTTTAATGAAGTTTAAAGTACTATCTATTAATTCTTCTTTATCGGTTTTATTATAAATATAATAGGTACTTAATATAGAATCTTGGTAAATATTTTCCTGTGAAAACACATTTATAGATAAAAATAAGATAATAAAAAAGATACTACGTGTTAACATGTGTTACTACAAGCTTTTTGTTATATACTTCAATTATACTACAAAAAACGCTATTTTATCTTAAAACACCAAAAATCACATGGTTTTTTATAGATATAAATACTACATAGCTACTTCAAAATTACTACAGCTATTTTTACTGGAAGTTAAGTTTGTACATTTGGATTGAAGACATACCCTTATTATTACTTTCCAAGTTACCAAATTTGATTAGTTAACCGTTATTTAATCCCCCTAAATTACATAATCCCTAAACAATTATTTTTGGTAACTTCTTTTTTTGAAGAAAATCCATTTATTTTATTGAAATTATTGAGAAACTAATAATTTAATTAAGAATAGTTAATTGCTGAATAAGCTTTGAAAACTACAATTTACCTTGTTTTTAAAACCAACTATAACTTACCTGTTTAACTATATCAAAACGTTTAATAAATACCTTAGCGGGCAAATTTAGTTGTAAATAGGTGCACTTTTTTCGTTTTCTTGAAAGAAAAAAGTAATGCTAGTATAAACTAACTTTATTGAATACTAAATTTAGAGAGTAATAGTCTGTAATTTAATACTTAAAGTTTGTCAGATTTTTCTTCTTAAAATGTATGATGCTATTATTTAGATTCTCTTATAACAATTTTTTGCGCATAATAGTCTGAAGTGATTATCAAACTCTTTACCAATAGTATAAATTAAGGATTACTTCAGTTAACGATATGTAGTAGTTTGATAAAAGATGTTGTTTTTATTTAAATTACTGTTTTGTAGGTGATTAAAAGTGATAAAAGTTGAGGGTGAATAGTTGTTAATGTTAAAATTATCGATATAAATACTACAGAACTACTTCAAAATTACTACAGTTATTTTTTAGGGAATTTAAGTTTGTACATTTGGATCGAAGACATACCCTTATTATTATTTATAAGTTACCAAATTTAATAAGCAACTGTTTAATCCCCTAATTATACATAATCCCTAATCAATATTATTTTTGGTAACTTTTTTATTCCACTCACTTAATTATCCAAACATAGTTTATTTCTTAAAATGCATGAATATTGCTATTTCGCTCTACAAATAGAACGTATATAATATTAATGTAGTAGTTGAATAAGATTAGATGTCTAAACCAAAAGTGTTCTTTAGCTTTTCTAAAAGTGGATTCTTTTCTTTTAATTTCTGATATTTTTCGTGTGGTGTATAAGCAAATTTCTTTTCTACAACTTCATTTACTTCAATGGTAATTTGAATACCGTAGTTGTTTAAACGTTCACGAAGAAATCTTAATAAAGCAGGTCTTCCTTTTTCAAGTTGGCTTTTCATC
This sequence comes from Tenacibaculum amylolyticum, assembly GCF_964511145.1. Classification (NCBI taxonomy): domain Bacteria; kingdom Pseudomonadati; phylum Bacteroidota; class Flavobacteriia; order Flavobacteriales; family Flavobacteriaceae; genus Tenacibaculum; species Tenacibaculum amylolyticum. The sequence goes on from NZ_CAZEFZ010000009.1 coordinate 18,123, forward strand.
AGTTTATTAGGAAGTGTAGCAACAATCTGAAAGTTTTGCCTTAAAGAAGGTTGTCCAGCTAATAAAATAGAGGCCATGTTTTTTTCACCTTGCTCTTGTAATTTAAAGTAGTATTTTTTCCAACCATCTTGTAGTTGTTCTTGGTTAAAAGGTGTTCTAGGATGATTGTCGTAATTCTCTTCTACATCTGAGGTAACTTTAACCTCTCTTTTTTCACTTAAACTTTTTAAAGATAAAGCAGAAGTCCTCCTTTTAATATTTTTAATAGAAGGTTTTTTGTCTTCTACAGGAGCTGGTATAGGTGCTTTTTTAGGCTGTGAAGGTTGAGCAGGTGGTTTAGCAGCTGCGGCAACTTTCTCTATTTTTTTAATAGCCGGTGAAAGCGATGTGAAAAATGTAGCAGGAATTATGAAGTTGCTAGATTTTTTTTTTTCTCCATCAAAAGTGATAGAGGCAAGCTGCATTAAACAAAGTTCTACGAGTAATCGTTGATTTTTACTTGTTTTGTATTTGAGATCGCAATCATTTGCTTTATCTATGGCAGGTAATAAAAAAGTCATAGCAGCTTTTGAAGCTTGCTCTAAATATTTCTTTTTAATAGTGTCACCAACTTCTAATAAGGAAATGGTTGCCGTATCTTTTGCAACTAACAAATCTCTAAAATGCGATGCCAATCCGCTAATAAAATGTTGTCCTTCAAATCCTTTAGATAATACATCGTTATAAGCCATTAATACTTCAGGAATTTTATTTTCTAATAAAAGATCTGTCATATTAAAGTATACTTCGTAATCTAAAACATTTAAGTTTTGCGTTACAGCTTCTCTTGTTAAGTTATTACCAGAAAAACTAACCACTCTGTCAAAAATAGAAAGTGCATCACGCATTGCACCGTCTGCTTTTTGAGCAATAATATGCAAAGCATCGTCTTCTGCAGTAATATTTTCACGCTCAGCAATAACTTTAAGGTAGTTTTTAGCGTCTAAAACACCAATTCTCTTAAAGTCAAATATTTGACAACGCGATAAAATCGTAGGAATAATTTTATGCTTTTCTGTAGTAGCTAAAATAAAAATAGCATGTGCAGGTGGTTCCTCTAAAGTTTTTAAGAAAGCATTAAAGGCAGCTTGTGAAAGCATGTGAACCTCATCTATAATATATACTTTATATTTTCCTGTTTGTGGAGGAATACGAACTTGGTCTGTTAAATTTCTAATATCATCTACAGAGTTGTTAGAAGCCGCATCTAATTCGAAAATATTAAAAGCAAAATCTTCATCTGCTGCATCTGTATCTGAACTTTCTTGATTAATTCGTTTGGCAAGTATACGTGCACAAGAAGTTTTTCCAACTCCTCTTGGTCCTGTAAATAATAAAGCTTGTGCTAAATGGTTATTCTTAATAGCATTTTCTAACGTATTGGTAATGGCTTGTTGCCCAACAACATCCTCAAAGTTTTGAGGTCTATATTTACGTGCAGATACTATAAAGTGTTCCATTAAAGTTTATCTAAAATTTACAAGTAACATTTATGAAAGTATGTACAATATAAATGTTGCTTAATTCGACACAAATTTAGCAAACCGAATTAGTACATACAAACAAAGTTATGAATATTAAAAATCCCCACTTTAACAGACTAAAGTGAGGATTTTACTAACAAAATAGACACATTTAATTCAAAAATTGATCAATGATTTCATTTACTTCCTTCTTAGAAGCATCTGCTTTTAAGGCAAATAAATGAGAGTATAATTTTTTGTTTTTCACTTTTGGTTGTAAAGTAATATCTTTTTTCATGTCAAAAGTTTTATCCCATTTTTTACGAATTTTCTTCCATAATTTTTTGTTCTCTTTCCACCATTTTTGAGCGGCTTCACACTCACTGTCAGCTACTTTTACATAAGTGTTATGACCTTTTTCCTGAGCTAATAAGAAATCTTCTTCTCCGTCTTTACGAATAATTTTATCATTATCCTGGTCGTGAATCCAACCATTAGTTGTGATTTCATGTCTGTTTCTTCTGTGTAAAACATTATAATCAGATCTTGTAGTAAGCTCTCTTCTAGCTAATGGAGCATCTGTATTATTTTCCCAAAAACTTTTACCATCTACGTGCGTCCAAGTAGCAGTTCCTTCATAACGAGGACTATCGTCTACTTGAAATACTTTTTGTGTCCATTGACCTTCTACTTGGTCTTTAGGTAATTGTACGTATTTCCAATGATGACCTTTATCAAACATAAATAAGTCTTGGTTTTCAAATAACCAATCTTGTCGCCAATGCTTTACAATGTGTGGATGATTTTTTGGCCCTACGATTAATAAATGTTGTAATTGAATTTCATTGCTTTTGTCTGTAATAACTTCTACCCATTCTAAAGCACTTTCTTGCTTCATTTTAGATGGTTTGTATAAGCTGTCTTTTGAATAGTTAAATGTTTCAGCAAAATTAAAACCTACTTTATAACAACCACTCATAGCTTTAATAGCTTTAATGTCTAAGTCCTTTTTATCTTTTTCTTGACCAAAAGTGGCCGACATACCAAATACTACTAGTACAATTAATGTCAGTTGTTTCATTCTTGTAATTGATTTTTAAAATTAATACTGCAAATTTAATACATTTATTTAGATTGAATAAAAATAAAATATATATTTGCATCAAAATTATTAAGAATGTTTCTAAATAAGGTTGTAGGATTATTATTCGTATTAGTTTCTTTTTCATTAGTGGCGCAAGAGAAGTCAGTAAAGAAAGATACTGTAGATAATAAGTTAGATGAAGTTGTAGTAACCGCAACAAGAACGAAAAGACAGTTGGCGTCTTTACCAATGCCCGTGACATTAATTTCTAAAAAACAAATTTTACAAACTGGAGCTACCAGATTACGTGATATTATATTAGAACAAACAGGTTTAGTAATGGTTTCTGACTTTGGAAACTCAGAAGGAGTACAGTTACAAGGAATAGATGCAGAGTATACGTTAATTCTTGTGAACGGACTTCCATTAATAGGAAGAACTTCTGGAAATATTGACTTAAATCGACTTACTATTAATAATATTAAGCAAATAGAGATTGTAAAAGGACCTTCTTCTTCTTTATATGGATCTGAAGCGCTTGGAGGTGTAATTAATATTATTACAGAAATTCCTAATAAAGACGAAACCACGGGAAGTGTGAGTTATATGACTCGCTTTAGAGCTAGAAGGGAATTAGACTTAAACGCAAATATTACGCATAGAAAAAATAAGCTAGGAATAGATGCAGGAATTAACTTGAATTCTGGTGGAGGATATGATTTATCTCCAGAGAATCCTACTCAAACAGCTTTTCCTTACCAAAATATGACAGGTAATTTACGAGTGTTTTATGATTTTTCTGATCGATTTAAGATGAATGCAGATGCTCGATATTTTAATGAAAAAGTTTTCAACCCAACAGGCGATGCTTCTAGAAAAGATGCTGGATTATCATTAAATGCTACTCATAAAGTAACAGATAATTTTACACTGAATTATTTACTATATGGAACAAAGTTCAAAACAGAGAGTGTATTTAATGGAGAAACATCTGTATTCGATCAAACTTTGTATAGACCAGAAGTTAAAGCTGAAGTAAATTTAAAGAAAGGAACTTTAATTGCTGGAGTTGGAGGAAATTTTGATGGGTTAGAGAGAACTTTTTTTGATGGAAAAGAACAGTTTAATGCACAATATATATTCGGACAATTTGATACTAATATTACTGATAGAATAAATGTAATAGCTGGTTTACGTTTCGATAACTTTAATAAGTTTAAATCAGCATTTAGTCCAAAGCTTTCTGCAAATTATAAAATAAACGATTGGATTACTACTAGAGCTTCTATTGGGTTTGGTTATAAAGTACCAGATTTTAGACAGTTATTTTTCAATTTTAGAAATACAGCAGGAGGTTATGTTGTGTTAGGAACACAAGTATTACACGAGTTGTATGGGAATCAGCCTGAAGTAATGAATTTGGCGAGAGAGTTAAAACCAGAAAGTTCTATAGGATATAATATAGGTTTTCAGTTAAAGCCAATATCAAAACTAAATGTAGATATCAACTTATTTAGAAACGATATCAAAGATTTAATAAACACGTTTGTTGTTTCTAGAAACTTTCCAGATTTATTAAACACTACTGTTTTTTCATATGAAAATAGAGATCGTGTATTTACGCAAGGAGCAGAAGTAGACCTTTCATATAAATTGAATGCAAATATTAAAGTTTCTGCAGGGTATCAGTTCTTAGATACTGGAGATAAACAGGAAATAGAGAAAATAAAAAACGGAGAAGTGTTTTTTAGAAGAACACCAACATCACCATCAGAAATTTTGTCAATCAATAATTATTTCGGGTTAGCAAATCGTTCTAGACATATTGCAAATGCAAAGTTATTCTATGAAAATTATGAGCATGAATTCTCAGCTAATGTAAGAGTATTGTATAGAAGTGGATATGCATTATTCGATACAAATAATAACGAAGGAATTATTGACGAATTTGATGATTTTGTAAAAGGAAATACACAGGTGAATGTAGCTGTTCAAAAAACATTTTACAATACGATGAATATGCAAATAGGAGTAGATAACTTATTTGATAGTACAGGAACAGAAAATATAGATGATTTTCAAAATCTAGATGCAGCTAGGCGTTTAGGAAGAAATTTTTATACACGACTTCAATTCAACTTTTAAAAATAATAATAACAGAAAATTAATAAACACTAATACATATGAATCGCTTAAAATTAATTTTATCATTACTAATCATAAGCATCGTAGCTACGTCTTGTAGCGATAACAATGATAATGTGAATGCATTACCAGTAGAATCAAAAACAGTAACAAATTTACCAGCGCCACAAACAACTGATTTTACTCAGAATCCACCTGTAACTTCTGGAGACTTTACTAAGTTTAGCTTTAAAGCAGGAACAGCAGTAACAGATGATAGTTGGGATATTGCTTTTAGAGGAACTACAATTTTAGTAAACGGAGGAACTCAAATAGACGGACTTACAGGTCAGCCAGCAAGAACTGGAAATGCAGCTTTAAGTTTAGAAACAGGAACTTTTGCAAGTATTACTACAGCTCCAGCTGATGCAGCATTTTCACAGGATGCAGCAGGAAGTTACGCATTAACAACTGGTAGTGGTAATGGATGGTATACATATGCTGGGCCTCCAACACACTTAATTAGCCCAATCGCAGGAAAAGTTATCGTAGTAAGAACTGTTGATGGAAACTATGCGAAGATGGAAATTACAAGTTATTATAAGGATAACGATCCAGCTAATCCAGCTAATGGAAGATTTTACTCATTCAACTATATATATAACCCAAATGTAGGGGATAAAAATATTCAATAATCATCATTTGTTGAATTTTGTTAGTTTTTTAATTGAAGCTATTCGGGAATACCGAATAGCTTTTTCTTTTATAAATAATGAAAGAAAGAAGAATTACTTACGACCAAGGTGTAAAACCGAAACAATGAAGAAATTATTTATTATTTTATTTTTAGGAGGCTATATTGTATCTAGTGCACAATCTAAACAAGACAAAGTAGCTTATTTTGCTAGTGGTTGCTTTTGGTGTGTAGAAGCAGTTTTTGAAAGTGTAAAAGGTGTAGATGAGGCAGTATCTGGTTATGCAGGAGGGCATACAAAAAATCCAACCTATAGATCTATTGGTACAGGAAGAACTGGTCATGCAGAAACTGTAGCTGTATATTACAATCCAAAAGTGGTAAGCTTTGAAACCTTGGTATATGTGTTCTTTGGTTCACAAGATCCAACAACAGTAAATGGACAACATCCAGATTATGGAACGCAATATAGATCGATAGCTTTTTATACGAATAATAAAGAGAAGGAAATTATAGAAAAAGTAAAAAATGAATTAAATAAGAAAGTATATGATGGAAAGATAGCTACTGAAGTAACAAAGCTAGATAGGTTTTATAAAGCAGAAGATTACCATCAAAATTACGAGCGTTTACATCCAGAAAATCCTTATGTTCAGAATGTTTCCATTCCTAGGTTAAACAGATTTAAACGTAAGTTTCCTAACTTATTAAAAAAAGGACATTAAATTAATGCCCTTTTTTTATGCTATTTATATTATTCAACCAGGCTGAAAAAACGTAGTTTATAATCTTTCAATAATTCTGGATTGGTAATTTTTATTAAATCTTTTAATACTAAATCAGGTCTAACTGGAGCAAATTCAAAATATTCAATTCCACCTGTAGCACCTTTAACTAGTGAATTCGTATAAATCTTATCTTTAGTGAATGGTGCGAACTTATTGTAATGTTTATTAGCATTTATCATTTGTTCACGAGTTGTATAGAGTCCGCAACCTATCCAATAATCAGCAGATTGTCCTTTATCTAAAACACTTTCAAAACTAAGTTGTAAGCTACCGGTTCCGTTAGTCTCTTTCCATAAATAATCTAAATTGGCATCTGCAAAATATTGTGCAGTAAAACTTTTTCCAGCAGGTACATACCACACGTCTTTAAACAAACTACCCGAGAGAATAGTAGGTTTTGTTGTAGCTTTTTTTGCTATTTGTTTAGCTTCGTTATAGCTTTTTTCAATAGTATTAAAAACTTTATCAGCTTCTTTTTCTTTTCCTAAAAGAACCCCAAAAAACTTAATCCATTCGGCTCTACCTAAAGGAGTTTCTTCTAACCAATCACCATCAAAAACAACAGGGATACCAGTTTTTTTAATGTTATTATATAATTTATTATTAGGATGTAGCGCAAAACCAACAATAAGTTCAGGATCTAAATCTAATAGAATTTCGGTATTCATACTTTGTTCAGAGCCTAATTCGGTTATAGCTCCACTATCGATTAATGCACGTGTTTTTTTTGAAGAAACATATTTTGTGTTTGGAAAACCAACAATAGCATGTTCACTACCTAAAAGCTCTATCATTGGTACATGTGTAGTACTGGTAACTACTAGTTTTTGAACAGGGATTTTTAATTTATTTTGTGTAATATCGTTTTCATCTGAAAGTTCAAATTTGAATTCTTCAGATGCATTTTGAAATACCTTTTTTAAAACTAAATATCGTTTTCCGTTTTCAGTGACGATATCAAAGCCTTTTGCATATTTTATTTGTGTTGGAGTAGGAGCTATGTTTTTTTTAGCGCTCGTTTGTTCTTTTTTACAGCCAATAAAGCATAAAAAGAATGTACAGATTAAGAAAGCTTTTTTCATTGGTTATAATTCTTTTGTATTGATATGTAAAATTTCTCCGTAAGCCACTTTTAAATCAAAAGAGTTAGTTAATGGAGTTTGGTGCCAATAAGACCAAAGGCTTCTGATAACACCAGCATGGGTTACAATTAATACTTTTTGATGTTTTTGTTGTTGAATGTCTTTATAAAAATCAATTGTTCTTTGTTGTAGTTCTACATAAGATTCTCCATTCTTTGTAGAAACGTTTACAAAGTCTTGCATCCAAGGATCTGATTCAGCCTTAGGAATGGCATTCCAGTTTTTTAATTCCCAATCTCCAAAATCTAATTCTTTTAAACGATCATCAAGAATAACAGGTTGTTGAAATTGATTTGCTAGTTTTTTACAACGAATAAGTGGACTTGAATAGATGGCATCGAATGTGTGTGAAGCTAATTCAGAAGTGATTCTTTCTGCTTCATCTACAAAAGTACTTGCTACATCCAAGTCAGATTGGCCATAACAAATTCCTTTTTCAATATCTGGAGTGGTATGTCTGACTAAAAAAACTTCCATATAACTATTAATGATATGTAAAAAACAACTTCAGCAACTTGCTGTAAAGCACCTGCACAATCTCCAGTTTGTCCACCAATCCATTTTTTAAAGAAACTTCCCATGTATAAATAAGTTATAAATAAAGGGATCAGAGTAAGAAAAACTATTGGATTATTAAAAAAGATTAGTGGAAGTATACCAAAAAAAGCAGAAATCAGTAACGATTTTGTGCTCATTTGCTGTGTAGTAGGTTTCACTTTAGAACTATCGATATCTCTTACATATTCATGTGTGTAGAGTAGGATAGTTGCTATAAATCGGCTAATAGCATGACCAGCAATAAGTACTAATGGAATAGTAGTGATTTCAGATAACTCATCTAAGTTAATAAACTTCAATGCTAGAATACTGATCAAACCAATGACACCAAAGGTTCCCAATCTAGAATCTTTCATAATAGTTAAAATTCGTTCTTTGGTCCAACCACCACCAAAACCATCACATACATCAGCAAAACCATCTTCATGAAAAGCACCGGTAGTCCATACAGAACTTATCATGCTAATTATAAGCGCTACTTCAGTAGAAAAAATGAGATTAGAAAGATAAAATATAAGTCCTGAAATTCCTCCAACAAGTATTCCTACTAAAGAAAAATAACGACTGCTTTTATTTAAGATTTCAGGAGAATGGTTTACCCATTTAGGGCAAGGAATTCTCGTAAAGAATAAAACAGCAGTTAAAAAATAATGGATTTGATTTTTCATTTTAAACTCTCAGATATTCATTTTTTATACTATTATTAACATCTAACATCTAACATCTAACACCTCACTCATTCGCTTCAGAAACACTGGCACTTTTAAAAGTAGCCATTTCATTTAGGAAACTTACAGCCGATTTTATTATTGGAAAAGCAACAGCAGCTCCAGAACCTTCTCCTAATCGCATACCTAAATTTAAAAGCGGTATAGCGTTTAAGTGTGCTAACATTTTTCTATGACCTTGTTCGCCAGAAGTATGAGAAAAAATACAATATTCTATTATATTTTGATCTATGTAATATGCCGTTAATAATGCTGATGTAACAATAAAACCATCAATTAACAATGTCATTTGTAACTCAGCAGCTTCTAACATAGCACCACACATCATTGCAATTTCAAAACCACCAAAATGTTGTAATACATCTATAGGAGTGTTAATATTATTAATATGTTTATCATACACTTCTCGTAAAATAGTTGCTTTTTGCTGAATACCTTTATCATCTAATCCAGTACCACTACCAACACAAGCTTCAATAGAAGTTTTGGTGAAATAACTCATTAATAAAGATGCAGCAGAAGTGTTACCAATTCCCATTTCTCCAAATCCGATAACATTGGTGCCTTTTTCATGTATTTTTTTTACAATAGTTCGCCCTTTTTCTAAAGCAGTATTCACTTCAGTAGCAGACATAGCAGGTTCTTGGCTATAGTCTTTCGTTCCCATAGCTATTTTGTAATCTAGTAATACATCTGATTTTTCAAATACACCATTTACACCAGCATCTACAATATGTAAATTTAAATTATGCTGTTTGCAAAAAACATTAATTGCAGCACCTCCATTTAAAAAGTTTAACACCATTTGTTGCGTTACTTCTTGAGGATAAGGACTCACAGGTTTGTTTTTTACAATACCATGGTCTCCTGCAAAAACAACAATAGTAGGTGCTACTATTTTAGGAGTTAATGTATTTTGAATAGCACCTATTTGTTTAGCAATGGTTTCTAAAGTACCAAGTGCACCAATAGGTTTGGTTTTATAATCTATTTTCTCTTGTAACTGTGTATGTAACTCTTTTGAGATAGGTGTAATCATTTATATACTATTATTTTAAAGTTAAAGGTAACCCGGAAACCATAAATGTTGCTTTATCTGCTTTTTGAGCAATAAATTGGTTCACCCATCCTTGCAATTCTGTAAATTTTCTGCCAACTTCTGTTTGTGCATGTAATCCCATCCCTATTTCATTTGAAATAATAATGATATTAGCATTAATATTGGTGAGTAATTCTATTTGATCTTTAGCTAGCTTTAGAGATTTGTTGACATCGTTTTTGGTATCTAAATAAAAATTAGTCAACCATAATGTAACACAATCAATAACAACTGTAGTGTTTTCTGATATTACTTTACTAATGTCCTTTTCTTCTTCAATAGTAGTCCAACGTTCATCTCTATCCGAAATATGTCTGTCTACACGTTTTTGGAAATCTTCATCCCATATTCTTGAAGTTGCTAAATAATATGGAGTATTAGATAAAGACTCGGCTAATTCTTGCGCGTATTTGCTTTTTCCAGAACGTTCACCACCTGTGATGTAATAAATCATATAGAAGAAATAATTTGAAAGCAAAGATTGAAAAGATTTTTTAGAAAAGAAAGTTATCCTTAAGAACTATGTATTTTTGCTGAAATAAAATACAATTATGAAAGTAGCTTCTTTTATGCCAGCTGTTACACAGATGATTTATGATATGGGCTTGCAAGATATGTTAGATGGAATAACATTTGAATGTCCAACAAAAGCTTTAGAAGAAAAGCAAGTTGTGGTAAAATACAAGCTGGAAGGACAAGTGTTAACTAGTGAAGAAATTAATGCAATCTTTTCTAAAACAAAAGCAGATGGAGGAACTTTGTATTATGTAGATGAGCCACTTTTAGAAAACATAGCTCCCGATATTATTTTTACACAAGATGTATGTGATGTATGTCAAATAGATACAGAATCTGTAGCTAGATCAGCATATAAATTACCCAAAGTTCCAGAATTAATTTCTATTACTCCAAATTCTTTAGAAGATGTATTCGATAATGCATTGACAGTAGCTAAAGCCATGGGGAAAGAAGCTATAGGAATTGCTTACATAGAGAATTTAAAAGAACAAATCTATGAGATTGTAGATGTACAAAGACAACATAAAATTCAGTCTAAAAGTATCATGTTATTAGAATGGATAGATCCTTTATTCAATTGTGGACATTGGATTCCTCATCAAATAGGTTTTGCCGGGGGAATAGATTTATTATCGCATCCTTCAGGGGATAGTATTGTAATATCGTGGGATAAGATTGTAAAGTATGATCCAGAAGTATTGGTAATAGCACCTTGTGGTTATGGAATTGAAAGAACTATGGAAGATATGAAATTCCTAACTGAAAGAGCAGAATGGAGTTCTTTAAGAGCCGTGAAAAATAAACAAGTATTTATAGCAGATTTTGCAATGTTTACTCAATCATCTGCAAGCACGTTGGTAGATGGTATAAAATGTTTAGCAGCTATGATTCATCCAGAACACTACACTATTTCAGAAGATTTAAAAGTTAAATTCGCAAATTATCACGATTTAGTAGCTATTAATTTATAAATATACGATACATTTGTCCAAATTTTTGGTTTTTCTTCAATGTTCAATTGAAAAAAATTAAAAGGGAATTCGGTGTAAAACCGAAGCTGTACCCGCAACTGTAAGCTGAAAAGCTTGTAGCTATTACTCTTTAACCACTGCGAAAGCGGGAAGGTAAGTTACAAGACGCAAGCCAGGAGACCTGCCAAAAATTCATTACTAACAAACCTTCGGGCTTAAAGGTTTTTTATGTGGATTTTAATGAGAAGATTAATATTTATTTTACTGTTTGTTAGTGCTCAGATAATTAGTGCGCAAAGCGATACAATATTTAATCGTTTGAATGAAGTAGTAATTCAGGCAAATAAACGATTGTCGAAAACATCTAAAGCTTATAAATTATTAAAAATAAATGATTCTGTTATTGTAAATAATGTAGAATCATTCACTAGTTTACTCCGTTTTAATACACCTATTTATTTTAGAGAATTTGGACAAGGAGGAACAAGCTCTCCAAGTTTTAGAGGAACTAGTGCTTCTAATACTGCAGTGGTTTGGAATGGTATAAATATTAATTCTATAAATAATGGGCAAACAGGTTTTAATTCACTAACAGTAGGGCTCTATGATGAGCTAAATGTAAGGAGTGGAGGAGGAAGTATAGAGTTTGGGTCTGGAGCTATTGGAGGAACTATTCATTTGAATGATGTATTGACATTCTCCGAAAAAAAGAAACTTCAACATCAAATTTTTACTGCAGTAGGTAGTTTTACAACAATTAACTCATTATACAAGCTAAAGTATAATTCCTCTAAATATGCATTTAATTTAGGGTTTTCATTTAATACTTCAGATAATGATTATCCATTTATAAATTCAGATTTTAGAAATGCAAATGGTGCCTATAAAAATTACACTATTAATTTATCAAATGCATATAAGTTTTCTGAGAGGTTAGTTTTAGATGCTTATATGACGTATTATTTTGGAGATCGATTGTTTTCTGGAGAACTGCCAAACCCTACAGCAGCAAATGATCAATATAAAGATATAAATTATAGAAATCTATTATCGTTAACGTATAATTTAAACAACTTAAAATTAACAGGTCGTTTAGCCTATTTATTTCAAGAATATCGCTTTTTTGATGATAAAGAGACAGGTAGTTTTAATTTCGGGCAATCGAAACGTGCTTTTTCAGATCTTACAGCAGATTATAACTTTAAAAAGTTAAATGCAACTTTAACCTCTAATACCAGATTTGAACGTGTAAAGGGAAGGACAGACCAAATTCTACCTCAGTATAGAACTGAATTTTCTCAATCGTTTATTTTCGATCATAAAGTAAAACCTAATTTTTCGTATGATCTTAAAATACGAAAAGAATATAATTCAGACTTTAAAGTTCCATTAAGCTATGCTGCTGGATTTAAATTAAAACCATTCTATTCTTTTTTTATAAGAGCAAATGCTTCAAGAAATTTTAGAGTTCCTACTTATAACGATCTTTTTTGGCCGGGGCAGGGAAATCCAAATTTAATCCCTGAAACTTCTTTTCAAGGAGAGTTAGGTTTGGGATACAAGAGTAGCAATGTTTTTATTGATGTAGCTTATTTTAATATTGATACTAAAGATAAGATAGTTTGGACTCCCAATGGAGATCCAAATAGACCAGGTGTTTGGGTGCCAATTAACTTAAATGAAACGTTAAATCAAGGAATAGAACTCACTTCTAAAATAAGTTACAATTTCTTTAATGATTATAAAATGAACCTTAGGTTAAACTACGTGTTCGTTCATGCAAAAAATAAGAATACAAATAGATTAATTCCCTTTGTACCTAAGCATATAGCTAATATAAATTTAAGTGTATCAAAAGGGAAATGGTCAATGTTTTACCAGCAGCTGTTTAATGATCAGGTATTTACTACAGAAAGCAACTCGTTGGATTTTGTTGTAGATCGTTTCTTTGTTTCAAACATAGGAGTGAATTACAAATTAATAAATACAGAAAAACAACAATTAGGTGTAGGATTAAAGGTTAATAATCTTCTAAACTCAGATTATGAAATCGTTCAAAATAGACCCATGCCTGGAATTAATTACAATTTTAATTTAAACTATAAATTCTAAACAATGAAAAAAATCAATTTCATTTTTAAAGCTTTATTATTAACAAGTGTACTTTTTCTTGCTTCTTGTAGTGATGATAATGAACAAGGACCAAAAGGAGATTATGAAAATGGTGTTTTAATTACTGGAGAAGGTTCAGGTGCAGGTAGTGCTACAATATCATTTGTTTCTAATGACTATACGACTGTAGAAAGTAAAATTTACAGTAAAGTTAACGGAGTTGACTTAGGAACATTCTTACAATCGATGACTTTTAATGGAGATACTGGATATATAGTAGTAGATAACCAGAATACAGTAACGGTTGTAAATAGATATACTTTCGAAAAACAGGGAGAAATATCAACAGGACTTCAAGTTCCTAGATTTATGGCAATAGCAGGAAATAAAGGATATATTACCAATTGGGGTGCAGGTTCTTTTGGAGATAATATAGATGATGATTTTGTAGCTGTTGTTGATTTAACTACACTACAAGTTACTTCTAAAATTAATGTAGTAGTAGGGCCTGAACAAATTGTATATCAAAATGGTAAAATGTTTGTATCTCATAAAGGTGGTTATGGAAGTAATAATAAAATAACTGTTATCGATACAACAACAGATACTGTTGAGAAAGTTATTGATGTAAAAGATAAGCCAGATGAATTAGGTTTTAAAACAAATGGAAACTTAATCGTGTTAGCAGGAGGAAATGAAGCATGGACTGGAAATGAAACAGCTGGAGCTATTATTACAATAAACACAAATACATTAGAAGTTGATTCTGAAGTTGTTTTTGCTGATGGAGTTCACCCAAGCTTAATGTATGTAGCAGATAACAATATATACTACAACGTAGGAAATGATGTTTTTGAGATGTCTGAAACAGCTACTACTTTACCTACTACTAAATTAGTAACAGGTGCAACAGGTTTCTTATATGGAATCGCTGTAAAAGATGCAAAACTATATGCATTAGATGCAAGTTTTACAGATATAAGTAAGATGAATGTATTTAATGTTACAACTAAAGAAGAGTTAAAAACTGTAGATGCTCCATTAGGTGCTTCTAAAGTTTACTTTAACTAATAATTTAAAAAAGTTTAGTTCCCCCTTTATTACACTTGTATTAAAAAAGGTTACACAATTTCATTTGTGTAACCTTTTTATATTTTTAGAACTTATTTTATTTATATAAGCTTCTTTACTTCTTGTTTAATAATGGCCACAGCAGTTTCGGTTGGACTCTCAATCTGAGAATAATCAATTAAAAGATTTTCTCTTAACTCTTTTGCGTTATCACTGTTTTCGGCAGTGCTTCTTATTTTGTTAATAATAGCAAGTTTAGATCCTAATAAAGCTTTCCAAGCATCTTCGTTTACATAAATTTGCTGCACTAAATTATGTTCAAATTCTTGTTCAATATTTCCAATAAGTAAATGTGCGTAACTATCGGCATCATTTCCAATAGGATTTACACGAGTTAAGAGCTTAGCAGGATTAATTCGTTCACAATATAATATCAAACGTTCATAAGCTTGTAATTTAACCGGTAAACTCTCTTTTTTCTTATTCATTAAAATTTCAAACTTTTTCTCTTTTTCATCTCTTTCTAGAAAAGCGCTAAACATAAAATAAGCAACTCCTCCAGTTACGAGTGCAGGCAAGGCAAATGCTAACCCTTCAATTATTTTGTCTTCCATGTATTATATATATTCAGTTTGTATTATTAATTATTTAAAAAATCCAATGCTAGTTGTGTCATAGTTTCTACACCTAATAACATACCGCTTTCATCTATTTGAAAATCTGGGGTGTGATGCGGGTACGGATTATTATTGCCAACAGTTTTTCCTCCTAGAAAAAAGTAAAATCCAGGAACTTCTTTTTGAAAGAATGAAAAGTCTTCAGCACCAGTAATGGCTTTAATTTCTATAACTTTATCTTTACCAGCTACATTTTGTAATGTAGGAAGTGCCTGTTTTGTTAGTTTAATATCGTTAAAAGTAATAGGATATCCTTTTTCAATTTCTATAGTAGCTTCAGCTCTATAAGCTTTAGCTATTGCAGGAACCATTTCTTTCATACGATCATTAATTTGTTTTTGCATATCATAATCTAACGTACGAATTGTACCAATCATTTCAGCAGATTCAGGAATGATATTACTTCGAACTCCAGAATCAATTTTTCCAACAGTAATTACTGCTCCTTCTTTTGTTAACTCCGCTTCACGGCTAATAATTGTTTGTAAGCCATCAATTATTTTAGCTGAAATAACAATTGGATCAATACTAGCCCATGGTCTAGATCCGTGTGATTGCTTTCCTTTTACCTTAATTTTAAAACTTTGAGAAGCTGCCATAATTCCTCCAGGTTTGTAAGCAATAGTTCCTACATCTTGACCAGAAGAAATATGTAAACCAAAAATAGCATCTACATCAGGATTTTTTAATACACCTTCTTTTACCATTAATTCAGCTCCGCCTTCTTCACCTTCAGGAGCCCCTTCTTCTGCAGGCTGAAAAATAAATTTAACAGTTCCTTTAATTTTATCTTTATGCTTAGCTAATATTTCAGCTACTCCCATTAAAATAGCTGTATGTGTATCGTGTCCACAAGCGTGCATTACACCTACATCTTTATTTAAATAAGTAGTCTTGACGGTAGATTTAAAAGGTAAATTATTTCTTTCCACAACAGGAAGCGCATCAATATCTGCTCGTAAAGCAACTACTTTACCAGGCTTTGAGCCTTTTAGAATACCAACAACACCTGTTTTAGCCACATTTTCTTGTGTTTTTATACCAAGCGATTTTAAATGAGCTGCAATTTTTTTAGCAGTATTAAATTCTCTATTTGAAAGTTCAGGATTTTGGTGGAAATAACGTCTCCATTCAATCACTTTTTTCTCTATGTTTTTATAATCATTAGATAAACTCTGAGAGAAAACCGACGAAGCTAATAAGCAAGTAAGAAGTGTATAAATTTTTTGTTTCATAATAAATGAGCTATAGGTTTAATGAGGGTAGTGCAGCTATGTGCAATCGGTTTTAATAATAAGGTAAATATACAATTTGTTTTTACAATAAAAGATTACAAAGGAATGGTAATAAAGCCGCTCAGAGCTTATTAGTAATGATTGTGAATAAATTTAAACGAGGTTAGTTACACAACTAGAAATAAAGAATTATTTTAGCTTTTCATTACTTACAATTTTACATTCATTGAATACTTATATAGAACAACTTAACGAACCACAGAGAGCGGCAGTACTACAAAAAGACGGCCCAATGATTATTATTGCAGGAGCAGGTTCTGGTAAAACAAGAGTATTAACATTCCGTATTGCATATTTAATGGAACAAGGAGTGGATTCTTTTAATATTCTTGCACTAACGTTTACCAACAAAGCTGCGCGAGAAATGAAAGAAAGAATTGGGAAAGTTGTAGGACATAGCGAAGCTAAAAATTTATGGATGGGAACTTTTCACTCTGTATTTGCTAGAATTTTAAGATCGGAAGCAGATAAATTAGGATACCCATCAAACTTTACGATATACGATAGTCAAGATTCTGTTCGTTTAATCACGACCATTATCAGAGAAATGAAGCTTGATAAAGATCGTTATAAACCGAAGCAAATTTTAAGTAGAATTTCATCGTTTAAAAATAGCTTAATTACTGTTAGAGCTTATTTTAATAATTCGGACTTACAAGAAGCTGATTTAATGGCAAGTCGACCTAAAACAGGTGATATCTATAAAGAATATGTAGATAGATGTTTCAAGTCTGGAGCTATGGATTTTGATGATTTATTATTAAGAACGAATGAGTTATTAGCACGTTTTCCAGAAGTACTAGCTAAATATCAAAACCGTTTCCGTTATATATTGGTAGATGAGTACCAAGATACCAACCATTCGCAGTATTTAATTGTAAGAGCATTAGCAGATCGTTTCCAGAATATTTGTGTAGTAGGAGACGATTCTCAGAGTATCTATGCCTTCCGTGGAGCAAATATTCAAAATATCTTAAACTTCCAGAAAGATTATCCAGATGTTAAAACATTTAAATTAGAGCAGAATTATCGTTCTACTAAAAATATTGTGAATGCAGCAAACTCGGTAATCGAAAAGAATAAAACGAGATTAGATAAAGAAGTTTGGACAGCTAATGATGCAGGAGGTTCTATAAAGGTCATGCGAACTATTTCTGATGGAGAAGAAGGTAGGTTTGTAGCACAGTCTATTTTCGATAATAAAATGAACCATCAGCTTAAAAGTGATCAATTTGCTATTTTATATAGAACCAATGCGCAGTCTAGAGCAATGGAAGATGCTTTGCGTAAAAAAGATATCAAGTATAAAATATATGGAGGTATTTCATTTTACCAACGTAAAGAAATAAAAGACTTGCTTTCGTACTTACGAATCTTGATAAACCCTAATGATGAAGAAGCACTAAAAAGAATTATTAATTACCCCGCAAGAGGTATTGGGCAAACTACAATAGATAAGCTAGCTATTGCTGCAAATCATTATAAAAAGTCAATCTTTGAAGTAATCCTAAATTTAGGCAACTTAGATGTTAAAATAAATTCAGGAACAAAGAACAAGCTAGAGAACTTTGCGAATATGATTCAACGACTTCAAATTGAAGCACAAACAAAAAATGCTTTTGAAGTTGCAGATTTAGTAGTAAGGAAAACTCAATTGGTGAAAGACTTACAAAAAGATGGGACGCCAGAAGGGATTAGCAAAGTTGAGAACGTTCAGGAATTAATAAACGGGATTAAAGATTTTATTACAGATAAAATTGAAGCAGGAGAAGATGCATCTTTGCCTATTTTCTTAGAAGATGTAGCATTGGCTACCGATTTTGATAGTGATAAAAAAGATGAAGAGCCTAGAGTTTCTTTAATGACAATTCACTTGGCAAAGGGATTAGAATTTCCATATGTATATATCGTTGGTTTAGAAGAAAGTTTATTTCCTTCTGCAATGAGTATGAATACACGAAGTGAATTAGAAGAGGAGAGACGTTTATTTTATGTAGCATTAACAAGAGCGGAGAAACAAGCGTATTTAACATATGCACAAACTCGATATAGATGGGGGAAATTAACAGATGGAGAACCAAGTCGTTTCTTAGAAGAGATAGACGATCAATATCTAGAGTATATTTCTCCAAAACTACCTGAACCAAAAATGAATAGGTTTATAGATACCGATTTGTTTGATGATGCGCCTAAAAAGATTCGTTTTCAAAAACCTATCCAAAAGAAAAGGAAAGAGTTTATGGATAAGAAATCGAATAAACTTGTACCTCCAAAAGGAAAAATGAAAAAAGTATCTGATGTTACTTCCTCTAAAACAAATTTATTTGATAGCGAAGTAGTAGTTGGAAGCTTTGTAGAACATAACAGGTTTGGAAAAGGTGAAGTAGTAGGATTAGAAGGAAAAGGTCCAAATAAAAAAGCAGAAATTCAATTTGCAACAGCAGGAAAAAAGAAATTATTATTACAATTTGCTAAACTTAAAGTAATAGGATAATCTCATCAATTAACAATTACGAATTGTCAATGAACTAATAACTAATAACTGATAATTGGTAATTAATCCTTACTTTGCAATAAATAAACAATGAAAATGACGTTTGATTTAGAATACAACTCAGAAAGAACAAAATTAATCATCCCAGAATATGGGAGACATATACAAAAACTAGTAGATCATTGTGTAAGCTTACCAACAAAAGAAGAAAGAAATACAATGGCTAAGGCAATCATAGATGTAATGGGAAATTTACAACCACATTTACGTGATGTGCCAGACTTTAAACATAAACTTTGGGATCAATTGCATATTATGTCTGACTTTAAGTTAGATGTAGATTCTCCTTATGAACAGCCATCTAAGGAAGAATTGAGAGAGAAACCAGATTCATTGCCTTATCCTAAGTCAGCTTCTAAGTATCGTTTTTATGGAACAAATATCCAAACAATGATCGATGTAGCACTTACATGGGATGAAGGAGATATGAAAGAAGCATTGGTATATACAATTGCGAATCATATGAAAAAGTGTTACCTCAATTGGAATAAAGATAATGTAGATGATATTGTAATCTTTGACCATTTATTTGAACTTTCTGATGGAAAAATAGATTATAGAGGGAAAGAAGACGAATTAGTAGATAGTAAGCTTTTACTAAGAACAAGATCTACCCAAGGAAAGAAAAAAACAAATACCAATAAAAATACAAAAAATAGAAAAAAATAAATGGCATCATTTAAAATAGAGGGAGGGCATAGACTTAAGGGAGTTATTACACCTCAAGGAGCTAAAAATGAAGCATTACAGGTTATATGTGCGGTTTTACTTACTCCAGAAAAGGTGGTTATTAATAACATACCAGATATTATAGATGTCAATAAATTGATATTCATTTTAGGAGAGTTAGGAGTTAAAATTGAAAAATTAGGTGCTAATTCATATAGCTTTCAAGCAGATGAAATCAAGTTAGAGTATTTAGAGAGCGCAGACTTTAAGAGAGATGGAAGTTCCTTAAGAGGTTCTATTATGATCGTTGGACCTTTATTGGCTCGTTTTGGAAAAGGATACATTCCACGTCCAGGAGGAGATAAAATTGGTCGTCGTCGTTTAGATACACACTTTGAAGGATTCATCAACTTAGGAGCAACATTCCGTTATAATAAAGAAGAGTATTTCTACGGTGTAGAAGCAGAAAATGGTTTAATAGGAACAGATATGTTACTAGACGAAGCGTCTGTAACAGGTACAGCTAATATTATCATGGCAGCTGTATTAGCCAAAGGAACTACTACTATTTACAATGCAGCCTGCGAACCTTATATTCAACAATTATCTAAAATGTTGAATAGCATGGGAGCTAAAATCTCAGGAGTTGGATCTAACTTACTAACTATTGAAGGAGTAGAAAGTTTAGGAGGTTGTGAACATCGTATTTTACCTGATATGATCGAGATTGGAAGCTGGGTAGGAATGGCAGCAATGACTAGATCTGAACTAACAATAAAAGATGTTAGTTGGAAAGATTTGGGACAAATTCCAAATGTATTCAGAAAACTAGGAATTCAGTTAGAAAAAAAAGGAGATGATATATACATTCCAGAACAAGATAGTTACGAAATTCAAAACTACATAGATGGTTCTGTTTTAACAGTAGCAGATGCTCCTTGGCCAGGTTTTACACCAGACTTATTAAGTATTGTATTAGTTGTGGCTACACAAGCGAAAGGTACGGTACTTATTCATCAAAAAATGTTTGAAAGCCGATTGTTCTTTGTAGATAAATTAATAGATATGGGAGCAAAGGTAATTTTATGCGATCCGCATAGAGCTACGGTTATTGGACATAATTTTGAAAGCCAGCTAAAAGCTACTAAAATGACATCTCCAGATATACGTGCCGGTATTTCTTTATTAATTGCAGCCTTATCAGCTAAAGGAACAAGTATTATTAATAATATTGAACAAATAGATAGAGGATATGAGCGTATTGTAGAAAGATTACAGGCTTTAGGAGCTAAGATTGAAAGAATTGAATAATTACTTCATATAATAAATAAAAAAGCAGCTACTTAGTAGCTGCTTTTTTGTTTTATATTTCTGGATCACAATGTATTTGAGGACATTTCATTACAAAGCAATAAAGAGGTCCTACAGCATGACCGCACTCACATTTACATTTACTATAATCTGGTGTAATTCCTCCACTAACTTCTTTTTGTTGTGTTTTAGTTAAAGGAGTAATACCTTCAATACTTAAAAAATTGTTTTTCATAATTTCAATGGGACTTTTTAAATTAATAATTTGATTAAATTCATTTAGTTTAAGTTGAATTTTGAAAAGATATTTAAGTTTTAACATCTTTTGAATACAACTAATTTTTACATGGTAGGAGTGTCGTCACACCAGTAGTATTGTGGACAAGAAATAAACTTAGCACAATAAATCGGACCAGTTACAACTCCAGCACAAGTACATTCACATTTACTTAAATCTGGAATAATTCCACCACTAATTTCTTTTTGCTGGGTTTTGGTCAAAGTAGTAACACCCGTAATGTTTAGAAAATCTTTTTTCATGATTTCAATGGGACTTTTTATAAATTAATAGTTTGGTTGAGTTTACTCTAAATATCAAGTAGAGTAAATTTTTAGATTAACTCATAAAGGATCAATGATACCTTTATATTGAAGTAAAAAATAAAGACACTAGTGAAGTGCCTTTATTAAAATTGTTAAGCCAATTTTTAACTTTCGTCATCGCATCTGTAAACATGTATACATGCCATAATTTCACTACAGTATGCAGGTCCAGTTACAGAACCACCGCAATCGCAACCGCATTTGCTAATATCTCCGTAACCAATTAAATTTTCAGGAGAAAATCCTCCGTTAACTTCTTTTTGTTGTGCTTTACTTAAAGTAGTAACACCTTCAATGTTTAAAAAGTTTTTTTTCATAATTCCAAAGGGACTTTTTTAATTAATATTTGGTTAAAAACTATCTAAAAATATCAAAAAAATACTTTGATATACTGTTGAAAAATGTTAAAAAATAAAAAAAGCCAAAATGAATAGGGAAAAATATTATGAATAAAAAAGTAAAGGCATCTGAAAACCAGATGCCTTTACCTTCAAATTAGATTATAAAAGAATGTTTATTTTTTTTCTTCTGTAGTCTCTTCAGTAGTTTCTTTTTGATGCTCTTCTAACATTTTAGCATCTTCAGTTTTTACAGTTTCATGCTCTTTAAGCATTTTATGGTGCTCATCAAGCATTTCTTGATGTTGCTTCTTTAAATTTTCATGGTCTTTAGTCATTTCTTCAAGACTAATAGCACCAGTAGCATGCTTTTCTTCTAATGCTTTGTGGTCAGCAATTAAAGCTTTATGCTTTTCAACTAAAGAAGTATGAGAAGTTAAAATAGCAGCGTGAGTTTTTTCGTTTACTACATGTAAAGAGTCATTTTCTACATCTTTATGAGCAACAACCATTTTACTGTGATCATCATTCATAGTAGCATGTTGCTTTTCAATTTCTTCATGAGTTTTCATCATTGTCTCGTGCTCAGCAACTAAAGCTTTGTGCTCTGGAGTCTCAGCAGGATTTGTCTTACAAGATACAGCTGTTAATGTTAATGCAACAGCGAAAACTTTAAAAAAAGTAGATTTCATAATTAGGGTATTTATAAATTTAAACCACGAAACTACAAAAAAGATACCCATAAATCTCAAATTTACTTTAAGAAATAATTAACAATTTTAACAATTGACTTCCGTGTCATAATGTCATTGTTTTAGTAATGGCAGTATTCTTGCTTAGTAAGTAGTAATAAAATTAAAAGAAACGACTTACAATGAGTAAAGACGAATATACTAAAGAAGACGAGATAAAAGATGCTATCGAGAATGGTGATTTAGATATAAATCTAGAGAATAATGAAGCTGA
Organism: Tenacibaculum amylolyticum; assembly: GCF_964511145.1. Classification (NCBI taxonomy): domain Bacteria; kingdom Pseudomonadati; phylum Bacteroidota; class Flavobacteriia; order Flavobacteriales; family Flavobacteriaceae; genus Tenacibaculum; species Tenacibaculum amylolyticum. The sequence continues at coordinate 40,928 of NZ_CAZEFZ010000009.1, forward strand.
AGAGAAAAATGAAGAAGCGAAAGCATCAGATAATGAAGAAGCATTAAAAGCAGAAAAAGATAAATATTTACGACTTTTTGCAGAGTTCGAAAACTATAAAAAGAGAACAAGTAAAGAAAGAATAGAGCTATTCAAAACAGCAAATCAGGAATTAATGACAGTTTTACTGCCAATTTTAGATGATTTTGAAAGAGCGCTGACACATATAGAAGACGATCCTGAAGCAGAAGAATTAAGAAAAGGTGTATTGTTAATCTATCAAAAATTATTAAAAACCTTAGAAAATAAAGGATTAGCTGCAGTAGAAGTAAATGCAGGAGATAGTTTTGATGCAGATACACACGATGCAATTACGCAAATACCTGCACCGTCAGATGATTTAAAAGGAAAAATTATCGACTGCGTAGAAAAAGGATATAAACTAGGAGAGAAAATTATACGCCACCCAAAAGTAGTTGTAGGGCAAGCATAAAAAAAGAACCACAATCAATGATCAATTAGAAACTAAAAAGTTAATGATCATTGATTTCTGTTTACTGATAATTGAAAAACATGGCAAAACAAGATTATTACGAAGTATTAGGAGTTTCCAAATCGGCAAGTGCTTCAGAAATAAAGAAAGCATATAGAAAGATGGCTATTAAGTATCACCCAGATAAAAATCCAGGTGATTCAGAAGCTGAAGAAAAATTTAAATTATGTGCTGAAGCATATGAAGTATTAAGTGATGCTGACAAAAAAGCACGTTACGACCAATTTGGACATGCTGCATTCGAAGGTGGTGCTGGTGGATTTGGCGGTGGCGGAATGAATATGGATGATATATTCAGCCAGTTTGGAGATATTTTCGGAGGAGCTTTTGGTGGTGGCTTCGGAGGTTTTGGCGGTGGCGGACAACGTCAAGCTAGAGTAAAAGGAGGAAACTTACGTATTCGTGTAAAGCTTACATTAGAAGAAATAGCTAAAGGAGTAGAGAAGAAGGTTAAAGTACGTCGTAAGGTAAAAGCAGACGGAGTTAGCTATAAAACATGTCCTACATGTAATGGTACAGGGCAACAAATGCGAGTTACCAATACTATTTTGGGAAGAATGCAAACCGCAACTACTTGTAGTAGCTGTCATGGAGCTGGAGAAATTATAGATAAGAAACCAAATGAGGCAGATGCACAAGGAATGGTTGTTAAAGAAGAAACAGTATCTATTAATATTCCAGAAGGTGTTACAGAAGGAGTCCAATTAAAAGTTGGGGGAAAAGGTAACGAAGCACCTGGTAAAAATTCAATTCCTGGAGACTTATTAGTTTTAATAGAAGAAGTACCACACGAAACATTAAAGAGAGAAGGAAGTAATATTCACTATGATCTTTATATTAATTTCTCTGAAGCAGTATTAGGAGCTTCTAAAGAAGTAGAAACAGTTACAGGGAAAGTAAAGATTAAAATAGAAGCTGGTACACAATCTGGAAAGATTTTACGATTAAAAGGTAAAGGATTACCAAGCATTGAAAGATATGGTAATGGTGATTTCTTAATACATATTAATGTGTGGACACCTCAAGAATTAACTAAGGAGCAACGTAAGTTTTTTGAATCTATGGCAGATGATGAAAACTTTTCTCCAAACCCACAAAAAACAGACAAGTCTTTTTTTGAAAAGGTAAAAGACATGTTTTCATAAAAAAATAAAGTTTTTTTATTTTTTCTTTTGCGTTAAAGAAAAAAATATATATCTTTGTAGTGTCTAGGAGACGTCCTAGATACTTTTTCTTTTTCATAGCAATTTTCCCACTCAATCTTTGAGTGGGTTTTTTTATGAAGTCAGGTCACAAGTTATCAAAGAACAAAAACTTTCGATATACAAAACCTTATTCCATTTAAAAATTTACAAGTAATTGTGAAATAAAATTCATTATTACTTATAGATAAAAAGCAGATCAGTCTTATCGCTGAAAGTAATTTCAGAGGAAAGTCCGGACACCACAGAGTAAGCATAGCGGATAACATCCGTCCGATGTAAATCGAGGACAAGTGCAACAGAAAGAATGTACAGGTAATGCTGTAGTGAAATCAGGTAAACTCTATGCGGTGAAATGCCACGTATATTAGAGCTTAAGTGTTACTCGCACAATTCTAAGGGGTAGGCAGCTAGATTTTACAGGTAATTGTAAAACAAGATAAATGATAAGAACTTTTTAAGTTACAGAATCCGGCTTATTGGTCTGCTTTTCTTTTTCAACTCTTATTTAGAATTAATATAAAAAAAAGATGTGTAAAAAAACACATCTATAATTTTAAAATTCATAAAAAAAAGTGTTTTTTCAGTGTTTTTTTTATTGAATTATTGATTTAAATTTATTTCAATGAATATTTTTTATTGATAATGATATTTTGTTGTTTATTTTTAAATTTAGCCCTAAAGCTGTACTTTTGTTCGGCAAAAATTAATGTAAATAAAAACTACATAGCTTTTGATATTGAGAGAATAAAGAAAGTGTGTAATGAGGTTAACAGTAAGGTGTGTTATTACCATTATGCTGATAAGAGTTACACGTAACTTTATAATAAAACTTAAAGGTTCATTAGATAAAGAACAATACATCACTAGTTTTTGTAAAGTAAAGTTTATGTTAATTTACCAATGGTAGGATTGCATTTTAAAATGTAACCGCACAAATTACATTGTTATAATTTATATAAGTAGTACAAGGAATACGGGGTTTAAATACGATTTCTTGAATTGCTTTTAACGTTGAAAAGACTTCTATTTATGAACATTTACGGAGATTACATCAAGGAAATCGAAGAAAGAAAAAAACAAGGATTACATCCTAAACCAATTGACGGAGATGAATTGCTAAGTGAAATTATAGCGCAAATAAAAGATGTAAATAATGCACATCGAGAAGATTCACTTAACTTCTTTATTTATAATACACTACCAGGTACTACTAGTGCAGCAGGTGTAAAAGCAAAATTCTTAAAAGAAATTATTCTTGGTGAATCAGTAGTTGAAGAAATATCGCCTGCCTTTGCATTCGAGCAATTATCTCATATGAAAGGGGGACCGTCTATTGATGTATTATTAGACTTAGCATTAGGAAAAGATGCTTCAATAGCAGAAGAAGCAGCTAAAGTATTAAAAACGCAAGTGTTTTTATACGAAGCAGATACAGAGCGTTTAGAAAACGCATATAAAAATGGTAGTGAAATAGCTAAGAGTATTATAGAAAGTTATGCGAAAGCAGAGTTTTTTACTGAATTACCAGAAGTAGAAGAAAAAATAGAAGTTGTAACATATATAGCTGGTGTTGGAGATATTTCAACAGACTTACTTTCTCCTGGGGCAGATGCACACTCTAGATCAGATCGTGAATTACACGGACAATCTATTTTTGAGCATAACAAAGAAATGCAAAAAGAAGTATTGGCTCTTAAAGAACAACATCCTGATAAGCGAATTATGTTAATCGCTGAAAAAGGAACAATGGGAGTAGGTTCTTCAAGAATGTCAGGTGTGAACAATGTAGCATTATGGACAGGTATTTCATCGAGTCCATATGTACCTTTTATCAATATTGCACCAGTAATTGCTGGAACTAACGGAATAGCACCAATTTTCTTAACTACTGTTGGAGTAACTGGAGGTATTGGAGTTGATTTAAAAAACTGGGTTAAGAAAAAAGATGCAGAAGGAAATACAATTTTAGATGAAGATGGAGAGCCAGTATTAGAACAAGTATATTCTGTAGATACAGGAACAGTACTTACTATTAATACAAAGGAGAAGAAATTATATAACGGAGATACAGAATTAAAAGATATTTCTGCAGCATTAACACCGCAAAAAATGGAGTTCATTAAAGCAGGTGGTTCTTATGCCGTAGTTTTTGGTAAGAAATTACAAACATTTGCTTGTAGAGTTTTAGATATAGAAATTCCTCAAGTATATGCAGCATCTAAAGAAATTTCTATAGAAGGGCAAGGATTAACAGCAGTAGAAAAGATATTTAATAAAAATGCAGTTGGAACTACGCCAGGTAAAACTTTACATACAGGTTCTAATGTACGTGTAGAAGTAAACATTGTAGGTTCTCAGGATACGACAGGGTTAATGACTTCTCAAGAATTAGAAATGATGGCTGCTACAGTAATTTCTCCAATTGTAGACGCAGGATATCAATCAGGATGTCATACAGCTTCAGTTTGGGATGATAAGTCAAAAGCTAACATTCCTAGGCTAATGAAGTTTATGAACGACTTCGGGTTAATCACAGCTCGTGATCCTAAAGGAAAATATCATGCAATGACTGATGTAATTCATAAAGTATTGAATGATATCGCAGTTGATGATTGGGATGTAATTATTGGAGGAGATTCACATACACGTATGTCTAAAGGAGTTGCCTTTGGAGCAGATTCAGGAACTGTAGCTTTAGCATTAGCAACAGGAGAAGCAACAATGCCTATTCCAGATTCTGTAAAAGTAACTTTCAAAGGAGACATGAGAAGTTTTATGGACTTCCGTGATGTGGTTCATGCAACACAACAACAAATGTTGAAGCAGTTTGGAGGAGAAAATGTATTCCAAGGAAGAATCATTGAGGTTCATATTGGAACATTAACTTCAGACCAAGCATTTACATTTACAGATTGGACTGCTGAAATGAAAGCAAAAGCATCTATCTGTATTTCAGAAGATGAAACATTAATTGAATCTTTAGAAATAGCAAGAGACCGTATCCAAATCATGATTGAAAAAGGTATGGATAACGAGAAACATGTATTACAAGGTTTAGTTAATAAAGCTGAAAAGAGAATTGAAGAAATTAAAACAGGAGATAAACCAGCTTTAAGACCAGATGCAAACGCAAAATATTATGCTGAAGTTGTGATTGACTTAGATGAAATTGCTGAGCCAATGATTGCTGATCCAGATGTTAATAACGAGGATCCTTCTAAGCGTTATACACACGATACAATTAGACCATTATCTTACTACGGTGGTACTAAACAAGTAGATTTAGGTTTCGTAGGGTCTTGTATGGTACATAAAGGAGATATGAAAATCTTAGCTCAAATGCTTAAGAATATTGAAGCACAACAAGGAAAGGTTGAATTTAAAGCGCCTTTAGTAGTAGCACCACCAACATATAATATTGTTGATGAATTAAAAGCAGAAGGAGATTGGGATGTGTTAGAAAAATATTCAGGATTTGTATTTGATGATAATGCACCAAAAGGATTAGCACGTACTAAATATGAAAATATGCTTTATTTAGAGCGTCCTGGATGTAACTTATGTATGGGTAACCAAGAAAAAGCTGAACCAGGAGATACAGTAATGGCTACTTCAACACGTTTATTCCAAGGAAGAGTTGTGAAAGATTCTAATGAGAAAAAAGGAGAATCTTTATTATCATCAACTCCTGTAGTTGTATTATCTACAATTTTAGGAAGAACTCCTACAATGAAAGAATATGAAACTGCTGTAGATGGAATTGTTTTAACGAAATTCAAACCATCTCAAAAACAATTAGTAATGTAAAAAATATAGTATATACATTCACTTAAGCCTGAGCATTTATGTTCAGGCTTTTTTATTTCTACTATAGTATTAATATATTCATATAAAAAAGTTATAATTCTATTAATCATCATTATAATTAAACGCAAGATTACTATCGCTTTTTTTGCTAAATTAGTAACTAGATTAAAAAACAAAACAGTTCTATGGCATTTGATATTAATATGATAAAGGAGGTTTACTCTAAATTTCCTGCTAGGGTAGATGCTGCAAAAAAAGTAGTTGGAAAACCACTTACGTTAGCAGAAAAAATACTATACGCTCATTTATGGGATGAAACAACAGAAAAAGCCTTCACCAGAGGTAAAGACTATGTAGATTTTGCTCCAGATAGAGTAGCATGTCAGGATGCAACTGCACAAATGGCATTGTTACAGTTTATGCAGGCAGGAAAAACTAAAGTAGCAGTTCCAACTACTGTGCATTGCGATCACTTAATTCAAGCAAAAGAAGGGGCTAGTAAAGATTTGCAAAATGCTTTAAACGTTAGTAACGAAGTATTTAATTTCTTACAATCAGTATCAGATAAATACGGAATTGGTTTCTGGAAACCTGGGGCAGGAATTATTCATCAAGTAGTTTTAGAAAATTATGCTTTTCCTGGAGGAATGATGATTGGAACAGATTCACATACAGTAAATGCTGGTGGTTTAGGAATGGTTGCTATTGGAGTAGGAGGAGCAGATGCTGTAGATGTAATGGCAGGAATGCCTTGGGAATTAAAGTTTCCTAAGTTAATTGGAGTAAAGTTAACAGGAAAAATCTCGGGTTGGACAGCTCCAAAAGATGTTATTTTAAAAGTAGCAGAAATATTAACAGTAAAAGGGGGAACTGGCGCTATTGTAGAATATTTTGGACCAGGAGCTACAGAAATGTCTTGTACAGGTAAAGGAACAATTTGTAATATGGGAGCTGAAATAGGAGCAACAACTTCTACTTTTGGATATGATGATTCTATGGAACGTTATTTACGTGCTACAGATAGAGAAGATGTTGCAGATGCAGCAAATGAAATTAAAGAGTATTTAACCGCAGATCCTGAAGTATATGCTAATCCTGAGCAATATTTTGATCAGGTAATTGAAATTAATTTATCAGAATTACAACCATTATTAAATGGTCCTTTTACTCCAGATTTATCTACCGTTGCTGGTAGTGAAATGACTGAGAAAGCAAATGCAAATGGTTGGCCTTTAAAAGTAGAGTGGGGACTTATAGGTTCTTGTACAAACTCTTCCTATGAAGATTTATCTAGAGCTTCTTCCATAGCACAACAGGCACTAGATAAAGGCTTAGCTACAAAAGCAGAATTTGGAATAAATCCAGGATCTGAACAGGTACGTTACACAGCAGAACGTGATGGTATTTTAGAAGTATTTGAAAAGTTAAATGCTAAAATTTTTACGAATGCTTGTGGACCATGTATTGGACAATGGGCGCGTTATGAGGATCCAAAGAATGCTCCTAAAAATAGTATAGTGCATTCATTTAATAGAAATTTTGCAAAACGTGCAGATGGAAATCCAAATACACATGCATTTGTAGCTTCTCCAGAAATAGTAGCTGCAATAGCTATAGCAGGTCGTTTAGATTTTAACCCAATTACAGATAAATTGATAAATGAAAACGGGGAAGAAGTAATGTTAGATGAACCAACTGGATGGGAATTGCCACCAAAAGGTTTTGAAGTAAAGGAAAATGGATATATAGAGCCTTCTGAGGATGGAAGCGGTATTGAAGTTGTAGTAAATCCAAATTCAGAACGCTTAGAATTACTAACACCATTTAGACCTATAGGGCATAAAGTAGAAGGAGCTAAATTATTAATTAAAGCATTTGGAAAATGTACTACAGATCATATTTCTATGGCAGGACCTTGGTTACGTTACAGAGGGCATTTAGATAATATTTCTAATAACTGTTTAATTGGAGCTGTAAATGCATATAATAAACAAACGAATTTTGTAAAGAATCAATTAACTGGAGAATATGGAGGTGTCCCAGATACCCAAAGAGCATATAAAGCAGCAGGAATTCCAACAGTAGTAGTTGGAGATCAAAACTATGGAGAAGGTTCTTCTCGTGAACATGCTGCGATGGAACCACGTCATTTGGGAGTGGTTGCAGTAATTGTAAAATCGTTTGCTAGAATTCATGAAACGAATTTAAAAAAGCAAGGAATGCTAGGTTTAACATTTGCTAATGAATCAGATTATGATTTAATTCAAGAAGATGATACGTTTAACTTCTTAGATTTAGATCAGTTTGCTCCAGGAAAGCAGCTAACAATTGAAGTTGTGCATGCAGACGGAACAAAAGATATTATTAAAACAAACCATACATACAACCAAAGTCAAATAGAATGGTTTAATGAAGGTTCAGCTTTAAACTTAATTAAGAAAGAAAACGCTTAATAAAAATACACATGACTTTTAAAAAGCTCTGATTGTTTTTCAGAGCTTTTTTTGTAAGGAATGTCATTTTTTTAAGACATAAAAGTATAAAACTTGCAAAACTATGAGTGCTTTATGGTATTTCGAAGAAGTAAACCTCTTTAAAATATTGTGTCCACATAAATACCCAGCTTATAAAAAGACACATGAAAATGATGTTTACAAAAAGAGCGATTATATCTATTTTACAGATGATAACGCCAACAAGATTTATTTAATAGACCAAGGAAAGGTTAAATTAGGTTATTACACAGAAACTGGGGAAGAGGTAATAAAAGCTATTTTAACGAAAGGAGAAATCTTCGGTGAAAAAGCATTATTAGGTATCGATAAGAGAAATGAATTTGCACAGTCAATAGACAATACAACTTCAATCTGTCCGGTATCTAAGGATACAATGTTTGAATTAATGAGAGATAATGCTTCCATAAGTTTCAAGATTTATAAATTTATTGGTCTTCGAATAAAAAGACTTGAAAGAAGATTAGAATTACTACTTTTTAAGGACGCTAAAACACGTTTGTTAGAATTTTTAGATGAGCTATGTGAAGATTATGGATATGAATGTGATCAAACAGGAGATCACGTTATAAAACATCCATACACTCAAAAAGACATTGCCTCACTCATAGGAACTTCTCGTCCTACATTAAACTCTTTATTGAACGAATTAAAACAAGAAAAAATTATAGATTTTAATCGAAAAGAAATAAGATTGCTTAAAAATTCAGCTTAAATGTAAGCTAGCTTACATTTTATAAAACTCTTATCTATTAAATTTGTATAGATCCATATAATCACTTAACCATGAGAAGATTATTGTTCGCATTTTTAGCTTTGACACTAGCTTAAATATTGTCTAATGATGAATATGTAATTGTAACTTAGGTTATACCCCTAAATAGTAAACCATTTACTTTTTTTGTCGACGGAAAAGTAGATAATCTATCAAGAATTATGATTATTGGTAGATTTAAGGAGCTAATACGATTTTTGTTTTATAGATGATACACGAACTATTTTAGGATTACCATTTGTAATGGTTGTGTTAAAAAGGAGTAGATTTTAATACTACCAACAAAGGTGTATGTTTAATTTGATATTTAGTTTATGAAGACGGACTTCAAAGAACTAAAATTAGAATGAATATGAAAGCCGAAAGGTAATTTAAATCATTATAATTCTATAGTAATGATAAATAGGAAATCAGTAAGCAGGCACATTAACTGAGAAACTATTTAATTTATGTATAGTATTGATGGTGCTACAGACAGCGTATCTGGAATTGCCATAAGATTACCGTAAGGATAAATTGTTCATTCATTATAACTGATGACTCAGAAACTATTGTATGATTGTCAACAGTAGATGCTGCATTAAAAGGAGTTGATTTTGATGTTGCTAGAACTAATTGGTAAATGTTTAATCTGATCCCATCCGTTGTAAAAACTGATAATTAAGATTAGAAATAGGCATGAATAAAAGAGGTTTCAAGAAATCTTCAGTTTATCAAATTAAACAAACGTAATCATATCAAAAACTGATGCATAGATATTAACTAGGAAACTATTTCGGTTTTGAACAAGAGATAGTATGATAGATAATGTTTCAGGAGTGATTAAAAAGAAGTGATTTGGTCGGGTATCACGATTTATCTTATGTGTAAAATGTAGATAGAAAGTAACCTCATCAGTAGCTGGAATCTTAACAGAATCCCATTTAAGTTTATAATGGGAATAGCGCAACAGATAAGATTATATCTGGAGTAGCAGTTCTAGATTCACCTGTGGGAACAAACCATTATGTATTGTAATTGATAAAACAAGAATTTTTCTTGCCTTATCAAGAGCCATAACAGATTATGAAAGCGTTAATTTTGATGGAACCAGCGCTAGAATATGTTTTATTAGGTACTTTTTACGAAACAATACTAGAAGGTTTAGAAACGGGGAAAATGCGAACGATTTAAAAAGAAATGTTTAGATCGTTTAAATTCCATTACAGTAAATAAAAAACTAAAAAATATAAATTATTTATAATCCCTAATCCTTTTGTTGCTAATGATGATGGGAATCTGAAACTATTACTGAACCCTTTTAAAGCACGTAGTTATTTTTAAAAGAAGAATATAAGTTTGCAACTAAACAGTAATAATTAACTTCAGGTTCTCATCTAATTTTATGTAATTATTTAGAGGCACAAAATTTAGAATAAAAGAATTCTAAAGAACGGTGATTAAAAATGAATAATAAATCATGTGAAACTATAAGTAAATCCTAATTCCTCGTTTTCATTTTACCCTAAAAAAAGGAATTATTTCAAAAAAAACTTCAAATGTAAGCTAGCTTACATTTTTTATGAATTTCATACGATAGCTTTGTATTAGTAGAACTCAAAACATAAAAGACAATGAAAAAAGTATTTCTAAGCTTAGCTATATTAAGTGTCGTTACCTTTACCTCTTGTAGCGATGACAATGAAAACGTAATTACAACAAAGACCGTAACACAATCTTTTCAAAATTTACCAGAATTAGGTAGCGATTTTGTATATGAAGGTTGGTTAATAGTAGGTACAGAGAAAATATCTACAGGAAGATTTTCGAATACTGAAGGAGCAAATTATACGAGTTCTGCATTAGATATTGATAAAGTAAACGCAGCAACTGAATATGTTCTTACTATTGAACCAGCAACAGAAACAGGAACTGATTTAACGAGTCCTAGTGGATGGATTTTTTCTAAAGGTGCATTTACAAATAATACAGCAACTCCTTCAACAGATGATGCTTTATATAGTGGGTCTAGTAATTTAGAAACTGCTACAGCTCAAGCATTTTTAAAAGCTCCATCTGTAGGTACTGTTGGTTCAGATGCGAATGGTATTTGGTTTATTAATGCATTACCACCAACAAGTGGAGGATTTACAAATTTACCAACATTAGGTAATGGATGGATTTATGAAGGTTGGGTAGTTGTTAATGATAATGCAGGAAATCCTACACCAGTTTCAACAGGTAGATTCTCAGATCCTAATATGGCTGATGTAAGCTTTTTTGGAGCAGCTAATAACAATGAGTTCAAAGGACCAAATGGAGTTCCTCCTTTCCCAGGAGAAGATTATATCGTTGATCCAAACAATAGATATCCAAACGTAACTTTTCCAATCGATTTAGTAAATGCAACAGTAGTAATTTCTATTGAGCCAACTATGAACGATGCGCAAGCACCATTTGGATTAAAGCCGTTTGTACAAAAATTAAATAATCAAGCAGTTTCTACAGCTTTTTCAGTAGCAAATACATATTCTGGTAAAGCAATTTCAGGAACAGTATCAAGATAATGATAGTTATATGATTTTCTAATTCTATAGAAATTCAGATATTTGAACCGCCTAACATAGGCGGTTTTTCTTTTTTATATTATGAACGATTTTTTGTATTCCATTGCACAAGAACCTCTTAAAGTAATTGACAATAACATTTCTTTAGAAAAATATGTGCCAATATCAATTTCATCTGAGAATAAAACATTAACATCTTTTGATGTTTCCTCTGCATTAGCTTGGGAAGCATATATAGATAAGTATCTACAGTCAAAAAACGAAGCTACTGTAGCTTACGGTGGTTATTTAGAGAAAAGGGATATTTATAAAAGAAGTACTTATTTTAATAAAGAAGCTGGTGATGATGAACGTAATATTCATTTAGGAATTGATTTATGGTGCGCAGAACAGACCAATGTATTAGCAGTTTTAGATGGAGAAATTCATAGTTTTGGAAACAATAAAAACTATGGAGATTATGGTCCTACTATTATTATAAAACATGAAGTAGGTAATTTTGTGTTTTTCTCATTGTATGGACATTTATCATTAGAATCTATTAAAAATAAAAAAGTAGGACAAAAAGTAAAAAAAGAAGAAATAATAGGAACACTTGGAGATCATACAATAAATGGTGATTATGCTCCACACTTACATTTTCAACTCATTAAAGATATGGGAGAATATATAGGTGATTATCCAGGAGTTTGTTCTAAAAATGATGTAAATTACTTTAAAGTTAACTGTCCAAATCCAAACTTACTTTTAAAATTACCTTTTTAAGAAGCATATAAAAATAAATTCTGAATAGTATACTTATATAGTTAAGTATCAAAAATATAAAGAATTAGTTTCAAAAAAATGCTACTCTAATTTTACTTACTTCATACTTACTACAATATAGAGTCAAATACTTTTATTGAATTAATACAGGTTTTTTAAATGTATTGATAATTAGTTTTTTAGGTTGTTTTTATTTATGTAACATGTGTCAAAATAGATTTTTGATACATGAAAATATTTTCCATGGGAAACATGTATGTTAGATTTGTAATGAAAGTACTTTCAAACATGTAAAATTATTTCTGGTACAAATACTAGTCCCCCAGATGTATCTTATCTAAATAGAAAAAAATGAATAAAAAATTAATACTATCCTTTGTAGGTTCTTTTATACTTACAATTGGAATTTCACAAACAAAAACTTCATGGGAAGAAACAGCTGCTCATGAGAATGCCCTACAAAGAAGTGAAACAGCACTACCAAATAAACATTTATACAACTTAAACTTTAATAATTTAAAGAATAACTTAAAACAAGTTACTTTACAAAATAGAATAGGAACAAAATCTACAATGATGGAATTCCCTGACGGAGAGGGAAACATGAAACAATACGAAGTATATGAAGCTTCTGTAATGAACCCTCAACTAGCTGCTAAATATCCAGCTATAAAATCCTACAAAGGAATTGAAGTAGATGGAACTTCGGTAATTAGATTTAATGTAGACAAAAATGATTTTCATGGAATGATTATGACGCCAGGAAAGGACGTAGCTTTTCTAGATCCTGTAACTGTTTCAAATGAAAAAAAATACACATTGTATCATTTAGAGGATATGGAGAATAAAGCTGACTTTCAGTGTTTAACAAAAGAGAGTAGTGTAAAAACAAGCTATAAAGAAAATGACCGACAATTAGGAAATAGATTAAATGATGGAAGGTTAAGAACATTACGATTGGCAACACCAGTGACTTTCGAATATACAGAAGCTGTAACTGAATCGGCAAACTTGGGAGATGGAGCGACAGAAGCGCAAATAAAAGAGGCAGTAATGGCAGATATTGTTACACATACAACACGTGTTGCTGGAATTTATGAAACAGATCTATCAGTTACTTTTCAATTAATAGCTAACAATGATGATTTAATTGTTGTTAACCAAGGTCCAGAAACAAATTTCTTTGTTAGTGTTTTTGAAGCTGGTCTTGGAATTACTCGTTTTATAAATAGAATAGTTGGTATTAGTAGTACAGATGCTGATTTATTTACAGCCTTTTCTACCACAGTAATGGATATTGATGGTGCTGGTTTTATAGAAGATGCAGTATGTAGTGAAAATAGATATGCTTATGTTGCTGCAAACACTGATAATTTTGAAGAATTAATGCCTACAATTACTTTTACTTTAGCGCATGAGGTTGGCCATACATTTGGAGCTACTCATACACACAATAATTTTACTTGTGGGCAAGAGCGAAATCGTATAACAACTGTAGAACCGCACTATGGGAACTCAATAATGGGAAGAGGAGCTTGCCGTCCTGGAGATGAGCTTGTAGATAGATCTAATGCTACTTATTTTAACGCAGTCACTATTCAACAAATATTAGATAACTTTGAAGCGTTAGATAGAAGGCCTACTCCTTGTGGAGTATCAAGAGCTTCAGGAAATGAAACAGCTCCAGTAGCTAATATAAGATTGCGAGATATGACTATTCCTGCAAGTACACCTTTTCTTCTTACAGCAAGAAGAACAGGGAATGATAATGTAGCAACTTATGTTTTCGAACAACAAGATCCAGAATTTGCTCCATTTCCGCTACAAAGCAATACACAACAAGGTCCAGCATTTAGATCGATACCACCATCGACTAAAAATTATCGTTTCATGCCTAATTTAGAAACTATTTTAGCAGGAAGCACAGCAAATGAAATGGAGGTAGTACCTTCAGTTTCTAGAACCATGAATTTTAGACTTACAGTAAGAGATAACGATCCTAATGGAGGTAGAACAGCTTTTGCTAATACTAGAATAAGAACAGTAGATACTGGAGAAGCTTTTAGAGTTACTTCTCTAAATGATAGTAATCTTTCTTTGGTGGCTAATGCTACACAAACAATTACTTGGAATGTAGCAGGAACTACAGGTAATGGAATTGATACAGAAAGAGTAAATATTTTTCTAATTCAAAACGGAGATTTTGATAATAGAATTTCATTAGCTAGTGGAGTTCCAAATGATGGTTCTCATGATGTAGTGATTCCTAATGCTGGAGGAGAGCAAAATAGAATTATGGTACAAGGTAGAGCAAATGTTTTCTTTGATATTTCTGATGCAGATTTTACAATTGAAGATAATGCGAATCTGGCATATTGCGTACCTCAATTTATAGCTGCAGATGATAGCTATGTTAGTATACGAGCTGTAGTATTTGGGCGAAATGGTGAAATTCAAAACTTTACAAATGGTAATGAATTATATCAATATTCTGATTTTACAAGTGATCCAGTGGTAGATATACAAAAGGTTAGAACAACTCCTTTTACATTGTTTTTTAATGGTGAATTGACAGATAACCAAGTTGCTTATGTTTCAATAGACTATAATGAAGATGGAGATTTTGATGATCCATCAGAAACATTATTAGTAGAAAATGAATTTGATTCAGAATCTGAATTAGTAGGGACATTAAACATACCTGAAAATGTAACAAATGGAGTTAAGAGATTGCGTATTACTACTGCACTAAGAGATGCAAATATTTGTAATGAAGCAATAGAAGTAGAAGATTACCGCATTAATGTTGTAGACTTACAAGAAGCTAGAAGAGTGGCCACAAATGGGAAAGAAAACCTTACAGTTTACCCTGTTCCGTCTAAAGATTTTATTACAATATCAAGTGGTAAAGAAAACATACCATTTATGATTTATAGTGTTGGAGGACAAAAAGTAAGTAGTGGTATTATAAGTAATAAAAAAATAGATATTAGTAATTTATCTAGAGGTTTATATTTAATAGAATTATTTATAGATAAAGAGAAAGTAACTAGAAAAATAATTAAAAAATAATTGAATTTAAACTGATGCATATTTAATGTAAGTTTAGTAATTATTAGAAGCCCCATTATATTTATAAATGTAATGGGGTTTTATGTATATTTTTAAGTTTTAGTTGAGATATAAGTGAATTTAGGTTTATAAATTACTTTAAAGATAATTGCTCAAATCCAAATGTATTCTTAAAATTGCCTCATGAAATATAGGCAGTTAACAAAAGAACAATTTGAAAATCTACACGAGGAATTTTCAAAATTTTTGGCTACACAAAGTATTGATGTTAATGAATGGAATACTATTAAAGAAACTAATCCAGAATTAGCAGAAGAGGAAATGAATTTATTTAGCGACATTGTTTGGGAAGATGTGCTGAATAAAACGAAGTTTTTAGAACACTTCTCTCCACAAGCAATCAATTTATTTAAATGTGGAGATACAATTATAGAAAGAATTGTGATTAAGACGACTAAAGAGATTGATTTTTTAACCCAAAATGGTTACACTTGGTTACTAGAGAATTATGGTAGCGATGAAGTAACTTTATTGAATGGTAAGAAAGAATACAATAGTAATAAAAATGCCGAAATTTTCGATTTAATAGAGAAAGGAAGTACAATATCTGACGGAAGATTATACCAATTTTTTGAAAAAATTATAAGTTAATTATTAACATTTACTAAATTGGTCTAACTTTTGTTTATTTTTGAATACAAACTCAATCAGTATATAATGAAAAAAATAGTATTTGCATTTTTTTTAGGTTTATTGTCTTTCGCTGTTAAAGCGCAAGATGTTGAAGGAATTCTAACTTCTGGGAAATGGTACGTAGAATCAGTACAAGAGAAAGGAGAGGAGCCAGAATTATCATCTAACAAAGAAGATGAATGGTTGTTATTCACCAAAGATGGAAAGGTTGAGGAAAACCATTTTGGTGATTCAAAAACATCTTCTTGGAATTATGATAATGCCAAGAAGTTAATTAAGATTTCTGGAGATGGAACAATTTTCCACAGAATTATTGAGATCTCGGAAAATAAACTCATTATTGAGTTACTTGAAGATCTTAAGGGAGCAGATGACAATCTAATGATTACGTACGTAAAAAGCTAAAACAGCAATAAATTCAATAATTTGTCTGTCCCCAATGTAGCAACGTCTTTAATAATGGTTAAATTATTAAAGACGTTTTTATTTACAGAAGGTTTTGGATCTATAAAGTAAATAGGAGTTTCTGGGCGAACAAAGTTTACCAAACTTGCTGCCGGATATACTTGCATAGAAGTCCCAATGATCACTAAAACATCTGCTTGTTCTGTAATTGTTATGGCCTTTTCCAATAAAGGAACATCCTCACCAAACCAAACAATATGTGGTCTTAATTGAGCTTTATCCTCAGCTAAGTCCCCTAAAAGAATATCTTTTTTCCAAGGATACACGAGTGTTTCATTAAAAGTACTTCGTGCTTTTAATAATTCACCATGTAAATGAAGAATATTAGAACTATGTGCTCGTTCGTGTAAATCGTCTACATTTTGTGTAATAATATCTACATGGTACTGCTCTTCTAATTTTTTTAGATTAAAATGCGCTTTATTAGGTGTTACTTCTAATAATTGCCTACGACGTTGATTATAAAAGTCTAAAACTAATGAAGGATTATTTCTAAAACCTTGAGGAGAAGCAACCTCCATAATATCGTGACCTTCCCATAAACCATTCGCATCTCTAAATGTACTAATACCACTTTCGGCACTTATTCCAGCTCCTGTGAGCACAACAATTCTTTTCATTAGTCTAAAGTAATAATTTTTATAAGTTTGTCCTATGATAGCAGATGAATTATTAGCCTACTTAGAAGGATTTGTAACAGATAATAGAAAAGAAACCTTTAAACAGGTTTTAGCAAATAGAACAAGACATTTTACAGTTGTTTTAGAAAATGTTTTTCAACCTCATAATGCAAGTGCCGTAGTAAGAAGTTGTGATATTTTTGGAATTCAAGATGTACATACTGTTGAGAATAGCTATGTAAATAAAGTATCTAGAAAAATAGCAAAAGGAAGCCAGAAGTGGTTAGACTTTCACCGTTTTAAATCCGATAAGAATAATACGGAAGAATGTTTTAAAGCTTTAAAAGATAAAGGATATCAAGTAATTGCAACAACTCCTCATAATGATTCATGTTATTTATCAGATTTTGATATCACAAAGAAATCAGCTTTTGTATTTGGGGTAGAAAGAGAAGGGGTATCGGATTTTATGTTAGAAAATGCAGATGGTTATTTAAAGATACCAATGGTAGGGTTTACAGAGAGTTTAAATATCTCTGTAGCTGCAGCTATCATTTTACAAGATGTTACAAGTCGTTTGAGAAAATCAGATATTGCTTGGGAATTATCAGAAAAAGAACAAAAAGAAATTTATAGTCAGTGGATACAACAATCTATTAAGAATGTTGAGAAACTCAAAAAGGCTTATTTAGAAGAAAAAGAATAGTAATTACTATTCTTTTTCTTGTTTAGTTTGTAATGTTGAATTAAGAAAGTTATAGAGTATACTATTATACTCTTTAGGTCTATTTAAATAAGGAAAATGCCCTTTATCTTTAAAAGAAAAGACTGTTGCTTCTGGATATGTACTTTTTAATTTTTCTCTTAAAGTTACTGGAACAAGTGGATCGTTCTCAGATTCTATGATTAAAATTGGAATTGTTTTGTCAATGGTATTTCTCTGAACATCAAAATACTCTAGAACAATATCAAATCGTCCAATAAACTGATTTTTTGACATTAGACCAGAGTATTGTTCTATTAAATAAGCTTCTACAAGTTTAGAGTTTTCAGAAGCTGGAATTACTGTAGTAGTTACATTTTCTTTAAACTTAGACATGACAAGCCATTCAGGAAAAAAAGGAACTAGTTTTCTCAGCTTAGCATTTTTAGTTTTGAATATATCGTTAGGAGGAAAAGTATTTCCTAAAACAACTTTATATATCTTATTAGGATATGTACTCATAAAATATTGTGCAATATAACCACCCATAGAGCTTCCTATTACAGTTACTGTATCAATTTTTTCTTTATTTAAAATAGTAACAATGCCATTTGTAACTTCTGTAAGCGAATGAATTTCAGGTAAGGTAATACTAATGATATTGAAGTCTTTTTTTAAGTGTTCTATTTGTTGCCACCATATATCATAAGCACCACCCATTCCATGTAAAAACAATAAATATCGTTTTCCATTACCAATTGATAAATACTCCCAATCTATGCCTTCGATTTTTAATTTAGTTTTCGGATATTCCCGAAAATGCAATAGTGAAGCCTGAATTTCTGAATTATCATTGTAAAGCTCAGAAAACTCTTTCTTTTGAACTGGAATTATATATAACGTACTGATTACAATTAATAAAAGAAGAATTATGTATAACGAGATCTTTTTTAGCTTTACTTGCTTCATAGATTAGAAAGAATGGTTTGGTTGTTTTTAAAGTTACCAACTTTCTATTATAAAGACAAATTCTAATGACTTAATAGGATATAATAAAGGTTATCTCAATTTTAAATTAAGAGTCGTGTTTAATTTCGATATTTTCAATCTTAACAGCATTATTATTGGGGAGAATATCACATCCTGTTCTTATACTTAGTATTTGTACAAAAGAAGCTCCAAGAAAAATAATTTGAGAAATATAATATACCCAAAGCATAATTAAAGCAAGAACACTGGCAGAGCCAAATGTAGAGGTAATATGACTATGACTTATATACATTCCAATACCAATTTTACCAAAGCTATATAATACAGAAGTAAAAATACCTCCTAAAAGCGCAACTTTTGTGCGTACAATAGCATCACCTAAAAACTTAAACATAATCGTAAAAATGATACTTAATACGACTATAGAAGCAATATGTTCGTATATGAAAAGTGATTTATATGCATGATGAATTGTAGGTGCATATTTAGATAAAAAGCTACTAACTGTTGTACTAACTAATACGATAAAAAATAAAAGAATTAAAATAGCAAAAGAAGCCAAATGTTTAGTTACATACCTTAGAATACTACTTTTGGGTTTTGCCTTTATACTCCAAATACTATTAAAGGAATTATGAATTTGGCTAAACATACCAGAGGCACTTAAAGCTAAAGTTGCAAAACCAATAATGGCAGTAACAACGCTATTATGGTTTGTGTGTTGATTTTTAATAAAATCTTGAATTTGCATAGAAGCTTCTGCTCCAAGTGCTCCTTTTATTTGTGCATACATTTCACCAGATACAGCTTGCTTTCCAAAGAAAATACCAAGAATAGAAGAAATAATCATAATCATAGGTAAAAGAGAAAACACAGCGTAATAAGCAAGAGAAGCACCTTTTTGAAAGGTGTTACTATTAAAAAAATGGTTGAAAACCTCTTTAAGAAACTTAATCATGTAATGTATGTTTGAACGAATTCATACTGAAATATGGAGTTTGTAAGAACACCAATTTATAAAGTTTAAATGTACATTTTTTAACTCAGAATTTGTGGTTCTATTTTTGTAATAAATTCCGTGAAATTCCATCATTTTCATCTAACAAATGAGCTTCAATAAATAAGATACTTGTAATAATACTTTTCTCTGTAGAATATTGTATAATAGATTCTTTGTTCGATGTCTGTATTTAATACTAATTTTGTAATAATGAGTAAGATTATTCTAAGATGAAAAAACTATCTCCTTTATCGGCAAAAACTTTTAGGTCCTTAAACATTTCGGAGGAGTTACACGCTACTCATATTTATCAAGAAAATTACGAAGTATTTCATATCCATAGATTAGAAGAGGTAAAAGAGTACTTACAAACAAATGGAACTACACATAGAAAAAACATTCCAGATTTTATTTTGTTGACCAAAGGATCAGCAAAACGTTCTATTGGATTAGAAATGTATGATATCATTGCTCCTGCAATGTTAATTTTACCTGCGTATGCTATTGTATCAAATCATTATTTAAGCGAAGATGTAGAAGGGTATTATTGTCATTTTTCTACAGATTTTATAGCTAATAAACTAATGAATTCTTCAGCTTTTAGACACTTTTCATTTTTAGAATCTAATAATCAACCTTTATTAAAATTACCAGAAAAAAGCACAGCATTGTTTGTTCAGAGCTTAGAGCAAATCATTACAGATTACCAAAGTACACTTACGAATAAACATGAAATAATATTTCATGAATTAATGAGCTTTTTTTTTCGTATCCAAAACTTATGGGAAGTACAGCATTCAATCAATCAAACGTCAAAAAAAATAAGTTTTAAATATAAAAAGCTATTGGTTGAAAAGTTTCCAACTTTAAATACTGTTCAGGAGTTTGCAGATGAACTGAACGTGACACCTAATCATTTGAATAAAGTTATTAAAGAAGAAACAGGTATCTCGGCTTCAACTTTTATAAAAGATATGATAATACTGCAAGCAAAAGTATTATTAAAAGACAACGAAAAAGAATCAATTGCAGCTATTTCAGAATATTTAAAATTCTCAGAACCATCTCATTTTACTCGTTTCTTTAAGCAAAAAACTGGGAAAACACCTAGAGAATATAGAGATGCATAAAAATGGTTATTTATAGCATAAAATAGGTGCTATTAACTACGTAACCACTCGCTAATTTTGCTTCAAAAAGTAGTAAAACTTATGGAAGCAATAGTAAAATATGCATTATTTCTAGTAGTAATATTCAGCTTAATCTTAATTACAAGAAAAATAATGGAGCAATTTGCACCAAGCATTTCCAAAAATAAATACTTGAGCGTGTTTATATCTGCCAGTGTAATTGTTGCCATTATGCAGTTTATAATAATACCTAATTTCCAATCAGTAAAAAGTAAAAACGAAAATTTAAATCAAATGAAAACAGTAACATCAACAATTAAAAGAGTAATATTAGCGCATGCATGGCCTGCAGATGCACAAACAGCTTGGTATCCAGAGGTAAAAAAACAATTGGAAGAGAAGGGAATAGAAGTGATTATACCACCGTTACCAAATCCAGAAAATAGCTCAGCAGAAGACTGGATTAAGATCTTACAAGATACAGCAGATAAAAATTCAGAAAATACACTTTTAATAGGGCATAGTATAGGAGGAACAGCAGTATTAAGAATGTTAGAGCAAACAGATAAAAAGTTTGCAGGTCTTATTATGGTAAGTACAGCAGGGTTCGACTTAGGATATCCAGCTTTGAAAGACTTTTTTGAAGGAGAGTTTGATTATAACAAGATCAATTCAAATACATCATTTGTAACGACTTTTTACTCACCAAACGATGTTGTATTAGCACCAGATCCTGTAAAACATGCCTCTGTGTTTTTGAAAAATTTAAATGCAAAAACAATTATTCTTAATGAAAGAGGTCATTTTGCTCCTTTTGATAATTGTACTGATATACCAGAGTTATTACAGGAAATAACAAATAGAAGATAAACTATAAAGCGTATTTAAGTTTGTGATTATAATAGCGGCAATACTTAATGTAAAATAAATATATTTGAATTATCTAGGTATACGTAAAAAATAACTCAAAGACGATTGAACAATTATAAGCCACTTATAGATTATATTAATAAATATATTACGCTAACATCTGAAGAAATTAATCTTTTAGAAGAACATACTACATATAGGAAGTATCTAAAAGGACAATACATTGTACAACAAGGAGATGTTTGTCGCTATGAAAGTTTTATTGTGAAAGGTTGTTTAAAAACATTTTATATGGATAAAGATGGTCTTGAACATGTAGTATTATTTGGAATTGAAAACTGGTGGGCTGCCGATTTAGGAAGTTTCCTTACCCAAACACCAGCAGATTACAATGTACAATGCCTAGAACATACAGAAGTTATTCAATTTTCATTTGATTCTTTAGAATTGTTGTATCAAAAAATCCCAAAACTAGAACGATTTTTCAGACTAATTATTCAAAGAGCATTTGTTACTTCAGAGAAACGTATTATTAGAAACTTTAGCCTCTCTGCAAAAGAGAGATATATCGAGTTTAAAAACTTATATCCACAAATAGAACAAAGAGTCCCGCAGTATCTAATAGCTTCTTACTTAGGAATTACGAAAGAGTTTTTAAGTAAAGTACGAAGTGAAATCATTAAAGAACAATAATAAAAGTTAAGATAGATTAACTTTCTTTTTTAAGGTAGCTTATTTTTAAACAATAGTAAGTTGTAGAATTTTGTGTTATTAATTTTAATACAGAAATTATGACAAATTTATTAGAGAAAATTAGCGATCTGAATGATCTTATTCTTCAAGGAAAAATTCTAGATGCTTTTGAAAAGTATTATCATGAAGATATTACAATGCAAGAAAATGAGCATCCGCCAGTTGTAGGAAAAAAGCAAAATAGAGAGCGAGAGAAAGCATTTGTTGATGCTATTGTAGAATTTAGAAGTGCGAAACCATTAAAAGTAACTATTGGAGAAAATACAACAATGGTTGAATGGCATCTCGATTATTCTCATAAAGAATTAGGAGAACGAAACTATAACCAAGTTGCTGTGCAAGAATGGAAAGATGGTAAGATAGTTAATGAGAAGTTTTATTATAATAATTAAAAATAAGTGAATTATGAAGGATAAATTATTTAAAACAGATGATTCATTTATTGGATTTATTTTAAGAATTACGTTAGGACTTGTTGTATTTCCTCATGGAGCACAAAAATTGTTTGGATGGTTTGGTGGATATGGTTTTACAGGAACCATGAATTATTTTACAGAAACAGTTGGTTTGCCATGGATCATAGCTTTTTTAGTAATTATTTTAGAATCTATAGGAGCTATAGCTTTATTAGTAGGGTTTGCAACAAGATTGGTAGCACTAGGCTTTATTTTATTGGCGTTAGGAATTGTATTTACAGCTCATTTAGAACATGGTTTTTTTATGAATTGGTTTGGAAACCAGTCAGGTGAAGGATATGAATACTTTATTTTATGGATTGGGATAGCACTTACTTTAGTTTTTAGTGGTGGAGGACTGTATTCAATTGATCGTAAAATAAGTTTGAAGTAGCACAAAGTAAAATAGCACCTAAAAAGTAAGTTTTAAAAAGTTAACTTTTTAGGTGCTACTAGTATAAATTGACTGTTATTAAGTTAATACATAAATTAAACAGAAAAGGTTTGCTATTCCAAATAGAAGTTCAAATCTAAGGCCTTGAATAATTTGTTTGTTTGGTTTACCATCTACCTGAATACTTGTTAATCTACCAATAAGAAACCCGATAAAAACGATACTAGCAATAGCAAATGAAATTACTGTTAATTTAGTAACAAATATTCCAACTATAATACAGATACTGCTTAATAACTGAACAGCACTAACGCCTCTAATTTCATTCAATAAATTTACATCCTTATCAAGCTTAATTCCTGAATTTTTTAAGTAAGTACCTACTGGATTACTTAATCGCATGATTCCAACAAATAATAATAAAAGTCCTGATAATAAAAGTGTAATGGTTTTGATAATCTCCATTTGTATTGTTTTTTATGTTTCTTGGTGCGAAAATATAATTGAGTAGTGTCAAAGGTGTGTCAGAGGTGTTTTTGAGTTTTTTAATAGGTAAGTATATACTTCCCATTTACGTATTATGACTGTATATTTTTCATAAAAGATCTTATTTTCTCAATGATTTCATTTCCGTCTTCCTCTAAAGCAAAATGTCCAGTATTAAAGATATTGTAATCTATTTCTTGTACATCTTTTTTAAATGCTTCAGCACCACTTTCAGGAAAGAAAGCATCATTTTTACCCCAAACAATTAGCATTGGAGGTTGTTGGTCTCTTAAATACTGTTGCCATTTAGGATATAGTTTCACGTTGTTTTGATAATCATAAAACAGATTAATATGCATTTCATGTGCACCAGGTCTTGAAATTTTAAGAAAATCTAAATTCCAAGTGTCTGGATTTACATTTTCTGGGTTACGAGTACCATGTGTATATTGCCATTCTAAACCACTTAAAGTAAATGTATCATATAAAGGTTTTTCAGTGGCATCATTTCTATTAGCCCAAAATTCTTTTATTCCTTTCCAAGCTGCACCTAAACCTTCTTCGTAAGCATTTCCGTTCTGATTAATGATTGCTGTAATTCTTTCTGGATGTGCTGTAGCAATTCTAAATCCAATAGGAGCACCATAATCTTGAATCATAATAGCATAAGAGTTAATCTCTTTTAATTCAAGAAATGTATTGATTGTTTTAGCGATGTTATCAAAAGTATATGAATACTCTTTAGCAGAAGGAAACTCACTATTACCAAACCCAGGATAATCTGGAGCAATTAGATGAAAATCATTAGCTAGTTGGTTGAGTACTTTTCTATATTGGTGTGAAGAACTAGGAAAACCATGTAAAAGTACTATAGTAGGTTTACTTATATTACCAGCTTCTCGGTAAGCAATAGTTACACCATCTACATTTATTTTTTTGTATTGAATTTGATTCATTTTTGAAGTGTTTTTAATTTTTTTATGTTGTTGTGCACCAATGTACACTAAAGTGAGTAGGAGATAGGCAGTTATTAATTTTCTCATGTTTTTATAGTTTTCTTTCAGATGCTTTTATGGCTACATCATTAATGCTAGCAAAGCGTTTCTGCATTAATCCATTTTCATCAAACTCCCAATTTTCATTTCCATAGGCTCTAAACCATTGCCCGTTTTCAGTACGATATTCATATTCAAATCGTACGGCAATTCGATTTTCTTGAAATGCCCAAAGCTCTTTTTTGAGTTTGTAGTCCAGTTCTTTCTTCCATTTATCAGAAAGAAAAGCCTGTACTTCTTTTCTACCATTAATAAATTGATCACGATTACGCCATTCAGTGTCTATTGTATAGGCTTTAGATACTTTTATCGGATCTTTGGAGTTCCATGCATCTTCTGCTAATTGTACTTTTTGTTGTGCTGTTTCCTTTGTAAAAGGAGGTAAAGGTTGTTTTATTTCCATAATGTTTATATTTAATTACCGAACGTTTGGTAAAATTATTAAGTAAAATTTTTTATGTTTTTAAATATTGATCTCCAATTTTTTGTAATGTTTCTTTAAATATATCAATATTGTTTATCCCTTTAGATACAACTAAACTTCCTTGCACTTCAATTAAAGTTTGTAGGGCATAAGTTGAAGCTATTTCTTCAGATAAACCTAATGCAATTCCTACTTTTTTAAAGTTTGCAATCCATTCATCCATACCGTTTTTAACTTGTTTTTCAAATAGTTCAAGACTACTTTCCATAGAGAAAGCTCTGAAAATACATGTTTTCTTACCACCATCATACAATGCACTAATCTGATTTAAAGCATTTTTTAATCGCTTATTAGGAGGAACAGTTACATCATTTAAGGCTTCAAATATATGCTCAATTACCCATGTATTTATATATTCAAAAACAGCTTCTGCCATTTCTTTTTTTCCATTTGGAAACCGATGATATAAACTAGCTTTTTTAAGTCCTGTAGCATCAGATAAATCTTTTAAACTAGCACCTTCATATCCTTTAGAACGGAATACTTTTGTTAAGCCTGCTAAAATTTCGTTATCTAATACTTTTTGTGGTCTCATGGTACAAAGATACAAAAATTATTAAATACCGAACGATTGGTAAAAAATAGTTGAGACTATTTACAAGAATCAGAAACTGTAAGAAAAAAACTTTTATTATCAGTTGATTTTAAATTTTGGATATCTAGGCTTTTACAAATAGCTTTTTTGTTTTTATATAACTCTTCAAATAGTAGAAGTCTAATTGTTTTGAAACCAAAGAATTTATGTTTTTATATTTAAACATAATGATCTTGCCTTTAAATTTAATATACTAATGTTCTGAAGAGTACTGTTTTCCTGTATGAGTAGGGTTTTTTAAATCAATCCAAAAAATATCTATAGGTTCTTCTGCTTCCATTTGCCCATTTTTATTAATATCTTTTTTGGCAAAGACATACATGAAATCGTTAGCTGAGTCATATTCAGAATTCATTACAGAATAATTGATAGGGACTAAGTTTTTTTGAAGCTTACTATCAATATTAAAAAGATAAAACCTTCTTAAATCTTTAACATTAATAAAGCCATCTTTATTAGTATCTTCATCGTAAACAGAAACCATATAAAAGTTTCTATGTACAGATTTATAATTTAAGGTGTCTTTAGAAAAAGCTGGATAATACAATGTTTTTATTAGAACAGGTTTTTTAAATAATTTATTTTCAGATTGATTGGTGTTGTTGTAGTGTGATACATTCACAAAATTATAACCATAAACAGCTTCAAAACCAGGTATATAATTGTGGTTCCAATTATTCCCTTTCTGATAAGAATCTGTCCAAGTTGTATGAAAGTTATTTGAACCTGTATAAGGTCGATTGGTTTGTTTATCGTAGTTGACTTTATAAATTGGAGTTAATCTATGTTCTTTATTATACGTAAGTAAAACGTTTCTTGGACGTGTTTCTAGTTGTAATGAATCTATTTGAAGTCCAACAACTTTTTTACCATCTTTATTTTCCGTTATTTCATTTACTTGGAATCCTTTTTTGTCAATTTTATGTTGAGAACAACTACTTATGCATAGACCAATAACAGTAATTATAAATATCTTATTCATATAATTTTTTATTGTAATTGTTTGTAAATTACAAATAAGATTTTAATTAAATTAATTATCGCTATGGTTTAAATACTGTTCAAAAAAATCAATAGCTAGTGCTGTTACTTCGTCATGAATTTGTTTTCGGTCAACTCCTTCTTTATCAATAGTGATTTGCGGTGCTACTTTTTTTCCAAATTCGGTAGGTTCATTCAAGAAAATATAATGATCTACATCTTCACCCAATAGGTGTAATTCTGAAGTTGGAATTAACTTATGGTAGTTTAAAGCATTTTGTTGTATAGGTGTATTTGTATCACCTTTTCCTGCAACTATAAAAACAGGAGCCTCTATGGTTTTCGTTTGTTCTTTAGAATGAAAACCAAAACCAATAGCAGGAGCCATAACAAAGAATGCTTTCATTCGATCGTCTTTTACGAGATCTTTATATTTTAAATAAGAAGAAACAATTAAACTATCATTTTCAAAGTCAATAACTTCATCTGTTTTTGGAAACTCAGGTGGCATTTCTCTATGTTCAGGAGATTCATTTTCTCTAATAGTTCTATCTACATAACCACCAGCCAAAGCAATGTTGGTATAACCGCCTAATGAAAAGCCAACTCCTCCAATTTTTGAAGTATCTATTTTTGTGGCAAATTTTTGGTCATTTAACATATTGGTTAAAACAAACTGTACATCAATAGCTCTTTCCCACCATTTTACAAATTCTCTTGGAAGCTTATGAAAGGTAGAGTTTCCATAATGATCTAAAGAAACAACAATGTACCCTTTCTGAACCATTTTTTCAATAAACCATGTCAATGAAAAACGATTACCTCCAGTTCCATGAGATACAATTAATAATGGAAATTTTTTATTTGGAATGGATGCATTTGGAATGGTAGAAATGGTTTTAAAAAGTTCTTTTTTATTAGCTTTTGATGTGTTTTGTGTCGTTTTATCTAACGTAGGATACCAAATTTCAGTTAATAAAGGACGGTTTCTTGTAATATCTGTAAATGTTACAGATTGTTGACCTATTTGATAATGTTGTGTTTCTTTTTTAGAGCAAGAAATGCATGTAATTATTGTAATTAGGGCAATAAGTTTACTTTTCATGGATTCATTTTTCATGTTTGCCTAAAGACATGTAAAAAAAAGAATTGTTACAGTTTTAAAAGGAGAGCAAAAACAAAAATTCCAACTATCGTTTTAGATAATTGGAATTTGATATAGGTTATTTCTTTAAATATGAAACTCTATTGTTTAAATTCTACTCCTATTTGAGTTAGTTTTTGATCTTTAAATCCAACAATAATAGCATTATTTCCTTGTTTAGGATCTGACATGCACATACCTGGTATAAAACAATGTATTTTATATGATTTTACTTCAGATAATCGAGACTCTTTAGCATCTTTATTAAATAAGACATTATCTATTTTAAAAGTTCCTTTGAATTGAGTCTTAGGAAAGGTCTTATCACCATCCCAATTAAAATTAGCACCAATAAACGATAGATGGTTATTTACAAAGTGTACTGCAATTCCAAGTTTTGGATAATGATAGTTTACTTTACCAGTTGCATACTCTTTATAAATTACAGGTGTTCCTAAGATAGATGTAACGGTTTCTAAACTAGTTTCTTTATTAACTTTTTGCTTATTCAAAAATACTTCTTTGTCTGGTGAGTAGACAATTGAGATATCCTTTTGAGCAAAGCTAAAATGTAATGCGCAGAAAGTAATTAAAAATAAAATAAAGCTTTTTTTCATGTTGGTAAGTTGTAATGATTTTCAATTTTTTCGTAAATGTAGCAAAAATGCTACAGTTTATAAAGATGAGGTATGAAGAATCAATTTTGGCCAGATTTTAATCCATTGTTTTTCTTGTATTCTATGTTGGAAAGTTCTAATATCAACATTTGGGGTCGGAACTAATCGTAGATTAAATAAGTCTTCTAAACCATAAGGAGCAATATATTCAATTACATTATTAACAGTTAATCTTATAGCAATTGCAGTTGCTGTTTCTGGCCAAAATGAAATTGCTTCATTCGTATTTGTATATGGTGAATGGCCATTTTTTAAATGCATTCTAGCTTGGTTTTTTACAGACCAATTCAAATTTGATGTTGTCTTTTTTAATTGATATTCTATTGCTAATTCGGCAGCTTTATTTGTTTCAGACGAGTCAAAATAAATAACATCAATATCATTAAGTACTGTTCGGTTTTTGTTATGTAATTTATCCCAAACTTTATTTCTTATAAAACCAGCACCAATCCAAGAATCATTTAAATCCAATTCTCTAATAATTTTTAAAATATGCATCATCCACGCATCATTTTCAATAATTTGGATGAGTTGATTTTCAAAGTGCTTTTTCATATAAATTATTAAGAGATAGCGGCATTTCTTTGACACCTACTTTTTGAAATCCAAGTTTTTCATAATATTTACAAAGTTTGGTGTTAGTAGCCACTGCATCTAACCTAATGTATTTACAGGCATCTTTTTTAGCATTATTTTCTATTTCTTGAATAATTTTTGCACCAATTCCTTTACCGTTATAGGCACCTTTTACTACTAAAGAATGAATGTATTTTGCCTTTTCTGTTTGTATTCCCCAATACAGTTCATCTTCATTCATAATTCGTACCATACCAATATTTTCCTGTACTGTATTATTAATAAAGAAGAATTCCTTTTTTTGAATTCCTTCTACTACCCATTGAATTTTTTCTGTAGGTGGGTTTTTCCAGTATTGCCAGTGATCTACATTTTTTAAAGCTATTTTCTCTGCTGCTTCTTTAAATAACTCAAGTACTTGGTTTAGATCTTTAGTTTCTATTTGTTTGAATATGATATTCATTTAGTTCATGGCTTTATTTTGTTAACTAGGTTAGTTTTTTAGATAGGTAGATACGTTTATGTCCTTTAGGAAAGTTCTCTATTTCACCAATTACAGTATAACCATTCTTTAGATAAAATCCTTCTGCTTGAAAATCAAATGTATCGAGCATAGCAATTTCAGCGCCTTTTTCTTTGGCTATATTTTCTACGTGTTGTAACAGTTTAGAGCCAATTCCTTGATTCCGATAATTCTCTGCTACCCATAAGATTTTTATTTCTAATCCGTTCCAGTAACCAATACCGCTTAAAAGTCCTCCGATTTCTTCTCCATTAGTATTTTTAATGACAAATTCTAAAGGAGTCCAAATATCAGATAGGGGAGGAACTTTACTCAAATTGTAGGAATTGATTCCGTCTACAATCTTCTTAATGTGTTCTTTTTTACAAGGTTCTATTATAAATTCAGGAGTACTATTCATCTAGGTATTTAGAAAATATTTATTAGATATTATTTCAAAAATAAAATATTTTATGGGGTATACGTATATAAAAAACCTCTGTAAAATGAATTACAGAGGAATTTACATTAGGGATTATCGGGATTATATAGCACTAAACTACTATTACTATACTATCTGATATTTTTATGATTAATTACAACAATGTTCTTGAAAAGTACTTAACTGTGTTTCGTTAAAGTAAGATGTGTGAAAATGATAATGAAGTAATAATTAAAGCTTACATCATCATGATTTTATTTGGAGGTAGGTATTTTGTCATTAGTATTTAAATTTTTTCGGGGGTATTTTTGATTTTTAAATCGGATGCAATATTATGACTAATAACTGTAGTATAACATATACTTGTAGTAGCAAAACATGTTTTTGAGACTAATTTAATTTGTTTTAGTATTGGTGTTTTTGGTTTTAACTAATTGTTTTTTAGTGTTTTGTTTGGTTTTTAGTGTTTTTTGTAGAATTTTTAATGTGTAGTGTTTTTGTAGTGTTTATAGGAATGAAATCCATAGTTTGAAAACAAAAAAGAGGCTACTTATTACTCCTTAATTCATTTGTTAGCGCCTTAATTTCATTAATTAATTTCTTATTAGGTCTTGCTATGGCGCCTTTTTTAGTATCGTAAGCTAAGTTTATTAGAGAATAACCAATTTTCTCTAATCGTTTCATTTTACTTTTAGGCCTGGGAGACCATATCATGCCTGTTTTTAATCTTGAGTCGTATACAGTAAAATAATAATTTGTTCCATCGTTTCCCCATATTTCAACTTCAGGATATTTTCTGTTGTTGATAGCAATTAGAAAGAGTTCTTTATAAAGTTTTGCTAGTTTTTTTGGAATCTCTACTTTCTTTTTAATCACATTAATTTTTTCCGGATCTTCTTCTGTATACCAAATACTTTGTTCCATTTTATGATGCACAATAAAGTATTTATCATCTGATTTCTCAATAGCTACAACTTGCTCTACAGAAAACGAAGGAATTATTACAAAACGAACTTCAGGACGATATGACATTCCTTTAAAGAGTATTTTTCTCACAGTTGTATAATACTGATAGGATAAATCGTCAAATACACTTTCAACAGGCTCCAAATGATCGTTTTGAGCATTAATATTAGAAAGACAACATAAAATTGTAAGTATTATTAGTAATTTACTTTTCATATTATAGGAGGGTTACTTTATCAATAGAAACATTTTTTATTACTATAAAAAACTTTTGATTCAGGTTATTTACTAATTATTTGTTTAATAATATAGGAAATTAAAAGTCCTATTGTAAATGTTGTTAGAATTGTACAAACAACAAAAGCAATAATTGGAGGAATAAGCATTAGAAATACTTCTTCCTCTACTGTTATTCCAACAATAATGCAAAAGCAGAACCAAATAATTAAGTTAATACTTACTGAATACTTAAAAGAAGTTAATAATAATGATTGACCATTTTTAATATTCTTATAAGCTAATTTTGCACCAAGCCATAGTGCAATTATGAATGCAATTAAAAGTCCAATCGTTGAAAAGCCATAGCTACTTATAATTGCGATTGTCATAAGTCCTTCGCCAAATAAAAAGCTAGGAACAAAAATTGTCGCTAATACAGCTAAAATTCCAATTGGAATTCCAATAAGATAGGAGGTAAGAATACTTAATTTTAGTTCTTTTTCCATTTGTTTTTCAATTTTCTAATTGAAAATAATTTTATGTTATTTCTATTGTTTGTAAATCTGAAAGTATTTTATGAATTACCTTTTTACTTTTATTCCAATCATAAATCTGACCTTTGATTATACTTTGAACTTTAGCAGTTATAAAATCTTCATTTTGCTCTAGTTCAATAACAATATTTCCACCCCAAGTCCAGAAATCTGATTCAATTGTACCAACGAGTATTACTCCATTTTCAGCTTGATGAAATTCTTCTATTTTGTGTTTGTTTTTGGTTAATATACAAATTGACTTAACAAATGCTTCTTGAATAGAATTTTGAAGCTGGATTTCTTTTGATTTACCTGTTTTTAAGCCTAATTTTTTACTAATTGGAACAATAACTTCTGTTAATACACCAAGTGGCACTCCAGAAAAAGCTCCAACAACCAAATCAAGTTTACCAATAAACTCATCAGCTGTTAATTGTTTTTTGGATTCGTTTGAATACTTTTTAACTATACCTAAAACATCTGGATGATTAACTATTTTCTGATAGTCTGACTCTTTTCTCCATGATTGAATAATTTTTGAGTCTGAAGATAAAACCTTAGTACCACATTGCGCACAGAATGCTTCATTTGCCTTTTCCCCACAGTTATGACAAAACATATTCGTTTTCGTTTTTTGTTAATTAATAATAACACAATAATTTATGAATGGTTGTGCTACTTTTCTATTCCTATTTTAATTATAATAGAGAATTTTATTCTTTTTCTACAGATGTTTCCCATCCATCATATTCGCCACTATATTTTTTTGCTAAAGTTCTTAAACCTTTAGTTATTGGATAAATGGAATTAATATCTACATTATCAATTCTCCATACCTGTAATCCGTAGGTTAAATTTCTTTTGTTATCGATTGTTGTGTCCTGAATTGTAAAATTAGATTTTATTAATTCTTCCTTACATTCTTTTAATTTAGATTTATCAGAGAAATAAAGCCAATGATCAACTCTTCTAGCTTTCGTAAGATTGTCACCTGCTTCTTGTAAATTTCTTAAAACAGATAAATCAGCCATATAATTTTTAATCTCTTCATTAGGGTATAAAAAATCTAAATAGTATTTCCATTTTTTATCTTCCTTTATGTTTAAATAGAATTTGTATTTTGGATAGTTATCTTTATAAAATTGTTCAATTTTTGAAGCGACATTTTTAGGTGTTTTAATGTAAAAATATTCCAATCTTTCTTTATCATGTGTAAAAGAACCAACTGAAATAGATTCCGTTTCTTTTTTAATTATTTCAGTTACAGCATCTGCTGCTTTATATAATAATTTTAAGGTTTCTTTTTCTGGAAAACCATCATTTCTAGAAGTTTTATAAGTAATTCCTGTAACCAAAACGTAATTAAAACTTTTGATTGGAGCTAAATCATATAAATCCATTCTTAAAGTGGTTGATCCAGGTTTATCGTTTTCATAACTAGCTATATATGTATCCCAGCTTTCATTAAGGTTTTGAGCCGTTGTTAAGCTAGAAACGAATAAAATGACTAATAGAAACTTGAATGAATTTTTCATTTTCTTTTTCAGTTATTACCTAATTGTCTGCTACAGAATCAGGTATTTGTTTAGAAAACTAATTTAGTAAGTGATTATTGAATAAACAATTATTTTATTCTGATAGTACAAATCCGTATTAAAAGGCTTTAAGGCTTAGCTTTTTATAAGCAATGAGAATTATAAGAAGTTGTTTTTAATTAGTAGATATTCTTTATTACAAATTTTGTGTCGTTAAAGACACATTCATCACCTACAGTTTTTTCTTTTAAATAGGTATACAAAGGCGCATTAATAGAAATTCCAACATACTGTTTATGATCATATTCAAAAGGTTTTGTAGCTATTGCAACAATAAGGAACATGTTGTTTGTTTCTATAATAGCTCCAATTCCTATAATCGAAGTAGGAGCGAAGCTTACCTTTTTAAGGAATTCAATATTCTTTTCATGAATTTTAGTTTGAACATCTAATTTTTCCGATACTTCAACTCTGGCATTTAATTGAGATTCATCGCCAATATCAATTATTTGATCACATGAGCGTCCATTACCGCATACATCATCAGGTTGATTAAAAGTACTATGACTAATTTTAGCTAGTTCTTTTTGAATTAGAAGTTGTTTGATTTCAAGTTTATTCATTTATAAGCTTCGTTATATTGCTTTAATCTAGTAAAATTTAAAAAAACTATTTTATTTTAGTCCACAATTAATATTTTTTCAAGTTTATTATTTCTATTTTGATAAATTATATTCTCTTTTCTAACAAAAGTTAATTTCCCTTTTTGTTTAGTCTTTTTGTCATATTCCCAATATTTGCCTTTTTCAAAAATAAAAAGGATTCTTCCTTTCTCAGTTCGATCAACGTTGTTAACAACTTTATGCTGTATCTCATAAACCTTGTTGTCAAATTTTTCTAATAAAAGCTCTATTTTTTTACCTTCTTTATTTGAAGTATACATTTTATTCCCTTCTATAATTAATATCAAATCTTTTTTATTTCCATTTTCATCCAAATTATAAACCCTTTCAGAAGTTATTTTTTCAAGTGAACCTTTAGTTTTATTACTTTGACATCCAATAACTAATGTTAATATAATCGATACAAATATTTTTTTCATTTTTTTAAGTACAGTAAAAGTAGAAAGCCTATGTCTTATTTAGAGGTTTTTACCTTTTTTATTTAAGTATTTAATCTGCTTTTTGTCTTATTAGTTATATAAATTTGATTTAACCTTTTGTGAATTTCATCAAGATTAATTTCTTTATTTCCATGACCAGCAGTTGATATGTTAATTTTTGATTGTTGGTCTTTAACTGTAAAATGATTGAAAAAAGAAAAAGAAGAAAAGGGGGGATGTTTTATTTCTGAAATAGTAATCTCGTCTAAATTCATTACAATTTTTGTTGAAGATTTTAAAAGTCTGACTTGCTTAATAATTAACTTGTTTTCATCTAAATTTAATACAATACTCTCCAAATGAGTTTTGTTATTATAAAACAATGTTCTTAATAACATCATAATAATTACTATTATCGTATACAGGATTACTCGGTCAAATTCAGGTTTTAGACCATGTTAGTAAACTTTTAAATAAAATAAAAAATAAGACTGAAACGGGAATATTTATAAAGATATTCTCTAAGATGGTGTTTAATCTAATTGCCTTTTTCTTATTTTCAAATAATATTTCCATAGAAACAATTTTAGTAGAGCAATGTAATGTGTTTTTCAAATGGTGTACAACGTTTAGTATATGAGGCGTAGCATCACGGAGTGTGCTATGATTTCATATACAGTGTTAGCTGTTTTTATTTTTTTCATTTTGACGATTCCATACTCGTGTTACATTTTCCACATTCTGGTTGGTCATTTTTTGAGCCCTGATAAGAGTTCTCACACCATGAATCATAATCATTGATGCTTTTCCAGTTTCAATGAAATATTTCAATTCATCACCATTTTCAAGTTCAACTAACCCAAATGTTACTTGGCCGTCTTTGTATCCCTTAAAATCTCCATATTCTTTGTCTGTTGCTCTTGATAAACTTTCAGCTCTTTCTTTTCCGTTCTCTACTGTAATAAGTTTCTGGGTAGTTAAAATGCTATAGTTTTCTCCATCAATTAAAGTCGAACAGATTATCAGTTCATCTTCAGTTAAGATTAATGAAAGTCCTTGATAGGGAAAGTCTATATTCGATTCATAAAACTTTGTCCATTTAAAATCATATGGTTTCATTGTACTTCTCTTTATAGAAGCAATACAAATATTATGTATTGATTTATCTGACTTTCTCATTTCTAATTACTGCTAACGTATTTGTATATGATTTTCCGTTGTTGTGGGAAGATAATTAATAAGATTGATATTTCGCTGAGGAAATTCAATCTTATTAATTTTATACGGTGTTGTAATGCGTTTTATTCCTATTGTTTTTTTCTTAAATTTTATATATTAGATTCGAAATATTAATACCATCCGAATCATCATCTCTAATTACAAGTTCAGTTTTTGAGAACTTCTCGATAATATAATCCCGATTCCAAAGATTAAGAGTTGTTTTGTGTAGTCATAATTACTTTTCTATATTTGTGAAAAAAAGTATATGAAAACAAGAAACATCCTTAGTGTATTATTAGTATTATATATTTCAACACTGTATTCTCAATGCCCAAGCGGATCTGTTTACTTAAATAGCCAAACAGATGTAGATAATTTTATAATAGACTACCCAAGTTGCACAGAAATAAATGGAGATTTACAAATATATGGAAGTTCTAATACTGATAAAATCATAAACTTAAGTGGATTAACAAATATAGAAAACATTACAGGGTTATTATCTTTTAATTCTTTTAGTACAGATATTAATTTAAACGGTTTAAATAATTTAAAAACTGTTAATAAGCTTTCATTTTCGAGTCTTCAAAATGGATTTGGGTTAACAGGTGATTTTAGTAGTTTAGAAACTATTAATAATAATTTTTCTATTGAGAATATCAACTCTTCTAGTATTGACTTTTCGGATAAATTTAACTCTTTAACTAATGTTAATGGTTCTTTCATTATTAATAACAATTTTGATTTAGAAGCTTTTTTAGCTCCTAATAATTTACTTACAATAGGTGGAAGTTTATTGATAAAAAGTAATGATCAGTTATCTAATATAGGAGGTTTTGATAAATTAGAAACGATAAATAATAATATTGAAATAAAAGGAAATTTTAAATTAGAAAAAATACCTAGCTTCAATAAATTATTTTCTGTTTCTGGAGATATTTTAATTGAAAGAACAGATATAAATAAAATTGAAGGCTTTAATTCTTTAAACTCTTTAGGAGGTAAGCTAAAGTTTTTAATAAATGATTCTTTAATACAAATATCGGGATTCAATAGCATAATTAATTTAAATGATGACTTTTTTATTAGCGGAGCATCGAGTTTAACATCTATAACTGGTTTTGAGGAATTAAATAAAGTTATTGGTGATTTTTATATAGGTTCAGTTTCTACTGTGAATTTTGACTCTTTCAACAATTTAGAGACTGTATCTGGAGGTATGACTATTAGTAATACTACAGATCAAACTTCTAGTTTTACAGGGTTTAGTAATTTAAAAAGTGTTGGTGCCAGCTTATTGTTATCAAGTATAAAATCTAGTGAATTTAATGCGTTTTTAAGATTAGAAGCTTTAAAAAACTTAATCATAGTAAGTAATTCTTTTTCGAATGTTTCAGCTTTAAACAGCCTAATTAAAATTGAAGGTGAGTTAAGTATATTTAGTAATACAGATATAACAGATATTAACTTCTTACCTAATCTAGAAATTGTTGAGGGAGCAATTTCTATACATATTAATGATGCCTTAGAAAGAATAAGTGGTTTGAATAAGCTTACAACTATTCTTGGGAAAATATATATACAAGGTAACTCAAACTTAGAAACATTTTCTGGATTTAACAATTTAATTGAAGTAGAAAAAGAAATTCAGTTTTATCAGAATCCCAAATTACACACTATTGATGGGTTTGAGAAAATGGAAGTTATACACAATGACGGTTTAGTTGTTATAGATAATCCATTACTTGAAAGCATTACTGGATTTAATAAATTGAAAACGATTGAAGGAAATTTATGGATTATGGATAATAATCAATTAAAGAGTATTGATGGATTTATTAATCTTGAACATGTACAAAATGAATTTGGTATAATACATAGTAATTTAGAAGATTTAGAGAGTTTAAAAAAAATAAATTATATCGGTGGAGGAATTACAATACAGTACAATCCTAAAATAAGAACCCTAAACGGTTTAATTAATGTAACATCTAAAACAGGATATATTAATCTAGGTAACAATTTAATCCTAAACAATATTAATGGTTTAATTAACATAGAGTCAATCGAAGACTATTTAATAATTTCTGATAATCCTGAACTAAGTCAATGTAATATTACCCCAGTCTGCTCTTATTTAGAATTAAATAATCCACCTACAAATTTTATAGATAAGATTGATAGAAATAAACTTGGATGTAATAATATTGATCAAGTCATAGGTCAGTGTAATACTTTAAATATAAATGATAATAACTTATTTGACTTTACTTTTTACCCAAACCCAGCGGAAGATAAAATTCATTTAACAAGCAATTGGAATTTAAACTCAACTATTTACATAAAAATATATGATAACTTGGGTAAAGAATTAATTTCAAAAGATTTTTATCCGTCAAAAAAAATGGAAATAGATTTGCATAGGTTAAAAGTAGGGGTTTATTTTTTGGAAATTAAAAGTGAGAACAAAAAGAGTTCTTTTAAAATTATTAAAATATGATAAATATTTTGAATCTCAATCTTGAGCTTTTTTAAAATTTCTTGAATTTAAGTTTTTTAAGAGTTTTCTTTTGGAGGATGATTGTATTTTTATCAAACAATTGTAAACTAACTTACAAAAAAAACTTTCTATTGTTCAAACCTAAAAGAGTTAATAGTGTGTTAGACTCAATATGTACCTTTACCCTAACTTAACTTTTTGTTTGTCGTTTTTTAAACGACTATTTAAATAACTTTCTAAAAAAGTTATTCGTTTCTTTAAATTAATTTTTACACTTTTGGCTAGATTTTGACAAGTTTTATAAATCAGTCTTTCAGTAAAGTATATTCCTTTAATACATTACGGTTTTGTGTATGATTAGTTGCGGGAAATGACGCGAGTCATTTTCCGCCGTAACCGAAAGATAATTAATAAGATTGAATTTCTGTTGAGGAAATAGGAAATTCAATCTTATTAATTATACACGATGTTGTGCGTAGTTTTAATGCATTATAGAATCTAAAGGTTCTCCAAAATTATAGATCACTGTCTTTTCTAAATTGCCAGATTTATCAAAGAATCTAAATTTTCCATTGAAGTAACCATCGCTTGCAATCCCTTCCAGTTTTTTATTTCCATTTTCATGGTAAACTATTACTTGACCATCATGTTTATTATTTACTTTAGTCGATATTTCTTCTAATGTGCCATTCTCATAATATCTTTTCAGGCTAGCAACATTATTTTTGTAAATTATTTTGGCTTCTACTTTACCGCTTGGGTAATAGTTTATTTGTGTGCCACTTTTTTTCATTGAAGTAGTGTCTAAATCAAATATCTGCAAAAGTCTTAATTTACCATTTTTATAGTATGTCTTACAGCTATCTTTTAGCTCTCCATTCCAATAATTCCCAGTAAACTTAATTGTTCCATCATTATAATATTCCTTAAGTAAACCGTGAATTTTTCCATTTCTAATAAAATTCTGTTCTTCAATATTGCCGTTTTCAAAGTACATGATTGCTTCTCCGAATTGTTTACCTTTCTTCCAATAAGAGATATTTTTTATTTTACCGTTAGGCCAGTAATTTTCTCTTTTGCCATGTTCTAGTCCATCTTTCATTTCAATAATTTGTCTCAAACTTCCATCTTCACTGCGGTACTTATTCCATATGCCTTGTTCTAAATTATTTTCAACTAAGCCTTCCATTATAATCACTCCTTTGTTTGAATAACTATGTTTGAAATAACCATTTTCAAGATGTATTTTATCTATTGAGTCACCTTTTCTCCAAATAGTTTTTACAAGTTTTTCATTTTTATCATAAAATTTTTCAATTCGGTTTGGAAATGAATCTATTACTTCTAGTTCTCCGAAAATTGTTCCGTTATTGTAAAAATATGTTAGACTCCCTTTCTTGTACTTTAATTCGGATGTTGTATTTATTTTTTGCCATCTTCCTGTTTTACCATCTTCTTGGTAGAATACATAGTTTTCATTTCTGTATTTCTCGTCAGAAATATCATCTTTACACGAACTAAAGATTACAAATAGAACTATTAAATATGTTATTTTCAATTTAGCAGATTTGTTTGGTTAAATTATACACAACGTATTTGTGTATGATTTTTTGAGGGAAAAGGACGCGAGTCATTTTCCGTTGTTTCGGAAAGATAATTAATAAGATTGAATTTCCGCTGAGGAAATTCAGCCGCAATTAATTATGCCCCTTGTTGGCGGTAGTTTTTATATCAGGATCAGTTACAAATTCAATGTACTCTAACAATTCTGAATTTTCTGACTCTCTTATTGTATTAAACTCATTTAACCAATCAATAGTTTTATCTTTATTGTATAAATGAATGTTTCTTAAAAACTCAATCGGTTTCTTTTTAGCAAGTTTTGCTATTTCTTTTTTTGAATTATCATAATCAAATTTGGTCAATAGATTTAATAGAAAAATCTTTACGTTTTTATTTCTCTCTTTTTTATAAGCCTTTTGTAAAATTCTAATTGAAGACTCATTTAGTTTATCAAATGACCTAATATAAGACAATGAAACAAATTTCCAATAAGGCTCTTTATCTGACAGAAACCTATTTACACAACTTTCTTCTGATTCGCTAGTAAATCCTTTTTGTTTAATACTTTTTCCTGAGATAATATCGTTTAACCAGTTTTCATACCAATCTAAAAAGTTCATTTCTTGTACGAAATGAGGGCAATATTCTATTTCGTCATAAGTATGAACAACTCTATCTTTATTTTTTCCATTTAATATAATTCCTAAATAACCAGAGCATCCAGAAAAGCCTATATTTAATATTCCAGAATAAGCTTTTGCAACTTCTTTATCATAGTCTTCATCTGAAATATTATCATCCATTTCATTATAAATTCTATCCCATTCTTTTTCGGTTATATTTTCGTTAAAATAGGGAACTTTTTTTAAATAGTTTAATGATGTATCAACTATAAATTGAGATGGATGTCCTAATTTAAATATTCCATAATCAGGTCCAGCACCTGAATTACCTACAACTGAATTTTTATATTCTAATCCACCATTACCAATTTCGGATAAAAATGTTTTGTAAGTCTCTGGAAGAACTATTTCATATGTTTTTTCGAAATCATTTAATTCTTGTAAATCCAAAGGTGAATTCAAAATATACTTATGGGAAGAAGCTCCAAATACTTCAAAAAAAGAGTCTGTATTTTTTGCTAACCTTAGTTTTATTTTAATTCTTTCTATTTGATTTAATTCGTCCATTTCAAATTACCGCCAACGGACTTGTGTATGAAACATAGCGTGTAAAAAGACACTAACTTTTCGGATTAACACAGAGCCGAATTTTTATATTTTGTGTTTAATTTTCTCTTTTTAAAAACTTGCCGAACATTATAAAAATACACTAAACTTTGGATTAAGCCTAAACCCCGTATTAATTATAGCCATTGTTGTAAAACGTTTTTTCAATCAATTGATTCAGTCATTAAAAGTATTTCTCTATTAATTTTTTCAGCATTTTCCTTCTTTGTGATTATTGAACCGTGATTTGCGTCGATATAAAAATGTTTTCCTTTAGTAGATAGTCTTTTTAATTCTTCTTGCATTTCAAACCATATTTCAGGTTCTCCATATTGTTCAGTTGCCGTAAAAACTAATACAGGTAATGAGTCTAATTTACTTGCTTGACTTGCTCTTAATAGAATATTATCGTTAATGTTATTTTCCTTTAGATATCTACGATAAACTTTTCCCGAATAAGAAGTGAGATTACGTTTGCGATTCTGACAGTCTTTTGGCAAATCCTTATCTATAGATTTTGGATTGCTTATTGAACTATAAACTCCCATTAGTCCCATATCGGAAAGAACTGCAAGTATTTTTATGAGAGCAATTTGGTTTTCTTCAAATAATCCATTTTCAGTCAGTCGTTCCCATTGTTCTGGATGACTTGAGTCTATAAAGACCATTCCTTTTACTTCATTTGGATATAGGTCTCTGAATATTCGATTATATGGTCCGCCCATTGAATGACCAACTAAAATATAAGGTGGTTTTTCTCCATTTTTTTCCAATAATGTATGTAATTGGCGAGCGTAAAATTCTGGTGTAATACTGTCTTTACTTGATTCGCTAAACCATTTTCCTTCTCTGTCATAACGTATAACTCTCATATTTTTTTTCAAACCTTCAGCAATCCAATGAAACACGTCTGTATCATTTCCCGCTCCTGATTCAAGAATAAGAGTTGGAAAATTATTTTTTTGACCTTCTGCTCTTATATGAAGTTTAGTACTATTTACATCAACTAATTTTCCAGGTGGAACAGGTTTTGAGCTAAATAATCTAAAACATAAACCTGATATTAACAATATGATTATAAATCCAGCTAAAATTTTACCAATCCATTTGAGTATTTTCAGTATTAATTTCATAGTAGTTTTTTCGTAAATGTTTTACAACGTTTAGTGTAAAATGAGTTTTAATGCATTTTTATACAGTGTTGTACTTAGTTATATTTCAGTTGCTTGATATTTGAATGGAGTTTCATAATCTTGAAATATTATGTTTCCACATTCACACTTTTCATCCCAAGGTCTTCCAACATTTTCTTGAGTGCTAATCGTTTTTTCTTTTTGGCATTTGGAACATTTAACGGTAAAATAGACTCTCGCCCAACCAAATTTAAAATTTGATTCTACGTTGTATTTTAAGTCTGTAAATTGATGATAATCAAATTCAATTAGATAATTTATTTTAACTCCATCTACTTCTTTTATTATCTCTCTTTTTACTAATTCACCTAGAAATCCTTCACATTTTTTCTTTGGTGTACAGATTCCTTTTTTATTGATGTTTTCAAATATTATTGTTCTATGATCTCTTTGGCAATTAATACAGGGTAGTGATATTTCCAATTGGTCAGAAACCTTTACAAAACTTTCTGGATTCAATTTGAAATAACAGCTTAATGTATATTGAAATTTGCCCATCTATTTAGTTCTCTAATTAAGCACAACGTTCCGGCTAAAAAGCGTTGCTGTTCCGTAAGGCAGCTATGATTTTTTAGCTATTGTTGGCGGTAGTTTTTATTCAAACTTCAATAATTCAATATTTTCTACCTGCATTAAGTATTTTTCTAAAAATCCAGTATGTGATGCACCAATAATAATGAGAATTTTCTTGTTTGGGTTACGTGCTACTAAATTCAAAATATTTGCGGCTATATTTAAATTTCGCATCTCCCACAAATAGTATCTTGCTTTGTCTGAACCCGATTTGAAGTCTGTTTCTAACCAAATTTTCCACTGCGCATTGAAATCACCGTTTTTATATTCTGTACTATTTAAAAAAGAATATAAATTATAGAAATCACCAGATTTAATGGATGATTCTGTCAACTCATTTACTTTTTGAAAAACAGGTAATTCATTAATACCAGAAAAAAGTTCAGCATTGGCTTTAAAGTCTTCCATAAAATTTGGATAGTACTTAAACAAAAGTGATTCGTCTTGAAAATTATCGATGGGATCCAATCGATTTAACTTTTCTTTTATTGCAAGTTGCATAGCCAAGCTGTAATATTCATTCTTGCTAGTCATTTCTCTTTCCAG
Organism: Tenacibaculum amylolyticum; assembly: GCF_964511145.1. Taxonomy (NCBI): domain Bacteria; kingdom Pseudomonadati; phylum Bacteroidota; class Flavobacteriia; order Flavobacteriales; family Flavobacteriaceae; genus Tenacibaculum; species Tenacibaculum amylolyticum. The sequence goes on from NZ_CAZEFZ010000009.1 coordinate 84,341, forward strand.
AATGCCAGCTAAATACTTTTCAAATTCTGTTGTGAATGTAGACTTGTCTTCAATCATCGCGTACTGTAACACGGCTGAGGGTAAATCTGTAATCGCCAGATAATTGAAGATCAATTGCTTGTGATCTTTTGAATCAAGTTTCTCCTTGCTCAAGAGTTCCTGAATAAATTTTTCTGCATCCAGAAAAGTTACTTGTCGATTAATTCTAATAGTGTCTGCAATTTCCAGATATCGGACACCGAATCCCCCTTTAGTAATTCCATCGAACGCATGATCATTTCTTGATTTAATATCATTTAATAATTCACCAGACATTTTCTCTATTCCAATAATGTCAAAATTGAATGAATCAAGTTTTGCAATGACCTTATCAAGCATAGAGACCTCGAATCCTTCAATATTGTCCAGATGAGAAGTCCCCAATATCAGTACTTGACTTTTATCATCTTGACTATATGTTGCAGGGATTAATAAACAAGTGAGTATAATTATGTATAGGATTTTCATAAAAATGAATTTAGATATATAATGTGACAATTTAGCAGATTGAAATGTTAGAATTATTTTCTCAATTGCCGCCAACGACTCGAATATGCGTAGTGCGGGATTTAAGGAACTTCATTATCAAACCACTATATTGCTTATTAAATGATTTACTGTTCATATTTCCTAAATTGCCCCGCATTACGTATATTTATTGTTAGCAATTGTTTCTTTTGAGATTTAGTTTGTTACGTTCGCTGTAATTTTCAGTTTAGCTGTTTCTACTAAATCGTCAATGGCATTATGTCTAGCAAATTTTGTATAGAATACGGCTGTAGTCTTGTATTCGCCTACTGGTAAATTTCCGTTCACTTGTACATTGATATTAGCACTTTCATTTGGTGCTAAACCGCTTGATAGAAATTTCATATCTGCAGTGATAAAATTAACCGTTGAACTCGGTACTTTATCTTCGTAGGTAGTCGCCGATTGAAACACTAATTTATGGTTTCCTATATTTTTCCAAGTTGTAATACCTGTAAAATACTCCGAGGAACCTGGTGTAGTTACATCTGGTGTAGAAATATCCATATTTTCAATTACTACAGGGTTTTTCACATCAACAAATACATTTACCCATTTTATTCTATCATTTGCATCATCTCTTAATACAATGATAAAGCTCTTTGGGTAGGCAAAATCAAAACTGGCTTCTGAAGTTGGATATGGCGTATTTACATCTACAATAGGAATGGAAGAGTCTTGCGTATAAAAGACTTCTTCGGCATCAAATGTGGCGGTTGGTTTTAGGTTGGAAAAATCCGTTCCAGCGGGTACAAATAGATAAATATCCTGTCTGTTTACATCGTTAGCGCGTCTTTCAATTACAACATCATCAGATAATTGAGGGTTTTTACTTGCTTCAAACTTAAAATCAGTGACTGTTAGAGTAGACGGTGTTGGTATTACTTCTTGTTCAATATTTACGGTATAATGTAACAATTCTTTTGATTTATCTAACACATTTACAATGGTGTGTACGTGACTTTGTGTTTCGTAATTCAGAGTAGAGCTGTTACCAGGTAGAACGTCGAATCTACTTAGGTTCAATTCGTCTGATGTAATGGAAGAAGCAATTCCATTTAACGAAACTATGTTTGGTACCACAATATCAATTTTACCAAATGATGTTTCCTCATTATCTACAATGGTAGGTTGTGTAATATTGATAGAAACCGGTGTAACACTAAATAGAGGGAAATCGGATAGCTTAGCATCCTCAAGGTTTATTACATTTTGATTTGGATTGGTGTTATTATCCTCACTGCAACCGCTAAGAATTGTCACAATTACGGTAAATATTATAGCGTTAGTTGTTAAGTTTCACAACATTGTGACTCATAAAAAACTGACTTAACACCTGTAATTAGAAACTTTTG
>NZ_CAZEFZ010000010.1:0-78502 GCF_964511145.1 Tenacibaculum amylolyticum
TCAGCACCAGCAAAAGTGAAACTTACCGCATCGTCATTAGCAGCATTAATAGGAGATTGATCTATAGCGACAGAATATCCTGTTGGTACAATGCCATCTACAAACACATTTGCAGTACTTCCTACGTTATTTAATGTTAAATTTGCAGCTGTTCCCGAACCATTTTGTAAAGTTCCTCCATTGGCTGATAAACTTCCTACAGCAATACCATCTGTATCAGAATCACCAGCTTGTACTGTGTACCTAAATGTTAACGCAGAAGTTCCTGAAGAAGCAGGTTGAAAAACAGCTTGACGAGTTGTGCTACCAATAGTAATAGCTAATTGTGGAGTACCACCAGTGGTATTTACAGTTATGTTTTCATCAAAGTTTACTGCAAAGTCTAAGTTTTGACCTACAGAATACGTGGCATTACTAGGAACTGTTACACTTGTAACATTAGGAATAGTAGTGATAGTGATAGTTCTTGTATCATTAACACTTGCAGCATTGGAGTCTGTGGCGGTAATTGTAATGGTTCTATTACTTGTTCCTGGAGTTGTAGAAGTGTTTCTATATCGTAACGATTGTAAAACTTCTTGTACAATAGCGTTAGTAGCATTACTATTAAAAGTAATGGTAAGTGCTGTGTTATTTGTAACAGTACCACCACTAGCACTTAAGACTCCAACTGTAGTTCCATTAGCTAAAATATTTGTTCCACTTACAGTAATTGCAGTGCCATCTCCATCAGTATCAGAAATACTAATTTCATCTGCAGCTTCAGCGTTTGCTGTAATTTGAGTTACCAATGTTCCACCATTCCAATCTGCATCTCCATCAGCATCATTAACTGTACCAGTAGCATCTATTTGTGTAGCTGAATTTCCTTCAGTATAATTTAGTGTTGAGTTGTCAATAGCAATTGTTGGGTCTGTGTTTCCTCCTGTAATTGTAAAAGCAGCTGAGGCGTTATTATATGGAGTATCATCATCTGCTTCCCAGTTATTCAAATCCATAATAGCAGCTAAAATTGTTGCTTTATCACCAGTGTGTGGTGCAGAAGCTTTATAGCGAGCATTTTCCCTTTCTCCTCCACCAGGTAAATCTGGCGCACCAGCATTTAATGGACTTCCTGATATATATAATGATAATGCGTTTGTACCATTAGTTAAGTTAGTTGGTAGTGAGCTTGCGGAACTAGATGTGTTACTAGCTAAGTGCCACCCATTAGCTTGTAGATTATCATCATCTGAATTTATAGCTGCTATGAAATCAGAATTATTAGGAGTTAAAGCATTAGCTGATTGATAGGCGAATATTTGATCACCTCCAGCTGAAGCACTCCACGAACCAGCTACTAAAACTATATTTCCAGTAGTGCTTCCGCCAAAGATTGTTGCAGAAGGTGTGTTTTTATTAATTAACAATTGTGTTCCTGCTGTTAGTGGAGTATCGGAAGTAAAAGTTAATATTCCTTCTGAATTAGTAACTAGCCATGCACTTCCATCCCATGTTCTTTCGGAAAAATGGATAACAGTATTTGAAGTTATATCAACAAGTAATACAATAGAAAATAGGTCAGAACCATCTCTATCCATATGGGTAAAAGCAATATCACCAGGTTGTAATGTTGTTTGAGATTTAACAATATTACCTTGGAGGAAAAGTAATAAAAAAGTTATAAGAGTAATTCTTTTCATTATAGATTAGTTTTAATTAGTTAAGTACTAAAAATACAGAAAAGTAAAGCGCAAACCAAAATCTACACTTTACTTTGTCGTTTATAATCAATACTTTAATTAGTTTCTTGAAGGGAAGATACCTTGTAAAGCTATAATATACCTAACAACGGTATATGGTTGTCTATTCTCAACAGCTCGCGACCCTCCAGTTAACCCTGTAGTAACAGTACCGTTAACAGTAACAGGTGCAGGCGCTAGAGTAGCATCAGGAGTTCCAGTGCTGTAAATGAAGTTATTACCTCCCGCATCTGGTATTGCTAAATGATGATTTGAGGGTTCATCAGAATTTGCTGTATCCTCAACTACAGAGATGTTAGCGATACCTACTGTTTGAGTGAAGATAGCTGTATGATTATGAGAGGGTAAATTTAATGTATTTAAAGTGTTATCTTCTGTGCCTCCTCTTTGCCCTTGTATATAGGTATAGCTAGATCCAGGATGTCTACCAGCACTCATAGCTACTCTACCACGTAAATCTGGTAAACCGAAAGTAGTTCTTCCGTCACCTCCATACATAGTTCCTAATAAAGAAAATAAAGCAGAGTTAGAAGCAATAGGTAATAATTGTCCTTCACAAAAAGCCCATCCTCTTGGTGCGAAATTTCCTGCAAATATTCTAACTTCACCTAAGATAGGTTCTTGTGCATTTGCTGTTGTACTTGATAGACAAAAAGCGATAAATAATAATCCAATAATTTTTTTGATAGAATTCATAATCGTTTAGTTTTTGGTTAGTAAAATTTTATATAATCCCACTAACAAAATTACTTGCGATTAACTGTGTTTTCTTTCAAAAAGGATTAAGTGAGGAAATTTAAGGAATAAGTGCCTACTTTTTTGTAATAAGTGCTGTTACAGTATATACAAGGGTATATATATAGGGTATTAGTACCTTAAATTAGGTTACAGGAGTTTAAATTTTCAGAATAAGCGTAATGAAATTAATTTTTCTTCCAGAAGAAAGGTGTAAATAAAATTAGTACTGTAAAGAGTTCTAAACGTCCTATTAGCATTAAAAAAGAACAAAATAATTTAGCACTATTGGTAAGATGTGAAAAATTATCTACAGGACTAACACTACCAATAGCAGGTCCTATATTTCCTAGTGATGATGCAGATGCTCCTAGAGCAGATTTTACATCTAATCCCATCATAGCTAATATTACTGTACCTACAATAAAAATAAGCATGTATAGGATAAAAAAGGAAATAATATTAAAAACAATTGTTTGTTTTACTGCTTTACCATCGTACCGAACAGGTATGATAGCGTTAGGGTGTAATGATTTTTTAAATTCTAAAAAACTATTTTTCAACATAACAATATGTCGAACAATTTTTACTCCTCCTGAAGTAGATCCAGCAGAACCTCCCACAAAAAATAGGGCAAAGAAAATAGCAGTAATAAAATAGCTCCACATGGTAAAATCAGCAGTAACAAAACCAGTGGTGGTTACTACGGATACTATCGAAAATAACGCATGTCTAATAGCACTTTCAGCTTTTCCTAACACCATAGGATGCTCAATAGAAGTTTGTAATGAAGAATCTTGTAAAAAGATAATACAAAAGCTAACAATTAGGGTAATACATAAAATTCCTAAGCTATAATATTTAAATTCTTCACTACGAATTGCTTTATTCACTTTTCCTTTTAACATAAAATAGGTAAGGACAAAGTTTGTACCTGCAATAAACATAAAGAATATTATGATGTATTGTATTAAAGGCATTCCGTTCCAATAAGCAACACTTGCATTTTTTGTAGAGAAACCACCTGTACTTACAGTAGCCATAGAATGGTTAATAGCATCAAACCAAGTCATCCCAGCAACTTTAAGAAGCAAGAATTCAGCAAGAGTTAACCCCACATAAATTAACCATAATCGCTTAGCTGTATCTGTAATTCTTGGATGTAATTTATCTGCTGAAGGCCCAGGAGCTTCAGCCATAAATAACTGCATCCCTCCAATACCTAAAAGTGGTAAAATGGCAATTGTTAAAACAATAATTCCCATTCCTCCAATCCAATGTGTTGCACTACGCCAAAACAAAATTCCTTTTGGCATACTTTCAATATCAGTTAAAATAGAGGAACCTGTTGTAGAATATCCTGAAATTGTTTCAAAAATGGCGTTTACGACAGAAGGAATACTACCTGTTAGTAAATAGGGAAGCATACCCGTTAAAGTAAGTGTAACCCATCCTAGTGTAACAATTAAATACCCTTCTTTTTTCTGAAGATTCTTATTGTCAGGCTTATTAAAGAAAAACAAAATAAGTCCTAATGAAATGGTTATAATACCTGCATTTAAAATTCCCCAAACAGCTTCTTCTTTGTAGTAGATGCTAAAAGGGATTGCTAACCACATAAAAGCTCCGTTTAGTATTGCAGTAATACCGAGAAAGCGATAAATTAATTTAAGATTTAAATTGTCCATTAATTAAAAAGATCTTCTACGGTTGTAATTGCTTCAGGTAAACAGAATACAATGACATAATCACCTGCTTGTATTTGCATGTCTCCAAAAGACATTAAAGCTTTTCCATTTCTAATAACACCTCCAAAGACAGCTTCTCTAGGGAAACGAAGATCTTTAATAGGCTTTTCGGTTACTTTTGCATTTTCTTGTACTTCAAATTCAAAAACCTCCGCATCTACATTATGTAAATTAGCAAGTGCTAAAATTTCACCTTTACGTATATGACGGAAAATATTACTTGCAGCAATTAATTTTTTATTAATTAAAGTGTCAATACCAATAGTTTGTGAAATATTGATATAATCCATATTTTCAACTAAGGCAACTGTTTTTTTAACACCTTTAGATTTAGCTACCAAGCAAGACATGATATTAGTTTCAGAATCGCCAGTAACAGCAATAAAGGCATCCATATCACGAATATTCTCTTCTTCTAATAATTCTAAATCTCTACCATCTCCATTAATAACAAGAGTAGATCTTAAATCTTCGGCAAGTGTTAATGCTTTTTCTCGTCTTTTTTCGATTAACTTTACTTTAAAGTTTTCCTTACAAAGATTACGAGCAGTTTTTTTACCTATACTACTTCCTCCAAGAATCATAACATTCTTAATTTCTATATGTTCTTTACCACATATAGGGTATAGTTTTTCAACGCTATAATTAGGAACAGAGAAATATACTTGATCATTCATCTTATATCGAGTATCACCTCTAGGAATAATGGTTTGTGCCATTCCTTCTCTTTTTATAGCAATGGTAATAAAATCTACCATGTTAAACTTTTCCTTGGCTTCTTTTACAGTTAAATCTAAAATAGGGGATTTATACCCTAAAGTAGTTCCCATTACATTAAAAAGACCATTTTCGAAAGTAACTGTATCGTTAAAAGAAGATTGATGTAGTAATTGTTTAATCTCTTGAGCAGCAAGCTCCTCAGGAGAAATCATAAAATCTACACCAAAATCTTTAAAGTCTACAATATCACTACTTAAGAATTCAGGATTTTTAATTCGAGCAATTGTTTTTTTAACGCCTAAAGCTTTTCCAACGACGGCTATAGTAAAATTGGTATTTTGGCTTTCAGTTACCGCAAGTAATAAATCTGTAGAACTTATACCAATTTCTTTTAACAAATTAATAGAAGTAGCATCACCTTTTTTGGTAATTACATCTAAATGATTGTTGATATAGTTTAATCGTTCACCATCTAGGTCAACAATATAAGTATCTTGAGATTCGTAAGAAAGTAACTTAGCCAAATGAAAGCCAACATCTCCAGCACCGGCTATTATAATTTTCATATCAAAAATTAACGAAATAGTGTACAAAGGTACATCTTTATGGTGAAAAAAAATAAATCAAATTTTATTTAGTACATAATTTCTTGTAGATTAGTAGGAAATATAAGGTTGTGAATACGTTATATTGTAATTAAAAAAATTGAGCATGGAAAAGTTAAATATCAAGTCTTGGGCTATAGAAGATAGGCCCAGAGAAAAGTTAATGTTAAAAGGAAAAACGGTATTGTCTGATGCAGAACTTATCGCAATTCTTATAGCTTCAGGAAATAGGGAGGAAAGTGCTGTAGAACTATCAAAACGAATTTTAAAATCCATGGGTAACAATCTTAATAAGTTAGGAAGACTTTCTATAGAAGAATTAAAACGCTTTAAAGGAATAGGAGAGGCGAAAGCTATATCTATTATTACAGCTTTAGAATTAGGGAGAAGACGTCATTTTGAAGGAAAAAAGAGAAGTGATAAAATAGTGTCTTCTAAAGATGTTTTTAAATTGATGCAACCTATTATTGGAGATATTCAACATGAAGAGTTTTGGGTAATTTATTTAGATAATGCAAATAAGGTTTTAGCAAAACATCAAATAAGCAAAGGAGGCTTAACAGCTACTTTAGTAGATGTTCGATTAATATATAAAAGAGCATTAGAATTAGCTGCTGTAGGAATTGTTTTGTGTCATAATCATCCTTCAGGAAAGTTAAAACCAAGTAATTCTGATATTCAGCTTACAAATCAAATAAAAGAAGCTGGAGCTACCCTTAATATTAAAGTATTAGATCACGTAATAGTTATTGAAAAAAACTATTTTAGCTTTGCAGATGAAGTAATACTGTAAGACTTTTTTAATTGATACTGATATATACACATAAAATTACGCCAAGGGTACGTTATATTTTTAAGCATATCTTTACTAGAGTATTGTTGATAGATATTGATTTTACAACAAAAATAGAAGATTTTGTAGCTTTTAACGGACCAAAGTTATCGTATACTAAAGTAGCTTTAGGAAAAGAGTTTTTTATAAAAAGTACCGATTTGCTATTTCAACAAGGAGTTAATGATTTTGAAATTCAAGTTTCAAAGTGGGATAATGTACCTTGTTTCTTTTATCAAGGGAATAAATCTACCATTCCTTTTGATATTTTTTCAGCAAGCTTTTATTTAATTACTAGATATGAAGAATATTTACCGCATATAAAAGATATTCACGGTAGGTTTACAGCTAATCAAAGTATTGCTTTTTTACATGGTTTTTTAGAGCAACCTGTTATCGATATTTGGGCGTACAAATTACTTGATGTTCTAAAAGAGAGATTTCCAGATTACAATTATGGAGCTAAACGAAAGTACACATTTATGTCTACTATCGATATAGATAATGCGTATGTATATAAATATAAAAGCTCTATAAGATCTATAGCTGGCGGATTGAAAGATTTGTATAAACTTCATGTGTTTAATGTTATAGATAGATTAGCCGTTCGTTTTAATATTAAAAAAGATCCATTTAATACTTTTGATAAAATTCTTGACCTCAAGAAAAAGTATAATGTGAGGACAATATTTTTCTTTTTAATAGGAGATTATACCTCGTATGATACCAATGTTTCTGCTTCTAAAAGGAAGTTTAAACTACTCATAAAAGATATGGTAGATTATGCCAGAGTAGGACTACATCCTTCTTATTATACGATGAAGAACTTTACAAAGTTGAAAGAAGAAAAGCAGCGATTAGAGAATATAACAAACATGCCTATTTTTAGATCGAGACAACATTATTTGCGCTTTTCTCTTCCAGTTACTTATCAAAAGTTAATCGACTTAGAAATAAAAGAAGACTATTCTATGGGATATGCAAGTCATGTTGGTTTTAGAGCCAGTACTTGTACGCCATTTTATTTCTATGATTTAGATTTTGAAATTCAAACTCCGCTTAAGATTTTTCCTTTTGCTTTAATGGATACTACTTTAAATGATTATATGAAACTTACTCCAAAACAATCTTTAGGAAAAATTAATGATCTTAAGAATGAAGTAAAGAAAGTAAATGGAACATTTATTACATTGTTTCATAACGAAAGTTTAAGCGATTATTTACGTTGGAAAGGTTGGAAAAGAGTATATGAATCGATGCTAAAAATAGCGACACACGAATGATTAGGTTAGTAACAAGGAAAAAGCTAGATGTAGCAAAATATAATGATTGTATTGCGAATTCTATACAATCTAATGTTTTTGGATTTTCCTGGTATTTAGATATCGTTGCCGATAATTGGAGCGTGTTAGTACTAGAAGATTATGAAGCTGTAATGCCAATTCCATGGCGAAGAAAATTCCTTATAAAATACACATATCAACCTTATTGGGTAATTCAATTAGGAATATATTCAAAAGGAGTTGTAGATGAAGATGAGTTTTTAATTGAATTGTTCAGCGATTTTAAATATGTGAGTTTACGTATGAATAGTTCAAATTCATTTAGTATGTTCCACCCATACCATCTTCATAAGGAACTACAAACCATTTCACTTAGAGATTCTTACGATACTATTTCTTCAAACTACAATAGGAATAGAAAAAGAGAGATAAAAAAAGCATTACAAGAAGATCTAACTGAGTCTTGGAATGACTCACCAAAAAAGTTAATAGAATTATTTGAGCAAAACGTAGGTAAGCGCGTGCGTAAAATTACATCTGCAGATTATTTACGTTTATATAAACTAATGCATACATGCTTAGATAAAAATGTAGGGGAATTATTAACTATTTATAATAAGGAAGGAAAGCTAATATCTGGTGCTTTCTTTTTAAAACATCAAGATAGAGTTACCGAGTTAGTTTGTTCTTCAGATTTTAAGAATCGAAATAATGGAGCAAACACTTTTATGAATGATCGTGCGATTTTTAAATATGAACGAAATTTCGAACTCTTTGATTTTGGAGGATCGTCTATGAAAAATATAGCTAAGTATTATAAAAGCTTTGGAGCTATAGATGAAACATACATTCAATTACATTATAATAAACTCCCTCTATTATTACGATTGTTTAAGCGTTGATATAAATTTTTTGTATTCGAAATGAAATAGTAAAGCGGAAGCAATTCCAGTTCCCCACATTAATACAGCAGAAGTAATAGCAGCACCTTTAATACCGTACAAAGAAATGAGTTGCTGGTTGGTTATATAATTAATAATAATTGCTATTGCTGTTATGTAAAAATTGATTTTTACTTTTCCTATAGAGGATAATAGGTTACCGTACAAACCTCTTAAAATAAGAATCCCACAAATTCCAAATACTAAAATTCGAAAACTGTCTTTGTATTGTACAAAAGAAGCATCAAAAGCATATAAAATTTGAGAGCTAAAAAGAAAAGAGAAGAGTAAGATACAACTGCTAATAATTAAAAATAAACGAACGTATCCTTTACTGTATTCTCTAATAAAGTTTTGATTAGCTATTTTTTCTGTAAACGAAACAAAATCAGTAGTGATAAAAACTCTAGGTAGAAAAAGTAAGCTAAAAGGGATTAAAGAAATATACCTGTAAGCAGTAACTAAAGAAGGATCTTTAAGGATACTACCAATTAATAAAATATCAATGGCAAATAATAATATAGTAACTACGTTAGAGAGCCCTCCAAAAATACCATATTTCCAAAATTCTAAATCTATAAACTTTGGCTTTATTCTTTCAGAAATAGTAGTTCGTACTATGTTTGAAAAGAATAACACAGTAAGTAAAGGAGCAATTACAAATGAAAAAGCATATCCTGAGCTTTGAAAAAAGTAACTGAGAATTATTACGGAAAGGACTAACAGCAAATTATATACAATTTCTATTCGAGCATATTTTTTATTGTTATGCTCAAGACGCATTCGAATTCTGATAATTTCAAGCAGAAAAGTAGGTGTGAAAACAAAAGAGAGAATGTATAAATATCGATTAACATTAGGTATTTTAAAAGTAAGTACAGAGGTAACTAATATTAAAACGATAGTTAAAAGTAGAGAAACAATGGTTCCTTTTCTAACAACATACTGTAAAAGCTGTTGTTTTTCTTCTACAGATGTTGTTAAAGCTCCATATCTTATATAGCTTTGATGTAAGCCTAAACCAACTAAAGGGATTAAAAAAGTAACAATATTCCAAGCATACAAAACTTGTCCAAGTGGATTAGGAGCAATAAGTTGTAATGCAATCCATGAAGCAAAAAATGAAAGCAACCTAGCAATTACAGTAGCAGCAAGTACATGACTACCAGCTCTGCTCAGAAAGTTTACTATGTATTGTTTGATTGATTTCAATTACTTAAGTATAAATTAGAAAATTGTTTGGCAATTACTTCCTTACTAAAATGAGTTACAGCATAAGTATGTAATTTTTCAGCAGAAACATAAGTTTTGTGAATTGCTTGTAATTTAATTAACAAAGCTTCTTCATCCTTGGGAGTTATTAAGTATCCAAAATTATTAGGGAAAAACTCATTAACACCGCCAACGTTTGTACTAATTACTGGGGTACCACAAGAAAAACTCTCTAAAATTACACAAGGTAGATTTTCAAAGTTGCTAAACAATACAAAGACAGAAGCTTCTTGCATATAATTAACTACTTCTTGATGTGGAATATGCTCAATGAATTTAATGAAATTAACGACGTTTAACTGGGCTGCTAATTTCTTATACTTTTTTGAGTTTTCTCCAATTAAAACTAAAGAGAAATCTGTAGTATACTCTTTAAATCGTGCTATAGTATTTATAATTCCAGATACATTTTTATGATGATCTTGCATGTTAGACACATGTAAAATAGTATAAGGTGTTTTTGTTTGATGTTTTTTAGAAGCAAATAATTTGGTATCTACTACATTAGGAACACGAACAAAAGCCCCCTTCAAACCAAGTTTTTTCATGGAGTTTTCTAAATCTACAGAAACAGGACATACATATTTCGCATTTTTAGCAATATGTTTTGATAGAAAAACTTCTATTTTCGAAATCTTTTGTACTTGCGGAGAATGGTAACCCGTCCAATGTTCAGAAATTATATACTCTTTTTTTAGAAACCATTTTAAATACAAAGCAAATAACCCAAAAGGAAAAAGTTTGTTGAGATGTACAACATCAAAATGTGTTACTTTTTTCAGTAATAAAAAGAAAGCTTTATAAAACCGTTGGAATTTTACTAAGTTATTTTTGGTCGGTTTTACATATGCAATATGTGTATGGATACCATTAACAATCTTAGAGTCAACTTCAATACTACGAGTTGCATTAATGTCTGAGATAATATGAATTACAGAAACTTGATGAAGCAGGCTAACAGCTTCAGCATGTCGTTGAATAAAATCACCGTTATTAGGTAAAACTCTAGAAGGATACCAACCGCAAAGAAAAAGTATGTGTTTTTTGTTATGCTCCAAGATGATTATTTAGTGTAACTAAAAAGGGTGCTGCTATAACAACACCCTAAAAGTAATTTAAATATTTGATATGAAATATTACGATTACGCAATTTTCCCAATACTTCGTTAATGTTTAAAATGTGAAATCATCATAACAATCAATGTTTTTTTATGATACGGTAATCTGAATTTTAATATTGTAGTTGTCAAAGTTTTTTAAGGAACAACTTCAATAAATAAATTTGAAGACAGCTTTTCTTATAGTGGTTGTTTAAACAAATTAGAATCTTTTTCCGATTGTAATCCCAAATCTACCATATACTTTGAAGAGGTCATTTTCTACGCCAAAAACTCTTCCAAACCCTAAAGAGAGTTCTCCAATCCATCCATTTTTGGACAAAAACTTTCCACCTACACCCATTCCTAAACCAAACCGAGTTTTAATTCCTGAATTACTATCAACTCCAATTCCAATAGTATTGTCATCATTACTAAATAAAACAATTTCACGATCAAATTCATCAACTAGAATTGCTCCGTTTCCTTCAATAAAAAAACCAGCAGCTCTTTTTTCGCCAAAGTAAAACCTGTAGTAAGGCATAGCTGAGAATTTATAATATTCACTGTCTAATCCAACAGCTGCAGAAATTCCTATGGCAGATTCATCATTAAGAACTCTTTCATACGTTAAATCTAAAACACCTGCAATTAAGTATAAACCGTTTATCTTAATTTCATGATCTCCTTTTATTTGGTTTTTTGGTTTTTCTTCTTGTGATTGTGTTGAAATGGAAACAAAAACAAATAATAATAAGAGTATGTTGTGTACAAGAACTCCTTTATGTCTTTTAAAGTTTTGTTTTTTTAATTTAGTTTTTAGGTAATTATTCATGATTAAAAAAGTTTTTTTCAAAGCTAATTTTAGCATGGATTTTAATGTCCAATAACTCCTAATTTGCTAGAAATTGGATAGATTTTTAGAAATTAGGAAAGTTGTTTATGGATATTTTTCTTAAATTCTGTAGGAGTAATACCTGTATGCTTTTTAAAGGCATAGTAAAAAGTAGATTTTGAATTAAACCCAGATTCTAAAGCAATAGAAGTAATTGTATAGTTGGCATAATTCTCATCAAGTAATAACTCTTTAGAATAAGCTATTCTATATCCATTAATTAAATAATTGAAGTTTTGATCGCTTTGCTCATTAATTAATTTAGAGAGTTGGCTACTGCTCATTTGTAATTCAGTAGCGAGCGTTTCTAAACTGAGTAAATTATCTAAAAACCTACGGTTGTCTAAAATATAAGTTTCTATATGATTGAACTTTTTTGAGTTATTATGAAGTACTTTTTCTTGTTTAATTAAACCTTTCTCTCGAATTGCTTTTCGCTCTTTTACTTGACGTAATATGTACACTAATTCATATCCAAGCCAATAAATAAGAATAGTTGTCATTATTCTTAATGGATAATAAAAGATGATAAAACCTGTAAAATTCAAATAAAACTTAACTGCAATTGCTATTATCCAGAAACCATATGTAATTCCTCCTAAAAAAATAAAAGTATTTAACCATTTTAAATTGTCGAAACTAAGCACATCGTTAAATAGTTCCTTTTTATTTTTAATCAAGGAAAATGAGAAAATAAAAATGCTTATAGAAATTAATAAACTAAAAAGTTCTTCAAAAGCAGTATACTTTTCATAAAATAATTGATATTCATGTAATGTGCTATTATCTTTTTGAAAAGCTAAACAAACTACTTGGAAAACAATACTAATTAAAAAAAGCGGAACAATATATTTTAAGATATTAGTAAGATGCTTTTTAATGTTTAAGTAGTTAATTAAGAAAGTATAGAATAGAGGAGCTACTAAAAAATGCCATGGAATCTGAATATATTTCATGACTATAAATTGTTCTGCTAATAACCAAGATTGCATATTGTTTAAAGCAATTACTAAAATCATTAAGTTTAAGTAGTAAATCCCTCTTTCTTTATGGTTGTCTCGTTTAAAAAGAAAAATGCTAAAAGCAAAACCATGTATAGCACTTATGATTAGAAATAGATTAAAAATTTCTGAAATATCCAATTTGCTCCCGTTTAATTGATTGCAATATATTATAAATTTAATGATCCAGTTTACCTTTTAAATTGATTATATCTTTACATTTGGCCTATGGAAATTAAAAAGCACATTTTCTTCGACCTAGACCATACCTTATGGGATTTCGATAAAAATTCAGCATTATCATTTCAAAAAATATTTAAAGAACAAAAAATAGATCTAGAATTAGATACTTTTTTAGAATTGTACATGCCTATTAATTTAGCGTATTGGAAATTATATAGAGAAGAGAAAATAGGTAAAGAAGAGTTGCGATACAAGCGACTAAAAAGTACATTTGATACTCTAGAAATAGAGGTTTCAGACGAATTAATTAATATGATATCTGAAGATTATATTAAGTATTTACCTCATAACAATTTTTTAATTGAAGGAACTATTGAGTTGTTGGAATATTTAAAACCAAAATATGAGTTACATATCATAACTAATGGCTTTGAAGAAGTACAAAACTTAAAATTACAGAAGTCTAAGATAGCAGCTTATTTTGATGTTATAGTTACTTCAGAAAGTGTAGGGGTGAAGAAACCTAATCCTAAAGTATTTGCATTTGCATTAAAAGAAGCAAACATAACAGCAGAAAATGCAATAATGATTGGAGATAGTTTGGAGGCAGATATAGAAGGAGCTATAGCTGTTGGAATGGAAGCAATTCACCTTAACTTAAACAAAGAAGTAGTTGAAGGAAGCTTTACAAGTGTTAAATCATTATTAGAAATAAAACAATATTTGTAATATTACCCCGTTGAAAATTAAGAAAGTACTATATGAGAACATCCCTGTGTTATATTTTGTTACTGTTTTTTTGCTATAGTTTCATTTCATGTGTAGATGATATCGATTTTAATCAAGCAGAAAATTTAGAAATTACGCCAGTAGTAGCTGCATCATTAATTAAAGCAGATATTACTCAAAATGACTTATTTGTAGGAGGAAGCGAAGTTGGAACAATTTCTCAAACTTCATTTTTTACAGTTTTAGATAACGCTACAGCAAGAGAAGATTTAGAGAGAGTAGTTTTAAGGTTTGAAATTCTTAATCAATTTAATAGAGAGTTTAGAATAGATTTTACATTTTTAGATGAATCTGATAGTGTTACTCATGGACCTATTACCTTAAATGTAGGTGCTAATGAAACCAATTTTTCTCAAGAAGAAGAAATATTTGTAGCAAATAATACTTTATTTACAAGTACTAGAAAAATTCAAGTTGTATTAACGTTACCACCTAGTACAGATGGATCTGTAATAGATGTAAATACTCCAACTTCGTTAAGATTTAAATCTGCAGGAACTTTTTACTTTAGAGTCAATTAAAAATCTATGAAAAAAATATTATTGATTATCATATTTAGTATGATTTCTATTGGAGGAATCATGTCTCAAAACAAACAAATTTTATACGGTTTTGATGAAATTCCACAAACATTATTACTAAACCCAGGTGCAGTAACGAATTATAAGTATCACGCTGGAGTTCCATTGTTATCTGGGATTTCTACAAATGCTAGTGTTTCCGGTTTTACTATTGCTGATTTATTTAGAGCAGATAATGTAAATTTTAATACAAAACTAGATAATGTTTTGAATCAGTTAGGAACCAGTGATTATGTAGCAATTAATACACAAGTAGAAGTTATTAATGCTGGATATAAAATTAATGAAAGAGATTATCTAAGTGTTGGATATTATACAGAATTGGATGCCTTTTTTACAATTCCTAAAGATTTTTTACAACTGATTAAAGATGGTAATGCAGGATTTATTAATCGAAATTTCCTATTCTCTAGTGTAAACGTAAAAGCAGATTTATTAGGAGTAATTCATGCAGGTATTTCTAGAAAAATGAGTGAAAAACTAACTATTGGAGGTAGAGTAAAGTTATATTCAGGAGCTTTAAACGTTTTATCGAATAATAACAGAGGAAGTTTTACCACACGTTTAGGAACAGATAATATTTATGTACATACATTAAGTAATGTTGGTGTTTCTGCATATAGTTCTGGGTTTTATGATGCAAATAATGAAATTAATTTAGATGCAAGAGATATTATTGGAAGTACCTTTTTAGGATCTAATTTAGGATTAGGGTTTGATATAGGTGTAACTTACAGAATAGATCCCCAAACTGTGTTTACTGCTAGTTTATTAGATATAGGTTTTATAAGCTATTCGGAAAAAACTCGGAATGGAACTGTAAATGGAAACTATACATTTTCTGGAATCGAATTTTTATATGATAGTACAAATCCAGATTATTGGCAGCAATTAAATGATGATATAGATGCTAATATTTTAAGGGAGAATAATAGAGAATCTTATTCGGTAATGCGTCCAATAAAATTTAACGCTGCATTGCAGTATCAATTCGGAAGAACTAGAAGTGAAGAAAGTTGTTCTGATATTTCGTATAAAAATTATTATGATAATGCTGTTGGTGCGCAGTTGTATACCATTATAAGACCTATTGGTCCTAGATTTGCAATGACAGGGTTTTATCAAAGAAGAATTTCTGAAAAATTCAACACCAAAGTAACATACACAATTGATGATTTTTCATATACTAATTTTGGAATAGGAGTTTCAGCAAATGTTTGGAAGTTAAATATATATGGAGTAGTTGATAATGTGTTTCAACTTTCTGATATTGCAAATGCAAACAATGCATCTTTTCAGTTAGGAATTAATATGATATTCAAATAAAATGAAAAAAATTCTCGTTTTTCTATTTATCTCAGTAGCTGTTACAGCGCAAAAAAAAGTGAATAATTATAAATACATTATTGTACCTAAAAAGTTAGAAGCTTTTAATGAGTCAGATAAGTACCAAACGAGTTCATTAACAAAGTTTTTGTTTAATAAAAACGGGTTCATAGCTTTTTTAAGTGATGAAGAATTACCTGAAGATTTAGCAAAGAATAAATGTGGTGCTTTAACAGCAGATATTAAAGAGGATTCTGGAATGTTTTCTACAAAAACAACTATTGTATTAAAAGACTGTTTTAACAAGATAGTGTATAAGGGTACTGAGGGTAAAAGTAAAATGAAAAACTATAAAAAAGCTTATCATGAGGCTATTAGAAATTCATTTAATGGAATTAAAAAATTAAATTATAAATACATTCCTTTAGAAGAGAGTAATACCAATGCAAACGTTGATGTAGAGAATACGGTAACAAATGTTGTAGATAAAGAACCAAAAAGAAAAGAGAATATAGCGTATGATTTGTTTGCTAATTATAGTAGTAATGGATTCATATTAAAAGATGCATCAAATAATATTTCTTATGAAATACTTAGGACATCTAATCCTGAAATTTTTATTATAAAAAATAAAAACGGTGTATTTCTAAAGAAGGATAGTACTACTTGGATAGCCCAATATTATACTGATGATAAATTAACAATGAAGCCTTATAAAGTTAAGTTTAATTAGTAATTATATTTCTTATTCCACCTTTTCTTAAGAACTTCTCTGAAACTGTTTTCTCTAGCATTGTTACCAGGTTCATATAATTTTGTATTTGAAATTTCTTTAGGCATAAATTCTTGCTCTACAAAGTTGTTGTCATAACTGTGAGAATACATATAATCTTTACCGTAATCTAAGTCTTTCATTAGTTTTGTTGGAGCATTTCTCAAATGTAGGGGCACCGACAAGTCTCCTGTTTTGTGTACTAAATTTTGAGCTTCTCCAATGGCCATATATGATGCATTACTTTTTGGAGAGTTAGCTAAGTAAACTGCGCATTGACTTAATATTATTCTTGATTCAGGGTAACCAATAACCGACACTGCTTGAAATGTATTGTTAGCTAGAATTAAAGCTGTTGGATTAGCGTTACCAATATCTTCTGAAGCAGAAATTAGCATTCTACGAGCTATAAATTTTACATCTTCACCACCTTCTATCATTCTAGCAAGCCAGTATACAGCAGCATTTGGGTCGCTACCACGTATAGATTTTATAAAAGCAGAAACAATGTCATAATGTTGCTCCCCTGTTTTATCATATCTAACCGTATTTTTTTGAATTTTCTGAAGTACAAAATCATTCGTTATTTCTATTATTTCATCAGAAGAAACTAATAGTTCAAAAATGTTCAAAAGTTTACGAGCATCACCTCCAGATACTTGTAATAAAGCATCTGTTTCTTTTAATGTTATTGTTTTTTCAGATAAAATGTCATCTTTTTGAATGGCTCTATTCAATAAAGCAATTAAATCTTCTTTATCAAAAGAGTTGAGAATGTAAACCTGACATCGAGAGAGCAGGGCAGGAATCACTTCAAAACTTGGGTTTTCTGTTGTAGCACCAATTAAAGTTACCCAACCTTTTTCAACAGCACCTAAAAGAGAATCTTGTTGAGATTTACTAAATCGATGAATTTCATCAATAAAGAGAATTGGATTTTTCTGCGTGAATAGGCCACCACTTTTTTTAGCTTTATCTATAACTTCACGAACATCTTTTACACCAGAGTTAATAGCACTTAAAGTATAAAAAGGTCTTTTAGATTCGCTTGCTATAATATTGGCTAAAGTAGTTTTACCCACGCCAGGAGGTCCCCATAAAATTAATGATGGAATAATTCCTTGTCTAATATGTTGAGTTAAAATTCCTTTATCCCCAACTAAATGTTGTTGACTAATATAGTCGTCTAAAGTTTTCGGACGAATTCTTTCTGCCAAAGGTGCGTTCATAAGGTAAAAATACTAAAGATTTCTGACAGAAATTCGGATTTTAAAAAATGGATTTATTTTTGTTATTTAGAAAAGTATGAACGAAAAGGAGTCATTACAGTATAATAATAATATAGTTGCAATTCCATTTGTATTTGTATTTTTAATCTGGTTTATATATTGGATTGAAATTAAATTCGGATTTAATTTTAATAAGTTTGGTATACTTCCTAGAACTTTTAGCGGTTTTAAAGGTGTTTTATTTACTCATTTTATACATAGTGATACAAAACACCTATTTAATAATTCAGTACCTCTTTTTGTGCTTTTAATGAGCCTTTTTTACTTTTATAAAGATGTTGCTTTAAAGGTTTTGGTTTTTGGAGCCTTATTTACAGGATTACTAACTTGGGTTATAGGGAGAGAGTCATATCATATAGGTGCTAGTGGAATAGTATACCTGCTTTTTAGTTTCATTTTTTTTAGCGGAATTATAAGGAAGCATTATCGATTAGTTGCAATGTCTCTTATTACCATTTTTTTATATGGCAGTATGATTTGGTATGTCTTTCCAATAAAAGAAGGAATTTCTTGGGAAGGACATTTGTCAGGTTTATTGATAGGAGTAGTTTTTGCCATTGTTTACAGAAAACGAGGGATTATAAAAGAGAAATATGTATTTTCAAAATCAGCTTTTGATGATATGTTCGATGAAGAAGGGAATTATGTACCACCAGTTTTAGAGGAAGAGAATAGGATAGAGGATGTGGAAGAAAATAAAACAGTAGGAATTAATGAAATTTCCTACCGTTATATTTATAAAGCTTCTTCAAATGAAGAAGAATAGTTTTTTATTGTCTTTGTCTTATCGCTTCGTAGAGAAAAGCACCACATGCAACAGATACATTAAGAGATTCAATTTCTCCTAATAGAGGTAACTTGCCTTTATAGTCTACCATTTTTAAAATAGAATTGCTTACACCTTTATGCTCAGAACCCATAATAATTGCAGTAGGTTGTTTAAAGTCAAAATCATACACTGAATCTTCAGTTTTTTCAGTAGCCGCGACTAGTTTAATATCAGCTGCTTGTAATTGAAAAATAGCATCTTTAATATGATCAACTTTGCAAATAGGTATTTTAAAGGCTGCACCAGCTGAAGTTTTAATAGTTTCTGAGTTTACAGGAGCACTACCACTTTTTTGTATAATAATAGCATCTACGCCAGTACATTCAGCAGTTCTTATGATTGCTCCAAAGTTTCTAACGTCAGATAATTGGTCTAGAACTAGGAATAAAGGCATTTTGTCTGAATCTAAAACTTTTTCAATTACTGAATCTAAATCTTGGAATTCTATAGGAGAGGTTTTAGCAACAGCACCTTGATGATTATTATGTTTAGATAATCTATTTAATTTCTCTACAGGAACAATACTGGTAGAGATCTTGTTTTTTTTAAGAATTTTGTCTAATTGAAAATATAAATCACCTCGTAACCCTTTTTGTAAATAAACTTTTTCAATTGTAGAGCCACTTTCTATAGCTTCTATTATTGCACGTATACCAAATATTGTTGTTGCTTCTGTCATGTTGCAAAAGTAATTCATTTTATGATATAAAAAAACCACCTCTTTTGAGGTGGTTTTATTTATAATAAATACGTTATGTATTATTGGTTCTGATCGTTGATGAATGGGTTGTTTTGAATCTCACCTTGAGGAATTTCAAAAGTCATTCTTTCATCGTTATAAGGAATTGGAACACCTACAAAAGATAAGTGGTTTGCACCTCTTGTTGTAGTTGCTTTGTTACGCTTCATTGCTAAGTAACTCTTACCTTCTCCCCACATCTCTAAACGAGTTTGTAAGTAGATCTCATCTAATAATGCTTGACCGCTTAATGCATCAATATAAGAAGCATCAGGAACTCTTCTAGCCATTAAAGCTTTTAAAGAGGTTCTAGCAGCACCTTCAGCACCAGCTCTAGCATTTGCCTCAGCATTTAATAAGTATGCTTCTTCAATACGCATATAAACGTAATCTGCAGTTACACCAACTTGTGGACCACTAAAGAAATTATTAGTACCAGCAACAGCAGGTGAGTAGTAGAACTTTAATAATGGTTGTAAATTTCTACCACTTGCAGGATTATTAAAGAATTGAGCTCTTCTTACATCATTAGTAGGCATTTGGTTATATAAATTGATATCCATTGCTTTATAGTCTCCAGCTCCAGCATAACTATATGAGTAAGAATCTATTTGTCCCCACCAAGAAATTAATCCTAATTGGTTAGCAGGCACAAGATCAATACCCCACATCCAGCTTGAAGTAGCAACATCGTTAAACCCGTTAGTAACTTCTCCTGGAGCTAACATTGTATGATTTCCAGCATTAATTACTTGTTGAGTTAACTGAGCAACATCGGTATCTCTACCGCCTTTAGCACCTAAAGCATACGCTAAAATCATACGAGCAACGTCTTGGTTAACCGCAGTTTTAGAACCTCTGTTAAACCCATCTAATAAAGTAATGGCCTCATTTAAATCACTTTCAATAAGATCATAAACTTCTTGTGCAGTTGATTTAGGTAAGTTAGCTGGCTCCACTCTTGTGTATAAAGGCAAGATAGGTTCAGATGCATTATATTCTTTTTGATAGAATTGAGCTAGATAAAAATAAGAGTGAGCTCTCATTGCCTTA
This sequence comes from Tenacibaculum amylolyticum, assembly GCF_964511145.1. Lineage (NCBI taxonomy): Bacteria > Pseudomonadati > Bacteroidota > Flavobacteriia > Flavobacteriales > Flavobacteriaceae > Tenacibaculum > Tenacibaculum amylolyticum. The sequence goes on from NZ_CAZEFZ010000010.1 coordinate 20,433, forward strand.
GCTTGTCCCATATTATATCTTGAATCAGCATCTGTTGGAGTAACATCAGTACCTCCTAAATTGTCAATGATTGTATTTGCAGATCTAATAATTCTATAATAGTATCTCCAAACTTGTCTATTATCACCAAAAGTAAAATCTTGAGTAGCTTCGAATGCAGTAATACTAGCTCTATACCATCCAAATGTACTTCTACTTAAAGCCATATCACCACAAAGCATATCGCTAAATACATCATAAGATTTATGTCCAAAATCATCATGACCACCAGTACCACCACTACCAGTCTGAATCATTTGCGCATACATACCATTTACAAAAGCCGCAGGTATATTTGAATTTGTTTGGGCTCCTACTTCTAATTGAGCAGAGGTAAGGTTTGTAGTAGGTTGACTTTCTCCTGATACCCCGCTATTATTTAATAATTCGTCACTACAGCTATATGACATAGCTAAAATTGCAGAAACAAATAATATTTTTATATTTCTCATTTTTTAATAAACTTTTTAATTAAAACTTAACTCTCACTCCCATCGTGATTGTTGTTGCAGGCGCATAAATTCTTCTTCCTGAACTTCCTGTTTCTCTAATAGCTGGGTTAAATCCTTCTCTAGCTGTATTAATAAATAAGTTATCGCCAGATACCCAGATGTTTATAGCGTCTATACCAGAGTCTTGCATAAAATTACTAGGAACAGTATAACCAATTCTAGCGTTATTTAATGCTATAAAATCAGTACTAGTGATAAAACGAGAAGAAGTTGAAGTGATGTTTTGTACAGCATTATCAGATAATAAAGGCACATCTGTAATATCACCTGGTTGTTGCCATCTGTTTAAGATATCAACGTGGAAGTTTGTACTACCAGCACCAAAACGGTCACTCATTAACTCAGCATACTGATTGTCATAAGCGTATCCTCCTAAACTATATGTGAATTGAGTAGCAAAATCGAAGTTACCTAATTTACCTGAAAGTCTAAAGGCACCTCTTACATCAGGAATTAAGGTCTTATCTAAGAATACTTGAGTTGCATCAGCATAAGTTTTAGTAGTAGTTTTTTGAATATTAGCACTTGGATCAGCTAATCTATATTCGTATAAAGTACTTGTATTACTTGGATCACCATTTGGTAATACAGAGAAATCAGCTTCTCCAGTATCTAAAACACCATTATTGTTTTTATCATCATAATATTGGAACCACATTGGAGCACCATCTGCAGGGTCTACACCAGCCCACTCTTGCATCCAGAAATCAAAGATTGAACGACCAGCAGCATATGCATAAGCACCATCGTTACTAGAACTAGTGTCTATAATTCTTTCTTGACCTGTAGATGGATCGATTGGCATAACTAACATTTCATTACTTAAAACTTCACCATTTACAGATAAATCTAATTTGAAGTTTTCATTGTTAACTAAGTGTCCAGTTACATCAAATTCGAAACCAGAGTTTAATACAGAACCGTCATTTACTAAGATAGAAGCAATACCTAATGATGAACCAACTCTTCTGTTAAAGAATAAGTTATCAGTCTCTTTTCTATAGTAATCGAAGTTAGCATCAATGTAATTACCAACGCTTAATTCAACCCCTCCTTGTAACATTCTTGAAGTTTCCCAAGTTAAATTTTCGTTACCTGGAGTATTTAAGTCTAAAGATAATTCACCTCCAATTAAATCAGAGTTAAAGATATCAAATCCAGAAGCTGTACCAGCACCATCTTGATCTCCAGTAACACCCCAAGAAGCTTTAACTTTTAAATAAGAAAGGAAACTACCTTGCATGAAGTCTTCTTCACTTACTACCCAAGCAGCACCAATAGAACCAAATGTACCCCATTTGTCTTTTACAAAACGAGAAGAACCATCTGTTCTTAAAGATCCTGTGATATAATATTTGTTAGCAAAGTTATAGTTAACTTGTCCAAAGTAAGATTCGATAGCTGATCCATTAGCAAAACCTGTAGCTGGTCTAGAATCTTCTAAGTAGTTACTAAGGTTAACTAAACCTGGTACAATTACATTTTGCTTAGCAGCAGAAGCTTGTTCAAATCTTCTTTCAAATGTTTCATGAGCAGCTAATACTTCTAAAGAGTGGTCTCCAAAAGAAGTTTTATAACGTAATAATTGTAAGAAAGTTTGAGACCATCTGATTTGATCTGTTACAGTAATAGATCCATTTATAGCTCTAGATCCACCATATGCGTGGTTAGAAACATTATTTCTTTGGAAGTAAGAATATTGTCCTCCGAATCTAGTCTCAAATGTTAATTCATCTGTTAATTTAAAATCTGCATTAAAATTACCATTAATAGCATGTGTTTCTCTAGTGTCAGAATCTAATACAGCAGAACCAATAGGGTTTAATAAATCTGCATTTGGTCTATTTCTTGTAAATCCATTAGCTAAACCAGTTAAAGAACCATAATCATATTGGTATCCTCCAAATATTGGATCAGGGATTAAATTAGCTGTATTTGGGAATCTTGCAAATACTGGATATAATGGAGCCATTTTATCGGCAAATTCGAAAACATTTTCAGAACCTACAATTTGTCCATTATTTGTACTTTCTGAAAAAGCATAGTTAAGATTAGAAGTTACTTTTAACCAGCTTTTAACATCTGAAGTTAAGTTTAATCTTGTAGTATATCTTCTAAAATCTGAGTTAATAGTATAACCATTGTCATCTAAATATCCTAAAGATACAAAGTATCTAGATTTGTCTGAACCACCACCCATACGTAGGTTTGCTTCAGTTCTAATACCTTCACCAAAAGCTTCGTCAGCATATCTTTCAGGTGTAAATAATCTTTGTACACCAGGTCTAACATTTCTTGTTGTAGGATCAATTAACGCTGCTCCATTTGCATTCCAAATATTGTAACCAGCACCAGCTCCTACAGGTAAAGATTCTCCTGCAACACCAGTACTTCCTCCAAATAATGATAAGTTAGCGAAAGCTTCAGCATCACCACCTAAACTTGCTGGGATAAACTCAGTAGGATTTACTCTACCTTTGTTGTATAATCCTTCCCATACTAAACCTATCCATTGCTCTGGAGAATCAATAACATCATATCTTGGGATAATTTGAGCATTAACCCCAGATTTTACGTCTACTTCTATATATGACTTTTCCGAAGAAGTTCCACTTTTAGTAGTAATTAAAATAACTCCGTTTGCTCCTCTAGATCCGTAGATTGCAGTTGCAGTAGCATCTTTTAATACTGTAGTACTTTTGATATCTGCAGGGTTAATAGAGTTTAAGTCGAAATTCCCAGCAAAAGGAATACCATCAACTACATATAAAGGAGATCTGTTCCCATTTGGAGAACCATAACCTCTTACACGAACAGTACCAATAGTACCTGGCTGTCCAGAAGTATTGATTACAGTAACCCCAGCTACCTCTCCAGCTAAAGCTTGAGAAACGTTAGAAAAAGATTTAGCCTCTAAATTTTCAGTTGCAACAGTAGCAGCAGTACCCGCATATGATTGTTTAGTAGCAGTACCATAACCAACTACAATAATCTCTTCAAGTAAATTGTCTGTTTCTAATGTTAAACTGATATTATTAGATGAACCAACCACTCTTTCTGCAGTTTTCATACCAACAAAACTGAATACTAATACATCTCCTGTTTTTGCCTTGATAGAGTAGTTACCGTCAAAATCAGTTTCTGTACCAGAGGTAGTCCCTTTTTTTAATACACTAACTCCAGGTAACGGACCTGATTCATCGGAAACAGTACCTGAAATCGTTCTTTCTTGCGCAAATGAAATCTGCACAACCAACGCTAGTAAAAGCGTTAAAATTCCATTAAACTTTGTTTTCATTGTATAATTGTTTGAATTAATCAAATGCTAAAGTCTTAATTTTATCTTAAATAAACAATTTTTTAACAGAAAAAACGAAATAGCGCTGCTTTAAAATAAGGATTGGAAGAATTATTTTAAGGATTAAACAGTAATTAAAGGAATTTTTTAAAGAGTTTTTATTTTGAGAATTAATAGGTATAATTGATCTTTTCTTGATGATTATTGAAAACAGCATGACCTTGTGTTAAGCCTAGGTTTATAGCTGAAATATAATGTATACCACCGTACAGTCTACTCATAGCAGCTTCTTGTGCAGCTTTTCTAAATGATTTGAATTCTCGTGCAGGTAGACCGTAAGGAATTTCAGTAGTATCGTTGAAGTAAAAATTATCCCCAAAAATAGAGGTTAAAGTTTCTGAGGCTGCTCCAGAAACCACAGAATGTCCACTTGTGTACTCCGGAAAAGGAGGGGTTTGTAGTATAGGTTCCCAATCTTCATCGATATAATTATTAATTAATGTTTCTGGTCTGACTAAATTACTTCGGTATTTTTCGTCCCAACAACTAATAAAAGCATCAGCAATAGAAATTGAAGTCTTGGTATATGCGTATACAGTTTTTTCAAAATCAAATTTGCTTTTTAAACAAGCAATCTTACAAATGCCAATCCAGTGTGCTCCAGGAGTTATTTTTTTAGAAGCAAACATAAAATGTCCTTTTGTAACGGAAACATAAGGGTTGCAATCCCAGAATCTAGCAATTGCAATTTCTTCAGAACTATCTCCCTTTTTTGAAATTTCTTTATGAGTATTATAAACTTCAATTAATTCTTTATAAAATGGGCTGTCTTTCTCTAATGAAAATTTAGGGGGTGGTATAGGTTTGAATTGAGAGGCAGAATCTAGTGTGAATGTTCTAATTTTATTCCAATGGGGTTCTATAGCATCCATATAAGATGGAGGTGTAGGTTTCCATTGAGCTGGATCATCAGAGAAGACATTGTGCTCAGGCATTGTTCTAGTTTGAGCATAGTTGTCTTTATTCATCCAATCAATAATTTGTTTAGAATAATGTAAACCATAGGTTTTAGAATTATTAAAAACAGCTGGATTACGTTTTTCCCATTGATTATAGAGGCTATCTCGATACTGGAGTAGTTTTTCTTTTGAAAAGATCAATTCTTTCGCAACATCTAAATATGCAATTAAAGACGATAGTTGATGATTTACATCTTCCTCATTAGAAGGCTTTGTGATTTTTAATTTATTTAGTTGGTTGGAAAGGCTTTTATATTCTTTACTATTTCCATTTAAAGCTTCGTAGGCAGCTATATTAGGATAGACGTATATTCTACTAGCTACAGGTGGTGAAAAAACATCATGAATCATAATTTGTGTTAGTTTGTCAACTAATCCATGATATGATTCTGGAGTGACTACTATCTTCTGCTCTTCTTTTTTACAAGAAATAATTGTGAAAGAAAAAATAGAAGAGATTAATAATATATATATGTATGAGTTATTTTTCATTAATGAAATAAGATTTGATAGTGTCGTTATTAGGGATTACTAATAAAGCCTTTTTGTCTTTTAAGTCTATTACGGATGCATTTCTCACTTCAGTGTCAATAGGGGAAATACCTAGAGAACTAGTTTTTAAATAATGATCTTTGTTTTTTAATAAAAGTCCTTTGTTGCTTTCATAACCACCATGAAAAGTATTTACTGATTTTGAGTTACCAAAAGCTAAAATATTTTGTTCGTTATCAAGGGTTATTTTATTGAAAGAATTTATTGGGGCTAGTTGAAAACTTTTTGGTAAACTTTTAAAAGAGTTAAAAGTACCGTTGTCGTTTTCTATATAGCCAGAAAAAAGATTATTAACCTCGTATTTTGTTGCTCTATTTAAAGCTTCTTTTGTTAATACTTGATCTATGGTTTTCATTGCATAATCTTCGTACTTGACAAATCTTTTCTTTATAATATTCATCTGAGATGCTAATTCGTCTTTTGAATATATTGGGTAATACTTTCCTTCTATATTATAAGCAACTACGGTTTCTTTTTTACCATTATTATCAAAATCTGAGTGATACATTACTAAAGGAGCTTTTTCAGAAGCCTTGAACTTAGTATTATTCCCCCAATTTCCTAATAAAATATCTTGATCTCCATCTTTGTCTATATCGAATGTTGTTACAGTTTGCCATAAACCTGCTAATGAAGGTGAGTTTTTAGTAGGTTCTAGCTTTCCTTGGTTGTTTAAGTATATTCTTGGATAATCCCATTCTGTAGAAACTACTAAGTCTTTAACATTGTCGTTATTTAGATCTTCCCAGATTGCATCTGTTACATGAGATTGTAATTTGAAGTTATTATCTATTTTGAAATTGCCTTTGCCATCATTGTTAAGTAAATATGAGTTAACGGCTTCTCCAAAATCGTTAGGATTGGATCTTATACCTATAAATAAATCGATATCTCCATCTTGATCATAATCATAAGGTTTGACGGTAGATGTAATGTATTTATTATTGGGAATACTGCTTGATCTAACAAAAGTACCATTATCATTACGGTATAACCTGTCAACTTCGTATTTCCAATTTCTGCTTTGATTAATTCCTGAACCAACATAAAGATCTAGATCACCATCATTATCAGCATCAAAAAAAGTAGCACTGGTATCTTCAAAAAGAGCATCCTCTTCAATGTTGGGAATATTTTTAGGTGTAAGTTCGTTACCGTTGTTTAAAAATAATTTAGCTTTATTTCCAGAACTATTTCCGATGAAAACATCATCATATCCGTTTCCATCTATATCACCCATAGCAAAAGCTGGTCCACTTGTAGAAACTTTGTATGGAATTAAGCGTTCAACATAAAAATCATTATATCGATCTTCTTTATGAGTATAGTCGATGATATTAGCTTCTGTAAATAGATTCTCCTTTGTTGAAGTATTAGGAATCCATTTTTTTGAGAGTTTTGGATCGTACTTTATAGTAACTAGTTTGTTTATTTCTGGATTCTTAATAGTTTGTTTTTGGTTATTTGGCCATATAATATTAATTGAGTCAATGGTTGTTATTGAGTCTAATCCGAAATGTAAATTATTAGTTACAGAAGAAATAAAACCTCTTGAATTGAATAATTGTTTAAGTTGTGCTTTGTTTTTTGTGTATACAATAGCTTTGGTACCTATTCCGTTTCTGTTTTTATCTGTATAATCAAAGTTTAATTGAATGTGATTGTTCTCCGCAGTGTTTTCATAAATTAAAGCAAAATCATTCATGTTATTGGTTACTAAATCTAAATCACCATCTAAGTCTAGATCGGCATAAGTAGCACCGTTAGAAAGTGTTGATAAATCCTCTATCCATTCATTGTTTTTACTTTCGAATTTAGAATTATTACCTTTAAATATTTGATTTGGAACACTTCCAGAAGGCATTTCGCTTAAAGAGGCGAGCAACCATTCATCTTTTGATTGTTTTTTGTTGCGATATTTGTATTTGCTAGCAACATACATTCTGAAGTCTAAGTTATTTGGACGCCTTAAGATCCCATTAGCAACGAAAATGTCTTGATAACCATCGTTGTTAAAATCAGCAATTAATGGACTCCAACTCCAATCAGTACTCGCAAGGTTGTTGTATAAGGCTTCTTCATGAAAATATTCACCAGCATTATTAATTTGTAGCATGTTTCTAGCATACTGGTCTTGGTATCCTAATTTCTGTAATTGAAGATGAACATTTAACATTGTGTCATCTCCTTCAGATTCTTTTACAGCGCGTTCGTCTTTAGGAAGCATGTCTAAAGTTATGATATCTTGAAAACCATCTCCATTTACATCAGCAGCATCGCTTCCCATAGAAAACCTGCTAATCATAGAAAATTTGTCAGCTAAAGACTCGGTAAAAGTACCATCTTGGTTGTTTATGTAGTAGTAATCATCTTCATGGAAATCGTTACAAACATAAATATCGTCCCAACCATCATTGTTAAAGTCAGCGATAGAAGCGCTTAAACCATAACTATTAACACCTCCGTAAATTTTAGCTTTTTCACTACTATTTATAAATTTATTATTGTCATTTTCTAATAGGACGTCACCTGTAAGGCTTGTTCTTTTTTCTCTTAATAGGGCAGGGCCATGCGAGGTTTTTGTATGTACAGCATGGTTTACTATATAAACATCTAAATCATCGTCTTTGTCGTAGTCAAAAAAATATGCTTGTGTGGAATAACCTTCATAATCTAGGTTATATTCTTTGGAGCGTTCAGTGAAAGTGTTGTCACCATTATTTATGTATAGCTCATTGTGTCCTTTGAAATCTAAAAGACCTGAAACGGCAGATACATAAATATCGAGAAAACCATCGTTATTTATATCTACTATAGTTGCTCCAGTTTGCCAGTCAGCATTTCCTTTTACACCAGCTTTGTCAGTGATATCTTCAAATGTTAAATTCCCTTTATTAAGATATAGTTTATTGTCTCCTTTATTTGATACAAAATAAATATCAGGTAAATTATCGTTATTAAAGTCGCCTACAGTAACACCGCCTCCGTTGTAGTAATAGATGTAGTTTATTATGTTGTGTTTTACATTGTCTTCAATTACATTCTTAAATGTAACTCCAGTTGTTTCGGGGGGAAGTTTTTTAAACAGGTATGATTTGTTGTTTTGTTTTGGTAGTTTATTTTCTTTACTGCAGTTGTAAAAAGTAATAATTGATAAAAGTAATATTAAAGGTAATTTTGTATTCATTTATAAATGAAGTTATTTCCTATAAAAAAGGGGTTGTTTTAAAACAACCCCTTTTAATTTTATTAGTTATTAATTTAGGGATCCTGAAATAGGATTAAAGTCTGTCTCGAAAGCTGGAACTGGCCAGTATTCTAAGTAACCATAATTGATAGTGGCATTTGTGTTTACGACACCATTAGTATCTAGTACTCTAGCACCTGTTCTGCTTCCTGCAGCAATACCGTATCTTCTTGCATCATAGAAAGAAACGGCTCTCATGAATAATGCTAAACGACGTTCTTTTCTAATTTCTTCTAAAGCATTAGCTTGAGACATTCCCGTACCAACAGTAGCTGGTAAACCAGAGTTTTGGAATGTTCTAACAGCATCTAAGTGTCCTAATCCGCCTTCAACATCATTTGTTCTTACTTTTGCTTCTGCTAAGAATAATTGATTCTCTTCATAAGTACCTGCGTAATACATTGTAACGGCAAGTGGAGTAGAAGAAACGATTGGAGAAGAATCTTGCCAGAAATAAGTTGCTCCATACTGAATTCCTCTACCTCTTGGGTTAGGGAAAGGGAAACCTGAAGCAGCAGCATCGAAATAACGATTTAATCTAGCATCACCAGCATTAATATCTTGGATTAAACGATCACTTGGGAAATACCAGAAACCAGTAACTTGTCCAGGTAACCATCCGTTATCTATAAATGAAGATTCAGACTGCATAGTGAAAGCATTTGTGTTGCTTGTAACACCATTGTTAGCCCAAGTAATAACTTGATTCCAGTTTGCTGCTGTCATGTCAGCAACTTTGGTGTTATATACCATGTTACGAGCTCTTAATGTATTAGCGTTTGCTTGTAATCCATCTTTGTCAACTTTTGAAGCTAAATAAGAAAGGTGTAAATTAGTTAATCTAGCATTGAAAGTAGTGTTGTCTGAAACAGCAGCTAAAAGCGTATTTAATTCATCTAATAAAGTATTAGATTTATTAATTAATTCTGAGTTTGCAACATAAGTAGTAACAGGTTCAGAGCTTGGGTTTGTTAAAAGTCCTCTGTCGTTAATAACTCCTTGTTCGTATATAGAACCTAATCTGTGGTACGCATATGCTTTCCACCATGTAGCCCATGCTTGGAAAGCTTGTTTGTCAGCTTCACTAGCAGGTAAAGCATCTAATGCTTCAATAATAGTGTTAGATTGAACAATTACACTATACATATCTCTCCACTCGTACTGTGTAGCATTATCACTACCAGCAGCTCTTGTGTTTCTAACCTCAATTTCTCCTGGTTGTGGCCCTCCTTGTGGTGGTGTTACAACTGTACCATCGTCAAGAGTGATAGAAGCAGTTTGGTTTACCCAACGGCCTCCAAAATTACCCCAAGGCATTGTCATAACATCTCCCATAGTTTCATGGTAACCGTATACAAACCATAACATTGGGCTTTCATTTTCGTTACCAACACTTTGGAATGTATCATCAGTTGCTAAGAAATCATAAACTCCTTTAGCAAATGTAGTTAAACCATCAACATTACCTAAAGATGATGTAGAAGGTAAGTTGTTGTTAACGGGCTGTATATTAGTTTCAAGTAGATTGTCCTGGCATGAAACTAAAACTGCCAGAATAAATATCGAAATATATTTTATTTTTTTCATCTTTATTAATATTAGAAAGTAATATTGATTCCTAAGTTGTAGCTCTTCGTGTTAGGATGTGTAAATTCATCAAATCCTCTTTGAAAAGTATTTCCAAAACCTCTTGCAGCTTCAGGGTCTAACCCAGTGAAGTCTGTAATAGTAATTAAGTTTCTACCAGAAAGTGTAATGTTTAACTGGTCTAATGCTTCAATACCTAATAAATCTTTTAATTTGAAACGTAAGCTGATATCTCTAAATCTTAAGAAAGATGCATCTTCGATAAAGTGAGACGTAGGAACGTTTGTGTTGTATAAAGAAGTATAGTAAGAAACAAAGGCACCTGTTTGATTTGTTCCAGAAGGATCTTCGATTGTTACAGGTACTGCAGTGTCAGCATGTAAACCATTGTTGTATAACCATTGCTTTGCTCTGTTGTATACATCCATTCCTTGGAACCAATCTAATTGTACAGATAAAGAAACAAAATTGTTAAAAGTTATGTCGTTTAAGAATGTCATTACAAAATCAGGTTGAGTACTACCAAGAGTTCTAGTATCTGGTGTGATTACTACTCTACCAGTATTTTTGTTTACAACATAACCTGTACTAGCTACTGTAAAGTTGTTTCTGTCTGCTACTGGTATAATTGGGTTTCCTTGTAAATCTGTTTGGTCTAAGCTAGTTACTACATCTCTAACATTAAATGAACCGATTTCTTGTCCTTCTTGTAATACGAAGAAATCTCCAGTTACTACAGGTAAACCATTAGCGATTTTGTCAAGAATTGCTGTAGATTTTGTGTAACGAAGACCAAAGTCCCATGCTAATTTTTCAGATTTATAAGCGCTTAAGTTTAAAGAGGCTTCTATACCATCACTACTAATGTCATATGCGTTTGAAGAAACAGCAGAAGAACCTGTACTTGTAGGTAAACCTAAGTCAAAAATAGCACCGCTTGTTTTTCTGTTAAAGTAGTTGATAGATCCATCAATAGAGTTTAACCAACCGTGATCATTGTTGAAGTCAAATCTATAATCTGTACCAACTTCAAATTCTTTTGCAATCTCCACATCTAGAGTTGGGTTAGCAACAGTAGAAGGGATTGAGCTAATTACTTCACTTCCTACAGTAGTTGCTTGGAATGTGAAAATATTTTGTCCAAATAAAGGTTGGATACCAGCCTCACCATACGCTCCTCTTAATTTAAGAGTAGTCACGGTTTCAGAGTCTAAAACATCTGCAATATTGAAATATGCATCTGCTCTTGGGAATGTGAAGCTTTTCCCTGTTCCAAATCTATTTGACTTATCTGTTCTGAAACCAACAGAAAACCCAGCTAAAGAACCATAATCGAATTTTTGGTTCACTAAAACACCATACGTTCTAAATGGAGCTTCGAAAAAGCTGTTGAATGTTTTTACAACTGCTTGGTTAATGTTAAATGTACCAAAACCACCAGCAGGAAGATTTGTTCCTTGGATACTTGTAGTTCTTAAATTTCTGTCTCTCCAATCAAAATTTACAGTAGTAGTCGATGTTACTGGAATCGACCATCCTAGATCTTCTTCTAAATCAAGTACAAGGTTCGCAGAAAGTAATAAGTTTTGAAAGTATTCTTGCGAGTCAATATGATTTAAGATACCAGATAAATTCGGGGAAATTTGTGATGCTTGTAAGTTAGCTGTCTGATTTTCTTGAAAGAAAGTGAAATTCTGAGTATATGTATCGTAACCGTATTTTAATCCTAAGCTAAGTTGATCGATAGGGTTGTAAGTTATATCAAAGTTTGCTATATATCTCGTAATCTCATCTAATCTAGTTTGAATTTGTTGATAGAAGAAAGGGTTTGCAGAGTTAGGATCTGTAGCGTCTGGAGCAACTACTAATTGTCCTGCAGAGTTTCTGTTGAAGAAATTAACATACGGTAAGTTTTGGAATACGTTGTTAATTAAGTTACTAGAATTCGCATTATCAGTATTTGTCCCAGTGTCATTTGAACTGTTTACAACATCGAAACGCGTGTTAATTGTTATTTTGTCATTAAGATCAAAACCTAAGCTTAATCTTGCGTCATATTTTACATATTTACCTTCAACTAAAACACTCTCTTGCTCTGTTCTGTTACCAGAAATTAAATATCTGATTTTTTCAGAACCTCCAGATACAGTTGCACCATGTCTTAAATTAAAAGCATTCTTAAATAAAACATCAGTAGCATCATAAAGTTGCTCAGCATATGGAGTATCATTAATACCTTCAGCACCTAATTGTGTAGTTCCTACGGTTCTTTCGTTTACGTCTACAGCTAAATATTGTCCTAGGTTGTTTAACTGAGTAACAGGAGTTCCGTTTAAGTCTATAATGAAACCGTTTGAATTAGTAGTGTAACGGTGTAAACGTGCTCTTCTCATTGCATCGTTAGTAATTGCTTGAGATAAACCAACATTTGTATTGATAGAAACTACAGGTTTACCAGAACGTCCCTTTTTCGTAATGATGTTAATTACCCCATTTGCTCCTTGGGCACCATATATTGTACCAGCAGCAGCGCCTGAAATTGTTTCTACTCTTTCTACGTTACTAAAATCAATATCTGCAAGACGAGAACTCAAATTTGAAGCTCCACCAAGACTACTTTGCGAAGTAGAAACTTGAACTCCATCAATTAAGATCATTGGTTGAGATGAATTTAAACTACCAATAGCTCTTAATACAATGTTTTGTTGCTGACCTGGTTGTCCAGATGTAGATTGGATTACAGTACCAGCAATTTTTCCTTGTAATGCTTGGTCAATAGATTGAGCACCTGCATCTTGTAAATCTTCTGCTTTAACAGAATTTACAGCAACACCAATCTTTTTTCTTGATGTACCTGATGCTACTCCTGTTACAACAACTTCGTCTAAGACGCTGCTGTCTTCGGTCATGGAAACATTAATTGTGCTGGAGCTTCCAACTGTTTTTTCAATAGTTTTCTTTCCTACAAAGCTGAAAACTAATACGTCTCCTGATTTTGCTTTGATTGAGTAGTTCCCGTCAAAATCTGTTTCGGTACCTACTTTGGTTCCTTTAATTAAAATACTAACTCCAGGTAAGGGTCCTGAATCATCAGAAACAGCACCTGAAATCGTTCTTTCTTGTGCAAAGGAAATGTGCACAATCAACGCTAGGAATAGCGTCAAAATTCCATTAAATTTTGCCTTCATTTTTATATTTATTTGAATTAATGATTGCTAAAGTCTTAAAATAAACTTAAAAAAACAACAAAAACAGTTAATAAAATACAAAATAATGAGGCTATTTGTTAAAAAAAAGAATTGTTTTTAGAAGAAATTTTTTAATGTTAAAGATAGGTTAAAACCCTTATTGGTACTGTTAAAATTGGAGTTTCCTGCGTTTGCAATTATGTTAATTATGGTTTTATTTAATGTAAATGAATAGCCTATGCCGTATCCAAATGCGTTTTTTGTTTGTTTATCAGTGTTTTGAATGATTCCGAAATCAGTGATAGAGTATAGGTAAGAGTTTTTTGAAGTTAGAAATCGGTATTCTAAATTAAAAAAAGAGTATTTAGGGGTGAATATACTTTGTTGTTCAAAGCCTCTAATTGAATTAGGGCCGCCTATTCTGTATAGTTCGTTTACTAGATAATTGTTTGAAAAAAGTATTCCAGTTTCATTGTGTAGGTAGACTGAATTTCTTGGATTTATTTCGTGTAAATAAGAGCTTTCTATGTTGAGTTTGCTTTGTGTTTGTTTGTTGTTATTGGTGGTTCTGGACCCTAATGAGTATTGTAAGTTTATCCTGAGTTTAGTTTTAAATAATGGGTGGTCTTTTGGAATAGTGTAGGATGCGTTAAAACCACCAAAAGTAGTGGAGTAATTTTCGATGCTACTTTGATTTATAACTAAAGTGTTTGTAGAAGTCTCAGTTTCGAAGAAAAGTCCAACTTCTGTGCTTGAATTTATATTGTATAATAAACTAGTGTGGAATTTTGAATTCAAAAAAGTACTATCCTGTTTGTGAATTTCAAAGGATGTTTGATTCGAAAAAGATGAATTGAATAAATATGGGATTTTAGTGTTTAAGTTGAAATTTTGACTATCATTACCATTTGCATTCCATTTAATGTTGAGCTCTTCACCAGTGTTTAATATGTTTACAAGGTCTAGAAAGATATTACCACTGATTAATAAATCTTGGTTATCGGGATTTGAGTTTAGGCTAATTAACCCATCAAAACTACTAACGTTTGTTTTTTCTAAATATAAATAAAGAGTTGTGGAGTCTGTATTGAATAAAACTTCAGGTCTTTTTATTTCTTTTATGAATTTTAAAGATTTCAGATTTCTAGAAGTCTTAAAAATAGCTTCTTGGTCAAAGGTTTTTCCTTTTTTTAATCGAAGAAAGTGGTCTAAATAACTACGAGGAAAGTTTTCGTATCCCTTTACAATTATTTTGTCCAGAATTCTTTTTTCTGATTCGTTAATCTGTATGGTAGCAAACAAGTTGTTTTTTTGAAGTTTAATATTACTTAGTTTTATTTTAGAAAAAGGTTTTCCTTCTTTTTTGAAATAAGACTTTATGGTATTTAAAATGTTACTTAGCTCAGAGAAGTGAATGCTAAGTTTGTTTCTTGTTGAGAAAAGTTTTTTTTGAATAGTTTTATTTTGCTTGGGGAATTGCAAGTGGATTGAGTCTATTTTCTTTCCTAACGAAAGGTTTAATGTAGAGATGCTATCGTTTTTATGAATTAAAGTGTCGACTGTACTGTAGAAATAGCCTTTCAGTTTTAATTGTTGGAATACACTATCAGTTTGAGTTTGTATTGCTGTTTTTGAGTCAAGTTTTTTCTTGAATTTAAGTTGGGTTAAAATAGTTTTTTCAATAGAATCTTTAGAAGTGATTTTGAAAGATAATTTTTGCGCAAAAAGACTCGTTCCTGTTAGTAAAAGGAAAAAAGTTAATATGGATTGTGTTTTTTTCAATGTAGAATAATATGGGCTAAAGTACATTAAAATCAATAGATTTGGTTTAAAATGAATTGATGATTTAAAAATAACTTGCTGATATTTGAATAATTAGAAATTAATCGTACATTTGCACACTCTTAAAAATAGAGAATTAATATTAATAAGTACAAACGAAAACAAGTAATTAATTAGTATGCCAACTATTCAACAATTAGTTCGTAAAGGAAGAACCAAAATAACTAAGAAGAGTAAATCGGCTGCTTTGACTGCATGTCCTCAAAGACGTGGTGTTTGTACGCGTGTGTATACTACTACACCAAAGAAACCTAATTCAGCAATGCGTAAAGTAGCGCGTGTTAGGTTAACGAATGGTAATGAGATCAACGCGTATATCCCAGGAGAAGGACACAATCTTCAAGAGCACTCGATAGTATTAGTTAGAGGTGGAAGGGTAAAAGATTTACCAGGGGTTAAATATCACATCGTACGTGGTGCATTAGATACTGCAGGTGTTGAAGGAAGAACTCAACGTAGATCTAAATATGGAGCAAAACGCCCTAAAGACAAAAAGTAAGATTAATCAGTAACTTTTTTAATGTAAAGACATGAGGAAAAGAAGAGCGAAAAAGAGAGTTTTGTTACCAGATCCAAGATTCAACGATCAGTTAGTAACACGTTTTGTGAACAACTTAATGTGGGATGGTAAGAAATCAGTAGCGTTCAAAGTATTTTACGATGCAATGGATATCGTAAACGAAAAGAAAACTGACGAAGAAAAGTCAGCTTTAGAAATTTGGAAAGATGGTTTGTCAAATGTAATGCCTCACGTAGAAGTTCGTTCACGTCGTGTAGGAGGGGCTACATTCCAAATACCAATGCAAATCCGCCCAGATCGTAAAGTTTCAATGGCGATTAAGTGGATGATAAGTTATGCACGTAAGCGTAACGAAAAAACAATGGCACAACGTTTAGCATCTGAAATTTTAGCTGCAGCTAAAGAAGAAGGAGCAGCAGTTAAGAAAAGAGTAGATACTCATAAGATGGCTGAAGCTAACAAAGCATTCTCACACTTTAGATTTTAATAACAATGGCTAGAGATTTAAAATTTACTAGAAATATCGGTATTGCTGCACATATTGATGCAGGAAAAACTACAACTACCGAGCGTATCTTATTTTATACGGGAGTTTCTCATAAGATTGGAGAGGTTCACGATGGTGCATCTACGATGGACTGGATGGAGCAAGAAGCAGAAAGAGGTATTACAATTACTTCTGCTGCAACAACTTGTGAGTGGAAATTTCCAATTGAAAATGGACAGCCTACTCCAGATACAAAAGGATATCACTTTAATATTATTGATACTCCTGGTCACGTTGATTTTACTGTAGAGGTAAACCGTTCATTACGTGTATTAGATGGATTAGTATTCTTATTTTCTGCGGTTGATGGTGTTGAGCCTCAGTCAGAAACAAACTGGCGTTTAGCTGATAACTATAAAGTGCCTCGTATTGGTTTTGTTAACAAGATGGACCGTCAAGGATCTAACTTCTTAGCAGTATGTCAGCAAGTAAAAGATATGTTAAAGTCTAATGCAGTGCCAATCGTATTAAACATTGGTGATGAAGCAGACTTTAAAGGGATTGTAGATTTAGTAAAGAACCGTGCTATTGTATGGCATGATGATAACTTTGGATCTACATTCGATATCGTTGATATTCCAGAAGATTTAAAAGAAGAGGCTGCAGAGTTAAGAGCAAAATTAATTGAAGAAGTTGCTGCTTACGATGAGAACTTATTAGAGAAGTTCATGGAAGATGAGAACTCTATTACAGAAGAAGAAGTACACGCTGCTTTACGTGCTGCTGTAATGGACATGTCTATCATTCCTATGGTTTGTGGATCGGCATTTAAAAACAAAGGTGTTCAGTTCTTATTAGACGCTGTTTGTCGTTATTTACCTTCTCCAACAGATAAAGAAGCAATCATCGGTACTGATCCTAATACAGGTGAAGAGATTGCTCGTAAGCCATCTGTACAAGAGCCATTCTCAGCTTTAGCATTTAAGATTGCAACAGACCCATTCGTAGGTCGTTTAGCATTCTTCCGTGCATACTCTGGTCGTTTAGATGCAGGTTCTTACGTATTAAATAACCGTTCAGGTAAAAAAGAGCGTATTTCACGTATTTACCAAATGCACTCTAATAAACAAAATGCAATTGATTTTATTGAAGCAGGAGATATTGGAGCAGCAGTAGGATTTAAAGATATTAAAACAGGTGATACTTTATCTGCGGAAAAAGCACCAATCGTTTTAGAATCTATGGATTTCCCAGATCCGGTAATCGGTATCGCTGTTGAGCCAAAAACAAAAGCTGATGTTGATAAATTAGGTATGGCTTTAGCAAAATTAGCTGAAGAAGATCCAACATTTACAGTAAAAACAGATGAAGCTTCAGGTCAAACAGTAATTTCAGGAATGGGTGAGTTACACTTAGATATTATTGTAGATCGTTTAAAGCGTGAGTTTAAAGTTGAAGTTAACCAAGGTCAACCTCAAGTAGAGTACAAAGAAGCAATTACAGCATCTGCAGAACACAGAGAAGTTTATAAGAAACAATCTGGTGGACGTGGTAAGTTTGCGGATATCGTATTCAAAATGGAGCCAGCAGAAGAAGGTAAGCAAGGTTTAGAGTTCGAATCTATCATTAAAGGTGGTAACGTTCCTAAAGAATTTGTTCCTTCAGTAGAAAAAGGTTTCAAAGAAGCAATGAAAAATGGTCCATTAGCAGGATACGAAATGGATGCAATGAAAGTAACCTTAATGGATGGTTCTTTCCACCCTGTAGATTCTGATCAATTATCATTCGAATTAGCTGCGAAATTAGGTTATAAAGCTGCTGCAAAAGCTGCAAGAGCCGTAATTATGGAGCCAATGATGAAATTAGAAGTGTTAACTCCAGAAGAAAATATGGGTGACATTGTAGGGGATTTAAACAGAAGACGTGGTCAAGTAAATGATATGAGCGACCGTTCTGGTTCTAAAGTGGTAAAAGCAATTGTACCATTATCAGAAATGTTTGGTTATGTAACTTCATTACGTACATTATCTTCTGGTAGAGCAACGTCTACTATGGAATTCTCTCACTATGCAGAGACACCAAGTAACATTGCAGAAGAAGTAATCGCTAATGCTAAAGGTTAATTATTAAGATGAGTCAAAAAATTAGAATAAAATTAAAATCTTACGATTATAATTTAGTAGATAAGTCTGCTGAGAAAATCGTTAAGACCGTAAAGAGTACAGGAGCGGTAGTAAACGGACCGATTCCATTACCAACTCATAAAAAGATTTTTACTGTATTACGTTCACCACACGTAAACAAAAAATCTAGAGAGCAATTTCAATTATCTGCTTACAAGCGTTTATTAGATATCTATAGTTCTTCATCTAAGACTATCGATGCCTTAATGAAACTTGAATTACCAAGCGGAGTTGAAGTAGAGATCAAAGTATAAGTATTTTAAATACTTTAAAAATAAGAAGCCTTTTTACATTTTGTAAAGAGGCTTTTTTGTGTTTAAGAGTTTTTTAATTTTATTATAGATCAAATACTTGATATTATTCCTTACTTTACTATAAAACTCTATAATATCACTGTTCCTGACATAATTATTTATAACTATAATGTATGTTTCTGTAAATAGCAACGATATGAGGTGGCTTTTAGTAGAATTACTAAGTCAAATTAAAGTATGGTTTTGCTGTGAAAAATACTTTAATTGATAAAAGGTTTTTTAATCTTAATACTGTTTGTTTACAGAGGTAGTTAATGTTGAATGATAGAAGATTCGATAGGTGAGTAATTGTTTTTTTGAGAGAAGTATGCCTTTTTAATGATTGTAATTTAAATGTGTTTTTCTAGTAATTCCTGCAACTTCCAATAAATCATATAAATAAGTGGTTTTGATTTGTTTATATATGTTTTTTTTTATACTTTCGCAGTCCGAAATTGGATGTTAATCAATTTTAACGCATAATTTCAGTAACATGTCCGGAGGGTTTCGCGAAGGAAAAACGGTAAAACACAAACAGTTAAGAGCTAAAATCGTGTTTTACGCTCTTTTTTTTTGAGTAGGATTTAAAGGACGCCGAAACATTTGTTTCAAATAATTATTTATTAATAGACGCGCTGGATAAAATTGTAAAATCTAATCGTCTTAAAATTAACAGATATGTCTGGGTTAATAGGAAAAAAAATCGGAATGACCAGCTTATTCGACGAGAATGGGAAGAATATCCCATGTACCGTTATCGAAGCAGGTCCTTGCGTAGTTACCCAAGTCAGAACCGAAGAAGTTGATGGTTATTCAGCTTTACAGTTAGGTTTCGATGACAAAAAAGCAAAAAGTTCTAACAAAGCGTTAGATGGCCACTTTAAAAAAGCTG
Source organism: Tenacibaculum amylolyticum (assembly GCF_964511145.1). Classification (NCBI taxonomy): domain Bacteria; kingdom Pseudomonadati; phylum Bacteroidota; class Flavobacteriia; order Flavobacteriales; family Flavobacteriaceae; genus Tenacibaculum; species Tenacibaculum amylolyticum. Next base: position 40,092 of record NZ_CAZEFZ010000010.1, read on the forward strand.
GTACTGTTGCAAAGAAAAAAGTTGTTGAATTTCAAGGTTTTGATGGTGAGTACAAATTGGGTGATTCAATTACAGTAGAGCACTTTACTGAAGGAGAGTTTGTTGATGTTTCAGGGACTTCTAAAGGTAAAGGTTTTCAAGGGGTTGTTAAACGTCACGGATTTGGTGGTGTTGGACAAGCTACACACGGTCAGCATAACCGTTTAAGAGCGCCAGGTTCTATTGGTGCAGCTTCTTATCCTGCAAGAGTGTTCAAAGGAATGCGTATGGCAGGACGTATGGGAGGCGACAAAGTTAAAGTTCAAAATTTAAGAGTATTAAAAGTAGTTCCAGAAAAGAACCTTTTAGTAGTGAAAGGAGCTATTCCAGGACACAAAAACTCTTATGTAATCGTTGAGAAATAATGAAAGTAGCAGTATTAGACATTACAGGAAAAGATACTGGTAGAAAAGTTGAACTTTCTAACGAAGTATTCGGAATTGAGCCAAACGATCATGCAATTTACTTAGATGTAAAGCAATATTTGGCGAATCAAAGACAAGGAACTCACAAGGCTAAAGAAAGAGGTGAGATCACTGGAAGTACTAGGAAGATTAAAAAACAAAAAGGTACAGGTACAGCACGTGCTGGTAGTATCAAGTCTCCAGTATTTAGAGGTGGAGGACGTATCTTCGGTCCAAGACCAAGAAACTATTCTTTCAAATTAAACAAAAACTTAAAGCGTTTAGCTCGTAAATCAGCTTTAAGTATCCAAGCAAAAGATAACAATTTAGTAGTAGTTGAAGATTTCAATTTTGAAACTCCAAAAACGAAAGAATTTGTTAAAGTATTAAAAGCATTAGAATTAGACGCATCAAAGTCATTATTTGTATTAGGTAACGAAAACAAAAACGTTTACTTATCTTCTAGAAATATACAAAATTCTAAAGTGGTAAGTGCTACAGGAGTAAATACTTATAACGTTTTAAACGCTAAAAAAGTAGTTATTGCAGAGAGTACTTTAGAAGGAATTGAATCTAACTTAAGTAAATAGGATTTTTCAGATGAGTATTTTAATAAAACCTATTATTACAGAGAAAGCGACAAACGATAGCGAAAAATTTAACCGTTATACATTTGTTGTAAATAAGAATGCTAACAAAATTCAAATTAAAGACGCGGTAGAAGCTACTTACGGAGTAACAGTAGAGAAAGTAAGGACTTTAAATCACCCAGCTTTAAGAAAAACTAAGTACACTAAAAAAGGACTAGTTTCTGGTTTAACAAGCGGTTATAAAAAAGCGGTTGTTCAGTTAGCAGATGGAGAAATTGATTTTTATAACAATCTATAAGAATAGCAAGACAAATGTCAGTTAGAAAATTAAAACCAATAACACCAGGTCAGCGTTTTAGAGTTGTGAATGGGTTCGACACCATCACTACTGATAAGCCGGAAAAGTCATTATTGGCACCGAAAAAAAGAACTGGAGGTCGAAACAATCAGGGTCGTATGACTACTCCTAACAGAGGAGGAGGACATAAAAGAAGATATCGTATTATCGATTTCAAAAGAAATAGATACAACGATCCTGCTACAGTATTAACTATCGAGTACGATCCAAACCGTACAGCGTTTATCGCGTTAGTTCAATATGCTGATGGAGAAAAGCGTTATGTAATTGCACAAAACGGATTAAAAGTAGGACAAACAATCGTATCAGGAAAAGAAGCTACACCAGATGTTGGTAACGCAATGTTCTTAAGTGATATTCCTTTAGGAACAACTATTTCTTGTATCGAGTTACGTCCAGGTCAAGGAGCTGTTATGGCTCGTTCTGCAGGTTCTTTTGCTCAATTAATGGCAAGAGACGGGAAATATGCTACAGTAAAGTTACCTTCAGGTGAAACAAGATTAATCTTACAAACTTGTTTAGCAACTATTGGAGTTGTATCTAACTCAGATCACCAATTATTAGTTTCTGGTAAAGCAGGTAGATCTAGATGGTTAGGTAGAAGACCTAGAACTAATGCAGTTAGAAAGAACCCAGTTGATCACCCAATGGGAGGTGGTGAAGGACGTTCTTCTGGAGGACATCCAAGATCTAAGAATGGTATCCCAGCTAAAGGATATAAGACTAGATCTAAGACTAAAGCTAGTAATAAGTATATTATAGAACGTAGAAAGAAATAATAAATCATGGCAAGATCATTAAAAAAAGGACCGTACGTTCACTATAAATTAGAAAGAAAAGTGTTAGCTAACGTTGAATCAGGTAAGAAATCTGTAATCAAAACTTGGTCTAGAGCTAGTATGATTACTCCTGATTTTGTTGGACAAACAATTGCAGTTCATAACGGACGTCAGTTTGTACCTGTTTACGTTACAGAAAACATGGTAGGTCATAAGTTAGGCGAATTTTCACCAACACGTTCATTCCGTGGACACGCTGGTGCTAAAAATAAAGGAAAAAAATAGTAGGATATTATGGGAAGTCGTAAACATAACATGGCACAACAGTTAAAAGAAGCTAAAAAGCAAAGAGCATTTGCAAAGCTTACTAACTGTCCTACGTCACCAAGAAAAATGCGCTTAGTAGCAGATTTGGTAAGAGGAGTAGAAGTTGAAAAAGCTTTACAAATCTTAAAATTCAGTCCAAAAGAAGCATCTCGTAACTTAGAAAAGTTATTATTATCAGCTATTGCTAACTGGCAAGCTAAAAATGAAGATGCAAGTATTGAGGATGCTGGATTATTTGTGAAATCTATTTATGTAGATAGCGCTGGAATGTTAAAGAGATTAAGACCAGCTCCACAAGGACGTGCACATAGAATTCGTAAGCGTTCTAATCACGTAACTTTAGAGTTAGGAACTAAAAATAACAGTAATTAATCAAAGTAGAAATGGGACAAAAGACAAATCCAATAGGAAATCGTTTAGGAATTATCAGAGGATGGGAATCTAACTGGTATGGTGGAAATGACTACGGAGATAAGATTGCTGAAGACGATAAGATAAGAAGGTATTTAAAAGCTAGATTATCTAAAGCAAGTGTTTCTCGTATCATTATTGAGCGTACTTTAAAACTTGTAACCGTTACTATCACTACTGCACGTCCAGGTATCATTATTGGTAAAGGAGGTCAAGAGGTAGACAAGTTAAAAGAAGAGCTTAAGAAGATTACAGGTAAAGAAGTTCAAATCAACATTTTCGAAATTAAGCGTCCAGAATTAGATGCAAATTTAGTTGCAGCTAGTATTGCTCGTCAAATCGAAAACAGAATTTCTTACAAGCGTGCTACTAAAATGGCTATCGCGGCTGCAATGCGTATGAACGCAGAAGGTATTAAAGTTCAACTTTCTGGTCGTTTAAACGGAGCTGAAATGGCACGTTCTGAACACTATAAGGAGGGAAGAATTCCTTTATCTACTTTTAGAGCAGATATCGATTATTCACTTGTTGAAGCGCATACTACATACGGAAGAATCGGTGTGAAAGTATGGATTATGAAAGGCGAGGTTTATGGAAAGCGTGAATTATCTCCATTAGTAGGATTATCTAAGCAAAAAGGTAATTCTAACAAAGGTGGAGGTGGAAGACGTCAACCTCGTAGAAGAAAATAATTTTTAAAAGAAATTAGAGATGTTACAGCCAAAAAGAGTAAAATATCGTAGAGTTCAGAAGGGTAAAGGTAATATGAGTGGAAACTCTGGAAGAGGTACTCAGTTATCAAACGGAATGTTTGGTATCAAATCCTTAGACCAGAACTTACTTACTTCTCGCCAAATAGAAGCTGCACGTATCGCGGCAACTCGTTACATGAAAAGAGAGGGGCAACTTTGGATTAAAATTTTCCCGGATAAACCAATAACAAAGAAACCGTTAGAGGTACGTATGGGTAAAGGTAAAGGTGCACCAGATCATTTCGTAGCTGTTGTTAAACCTGGTAGAATATTATTTGAAGTTGGTGGAGTACCAATGGAAGTAGCAAAAGAAGCTTTACGCTTAGCTGCACAAAAATTACCAGTAAAAACAAAGTTTATCATAGCGAGAGATTTTGATTATAACGCTTAATTCTAATAGATCATGAAACAATCAGAAATAAAAGAATTATCAACAGCTGACTTACAAGATAAGCTAGGAGCGTTGAAGAAAAACTATACTGATCTTAAGATGGCACACGCTATAACTCCATTGGAAAATCCATTGCAGTTAAGAACCTTAAGAAGAACTGTAGCAAGAATTGCTACAGAGTTAACTAAAAGAGAATTACAATAAATTCTAGTCAGTTTTAAAGATGGAAAAAAGAAATCTTAGAAAAGAGAGAATAGGTGTTGTATCTAGCAACAAGATGGAGAAGTCTATCGTAGTTAGCGAGGTAAAAAGAGTAAAGCACCCAATGTACGGTAAATTCGTTAAGAAAACGAAGAAGTACGTTGCACATGACGAGAATAACGATTGCAACATTGGAGATACAGTGAGAATAATGGAAACACGTCCATTAAGTAAATCTAAGCGTTGGAGATTAGTAGAAATCCTAGAAAGAGCTAAATAATATGTTACAGACAGAATCAAGATTAAAAGTAGCAGACAACACTGGAGCGAAAGAAGTTTTAGTGATTAGAGTTTTAGGAGGAACAAAAAAGCGTTACGCTAGCGTTGGAGATAAAATTGTTGTAACAGTTAAGTCTGCAACTCCAAACGGAACTGTAAAAAAAGGTCAAGTATCTCGTGCAGTTGTTGTTCGTACTAAGAAAGAAATTAGACGTAAAGACGGATCATATATTAGATTTGATGATAATGCTTGTGTACTTTTAAATCCTACAGAGGAAATGAGAGGAACACGTGTATTCGGTCCAGTGGCTCGTGAATTACGTGAGAAACAATTTATGAAAATAGTATCATTAGCACCAGAGGTGTTATAAAATCAGATTTTAAGATGAAGAAATTTAAAATTAAATCAGGAGATACTGTTAAAGTTATCGCAGGAGATCACAAAGGATCTGAAGGAAAGGTTTTACGTATTCTTAAAGATAAGGATAGAGTAGTAGTAGAAGGTGTAAATATGGTATCTAAGCATACAAAACCTAGCGCTGCAAATCCACAAGGAGGTATCGTAAAGCAAGAAGCACCATTACATATTTCTAACGTTGCTTTAGTAGAAAACGGTGAAGCAGTAAGAGTAGGTTATAGAGTAGAAGGTGATAAGAAAGTAAGATTTTCAAAAAAATCAGATAAAGCAATATAACTATGAGTTACGTACCAAGATTAAAAGAAGAGTACAAAAGTAGAGTTATTAAAGCTCTAACTGATGAGTTCGGATATAAGAACGTAATGCAAGTACCTAAATTACAAAAGATTGTTGTAAGTAAAGGTGTAGGTGCTGCAATTGCTGATAAAAAATTAATCGAATATGCAGTTGATGAATTAACTGCAATCACAGGTCAAAAAGCAGTTTCAACTGTATCTAAGAAAGACGTTGCAAACTTCAAATTACGTAAAGGAATGCCAATTGGAGCTAAAGTTACGTTAAGAGGAGATATCATGTACGAATTTTTAGATCGTTTAATTACAGCTTCTTTACCACGTGTAAGAGATTTCGGTGGAATTAAAGCAAATGGTTTCGATGGTAGAGGTAATTACAACTTAGGAATTACTGAACAAATCATCTACCCAGAAATTAATATTGACCAAGTAAAGAAAATCAGTGGTATGGATATTACATTTGTAACATCTGCTGGTACTGATAAAGAAGCGAAGTCATTATTAGGAGAATTAGGTTTACCATTTAAAAAGAATTAACAACATGGCTAAAGAATCAATGAAAGCGCGTGAGCGTAAAAGAGCTAAAACGGTTGCTAAATATGCTGAAAAGAGAAAAGCTTTAAAAGAAGCTGGAGACTATGAAGCATTACAAAAGTTACCAAAAAACGCTTCACCAATTAGAATGCACAATCGTTGTAAGCTAACTGGTCGTCCAAAAGGATACATGCGTCAGTTTGGAATTTCACGTGTTACTTTCCGTGAAATGGCAAACCAAGGATTAATTCCTGGAGTAAAGAAAGCAAGCTGGTAGAAACTAGCTTTATAAATATAAAAAGGCGGACAATTGAAAAATTGTTCGCCTTTTTTATTATATTCGTGATAAAATTGTCACGTTTAAAATTGCATGAAAACTTCTCAAAGCCTATGTCGTTGCTTAGCGTGAAAAATTGTTGAATCAATCTAAATTTTATATATTATGAAGAAGATAAATTATATTATCTCTGCTTTTTTTATTGCCTTATTGGTAAATTGTACAGGAAACGATAACGAAGTCCTTAATGAATCTAATATCGCTCATGAGAATTTAAATACTTATAAAGGAATTCTTGTAAATAATAGGTTAAATGCACCAATTATAGATAGTGATAATAAAACCTTAGCTCGAAAAGAAAGTGCTAAAACAATTAATTTGGAAGATTTTAGCTTAGATCAAATAGCAAAAGCAGTAGAAGAAGAGTTAGCCAAATTTCCTTACATCAAAGAAGGAGACAATGTAACAGAAAAAGTAGAGCTTTTAAGAAAAGACTTTCCAACATTATCAGATGAAGACATTCAAAAGAATATAAATGTAATTGAAGAATATTATCATCAAAGTTTAGACTATTTAGTTTATAAGAAATTGTCGGATCAAGCACGTGAGTCTTCAAAAATTACTAAAAATGATTACGGAAGTGCTCAAGTAGATTGCATAGATAATAAAGGAGTTTTTAGAAGTTATGGAGGGTCATTTGGTTCTAGAGCTATGGCACTTGCTGCATTCTATCAAGCTGGTCAAGCTAAGAATATTGCTGCAGCTGAATATCCTAGTTTAGCTTCGGCAGATACAAAACACGATGCTTACAGACATATTTTATGGAGCGCTCTTTTATGTAGGTATTATTATACAGTATCTTCTAAAGCTCCTAAGTTAAGTTATGCTAAAACGGTTACAGATGCTTGGGAAGAGTGTGGTAATAATGAAAAAGATGCAATGTATATGGACTATCATAATAATGAAATAGGAAGAAGAGTATATGATAGAAATACGCCTTATGAAAAGTTTTTAGGTTTTGTAGTAGGATTAAAAACACCAAGTGTTGATTTACTAAAACAAAAAACAAAAGAAGAAGTTGAAAAGGCTTTTTATGTTACTGGTACAACTCAAGAGAGAGCAGACAAAATTAGAACTAAGACATATAATTGTGTTACTAAATATCATAGAAGATCTAGATATATATGTGACGATAATTTTGATAGTGGCTTTTTACCAAATCCTACAATTAGTGATTTTGATGATAGAGAAACACGTATTGTTGAACCTGATGGACCTGAGTGTTGGGAAACGTATTATGAAGCTTATCAGTCTTGCGATGGTACATTAGCTGTATATATATCACAATAAATAATTACGCCTTGATAGTTTAATCAAAATGACTATCAAAATAGGTTAATAGATTTACTAGCACATAAAAAAGACAGGCAATTGAAAAATTGCCTGTCTTTTTATTTAAGATGTTTCTATATGGAAGAGCTTTCTTAATACGATTTCTATATTTTATACGATTAAGATGGAAAGTTGTTACTATTCATTGTTTTGATTTATAGCTTTTTATTTTTTCTTTTTAACTCTTTTTATTTCTAGGTGTAATAGGAAAATATAATGTAGAAATATTTAAAATAATCAGTAATAAAAATTAAAAATAATCCTTTTTTGAAACGATTTTGACAAAGTTTTCTTTCGCCTTAAAAAAGGATGGAAATAAGCAATAAATTAATAGTCAAACTGATAATTCATAAAAGCCTTTTTTTTTCGAAAAGTTTGTGTATATTTGCACACTGTTTTTACAGGGTGAATTATGCTTTGTTGTGAACGCTGTGCAGGAATGCATATTTAAGTGAATAACAAAAACTAATTTGCAGTTAAAAACAAAAAAAATAGTATTAACTGGTTTCAGGTTTAGTAATTACGAATAATCGTAGGAACTACAGAAATTACTAAAAACCAAAACCGCAATTAATTTAGTATGTATACAGATCCAATCGCGGATTTTCTTACTCGTGTTAGAAACGCTATTATGGCAGGACACAGAGTTGTTGAAGTTCCAGCTTCAAAGTTGAAGAAGGAGATGACTAAGATTTTGTTTGATCAAGGATACATTTTAAGCTACCAGTTCAATGACGATAAAGTTCAAGGAACTATTAAAATAGCTTTAAAGTATGATCGCTTAACAAAAGAACCGGTTATCCGAAAAATTCAAAGAGTATCTACACCAGGTTTACGTAAGTACGTAGGTGCAAAAGAAATGCCAAGAGTTTTAAATGGACTTGGTATTGCAATTGTATCAACTTCAAAAGGTGTAATGACCAACAAAAAAGCTCGTCAAGAGAATGTTGGTGGAGAGGTATTATGTTACGTTTACTAAAAAAACATTTTGTAAGATGAGTAGAATAGGTAAAAGCCCAATCACATTGCCACAAGGTGTTGAAGTAAAAGTAAACGATAACGTGGTAACAGTAAAAGGTAAATTAGGAGAATTAACTCAAAAGTTAACTTCTGATATTACTGTAAAGATCGAAGATGGTACATTAACATTAGAAAGACCATCAGATAGTAAAGAACACAAAGCTGCACATGGTTTATATCGTGCTTTAATCAGTAACATGGTTGAAGGTGTTAGCAAAGGTTACACTAAAGAATTAGAGTTAGTTGGAGTAGGTTATAGAGCGTCTAACCAAGGACAAAAGTTAGATTTAGCTTTAGGATTTTCTCATAACATTGTTTTAGAGTTAGCACCAGAAATTAAGGTTGAGACAGTATCTGAAAAAGGTAAAAATCCAATCGTAAAATTAACTTCTTATGATAAGCAGTTAGTGGGGCAGGTTGCAGCAAAGATTCGTTCTTTCCGTAAGCCAGAACCATATAAAGGTAAAGGAGTTAAGTTTGTTGGTGAAGTAATTAGAAGAAAAGCAGGTAAATCTGCATAATAATTAGTGTTATGGCATTATCAAAACTTGAAAGAAGACAACGTATAAAGTATAGAATTAGAAAAGTTGTTTCTGGTACAACTGAAAAACCTAGGTTATCAGTTTTTAGAAGTAATAAAGAAATCTATGCTCAAATAATAAATGATGTAGAAGGTGTAACGTTAGCATCTGCTTCATCGAGAGATAAAGAAATTGCATCTGGTTCTAAAGCAGAAACTGCTGCAGCAGTAGGAAAAGCAATCGCAGAGAAAGCTGTGAAAGCTGGAATTGAAACTGTTGCTTTTGATAGAAATGGATACTTATACCACGGACGTGTTAAAGTATTAGCAGAAGCTGCAAGAGAAGCTGGTTTAAAATTTTAAGAAATTATATTATGTTAGGATATAAAAACGTAGAAAGAGTAAAACCAAGCGGATTAGAGCTTGTAGATAGATTAGTTGGTGTGCAACGTGTTACCAAAGTAACAAAGGGAGGTAGAGCATTTGGATTCTCTGCTATCGTTGTTGTTGGAGATGGTAAAGGAGTTGTAGGACACGGATTAGGAAAATCTAAAGATGTATCATCTGCAATTGCAAAAGCAGTTGAAGATGCAAAGAAGAACTTAGTACGTATCCCACTTTTAGACGGAACATTACCACACGAGCAAAAAGGTAAATTCGGAGGAGCTAAAGTATTTATTAAGCCAGCTTCTCACGGTACCGGAGTTATTGCAGGTGGTGCAGTACGTGCCGTATTAGAGTCTGTAGGAGTACATGATGTATTATCAAAATCTCAAGGATCATCTAACCCTCACAATGTTGTAAAAGCAACTTTCGATGCGTTATTACAATTACGTAGTGCAGCAACAGTTGCAAGACAAAGAGGTATTTCTTTAGAGAAAGTTTTTAACGGATAAATTTTAGGACGATGAGTAAAATTAGAGTTACACAAGTAAAAAGTCAAATAGGTCGCCTTAAAAATCAAAAAAGAACATTAGAGGCCTTAGGATTACGTAAAATGAACCAAACTGTAGAACACGATGCAACAGCTACAATTTTGGGAATGGTAAATAAAGTTCAACACTTAGTTTCTGTAGAAGAAATTAAATAAGAAGATAATAAAAAATGGGTTTACATAACTTAAAACCAGCGGCAGGGTCTACTAAAAGCGATAAGCGTATCGCTCGTGGAGAAGGTTCTGGTCGTGGAGGTACCTCTACAAGAGGACATAAAGGAGCTAAATCTCGTTCAGGATACTCTCGTAAAATAGGATTTGAAGGAGGACAAATGCCACTTCAAAGACGTGTGCCTAAGTTCGGTTTCACAAACATAAACCGTAAAGAATACGTAGGTGTTAATTTAGATAGATTACAAGAGTTAGTAGATAACGGTAGAATTTCTGATACAGTTACTATGGACGTTTTAGTAGAAAACAGATTAGCACGTAAAAATGACTTAGTTAAAATATTAGGTCGCGGAGAATTAAAAGCTAAATTAAATATAACTGTACACAAATTTACAGCATCAGCTAAAGCAGCTATCGAAGCAGCTGGAGGTGAGGCAGTAACATTATAAGAACTGTAAATGATGAATTTTATAAATACTTTAAAAGACATTTGGAAAATTGAAGAGTTAAAAGAAAAATTACTTTTAACAATTGGTTTAATCGCTGTATATCGTTTCATGGCTGCTGTTCCCTTACCGGGAATAGACCCAACACAGTTGGCAGCACTAAAAGATAGTACAGACGGTGGTCTTTTAGGAATTTTAAATGCATTTACAGGTGGGGCATTTGCCAGAGCATCCGTAATGGCACTCGGTATAATGCCTTACATTTCTGCATCTATTGTAGTTCAATTAATGGGAATTGCGGTTCCTTACTTACAAAAATTACAAAAAGATGGAGAGAGTGGACGTAAGAAAATTACGCAAATTACACGTTGGTTAACAATTGCAATTACCTTAGTGCAAGGACCAACGTATATTACAGCAATTAAAACGCAATTCGGTTTGCCAGAGTCAGCTTTCTTAGTTGGTGGGTTAACCTTTTGGGTTTCATCTATGATATTACTTACTGCAGGAACAATTTTTGCAATGTGGTTAGGAGAGCGTATTACAGACAAAGGTGTTGGTAATGGAATCTCTTTATTAATTACAGTAGGTATTATCGCCAACTTCCCAGCAGCATTCCTACAAGAATTTATTTCTAAAACTACCAATGCAGGTGGTGGAGGTATCATGATGATATTAATTGAAGTTCTAGTGTGGTTTGTTGTAATATTATTAACTGTGTTACTAGTAACTGCTGTTCGTAAAGTAGCGGTTCAGTATGCTAGAAGAACAGCTATTGCAAACATTAAAGATGTTGAAGGTGCTAGACAGTACATTCCTTTAAAGTTAAACGCAGCAGGTGTGATGCCAATTATCTTTGCACAAGCAATTATGTTTTTACCTATTACGTTAGGTCAAAAATACCCTGCATTAGTGAGTTTAACAGATATCAACGGATTATGGTATAACGTAATTTTTGCTTTATTAATAATTATCTTTAGTTATTTCTACACAGCAATTACAATTCCAACGAATAAAATGGCCGAAGACTTAAAAAGAAGTAATGGTTTCGTTCCAGGTTACAAACCAGGTGAAGAAACAGCAAACTATTTAGATTCAGTTCTATCTAGAATTACATTCCCAGGGTCTTTATTCTTAGCAGCATTATCTATTTTGCCTGCTATAATTGTACAGTTTGGAGTAACTCAAAACTGGGCATTATTCTACGGAGGTACATCCTTAATCATTATGGTAGGAGTTGCTATCGACACAATTCAACAAATTAATTCGTATTTATTAAACAGTCGTTACGACGGTTTAATGAAAACAGGTAACACTAATAGAAAATCATTAAAATAATATGGCTAAGCAACCAGCAATTCAACAAGATGGAACAATAACGGAAGCATTATCTAATGCAATGTTTCGTGTAGAATTAGAAAATGGACATATTGTTACGGCACACATTTCAGGTAAAATGCGTATGCACTATATCAAACTTTTACCAGGAGATAAGGTAAAGTTAGAAATGAGTCCTTATGATTTAACTAAGGCAAGAATTACTTACAGATATTAAAAACACACACTGATGAAAGTAAGAGCATCATTAAAGAAGAGAAGTGCCGACTGTAAAATTGTACGCAGAAAGGGCAGATTATATGTAATTAATAAAAAGAATCCTAGATTTAAACAAAGACAAGGATAATAAAGAAATTGAGTTATTAGTAATTAGTAGTTAGATGAATCTGCTTGAAATAGAAATGTTTAGGATTCTAACAACTAAAAACTAACAGCTAAAAACTATAACAATATGGCAAGAATCGCAGGTATTGATATTCCAAAGAACAAAAGAGGTCTTATCTCTTTAACATATATCTTTGGTATCGGAAAAAGCAGAGCTAAAGAAATTTTAGCAGAAGCAAAAGTTGACGAGAACATTAAAGTTCAAGATTGGAACGATGATCAAATTGCAGCAATTCGTGAGCAAGTTGGTAAGTACACTATAGAGGGTGAATTACGTTCAGAAGTTCAATTAAACATCAAACGTTTAATGGACATCGGTTGTCAAAGAGGAATCCGTCACAGACTTGGATTACCTTTAAGAGGACAAAGAACTAAAAATAACTCTCGTACTAGAAAAGGTAAGAGAAAAACTGTAGCTAACAAGAAAAAATAATCGTTGAGATTATTTTTACTAATAGTAAAGAATCATGGCAAAATCTAAAGTAACAAAAAAGCGTAAAGTTGTAATTGAGTCTACAGGAGAGGCGCACATCACAGCATCGTTCAATAACATCATCATCTCTTTAACAAACAAAAAAGGAGATGTAATTTCATGGTCTTCTGCAGGTAAAATGGGCTTCAGAGGTTCTAAAAAGAACACTCCTTATGCAGCTCAATTAGCAGCTGAAAACTGTGCTAGCGTAGCTAAAGAAGCTGGTTTACGTAAAGTAAAAGTTTATGTAAAAGGACCAGGAAATGGTAGAGAATCTGCAATCAGATCAATCCATAACTCAGGAATCGAAGTAACAGAAATCATTGACGTTACACCAATTCCACACAATGGTTGTAGACCTCCAAAAAGAAGAAGAGTATAATTATAATATTTTAACACAAGCAGGATTCATGATTGTCGAAGGAGTAAGCCTTAATTCACAATCCCTGCTTAAATTTTTTAGAAATGGCAAGATATACAGGACCAAAAACTAAGATTGCTCGTAAATTTGGCGAGGCAATTTTCGGAGACGATAAGAACTTCGAAAAAAGAAACTACCCTCCAGGACAACATGGTGTTGGAAAGAGAAGAGGAAAGAAATCTGAATATGCAGTACAGTTAATGGAAAAGCAAAAAGCTAAGTATACATATGGTATCTTAGAGCGTCAATTCCGTAACTTATTTAAAAAGGCTCAAGCATCAGGAGGAATTACTGGTGAAGTATTATTACAATTATGTGAGTCTCGTTTAGATAACACTGTATACCGTTTTGGATTATCTAACTCACGTAGAGGAGCTCGTCAATTAGTATCGCACCGTCACATCACTGTTAATGGTGAGATCGTTAACATTCCATCATACAGATTAAAAGCTGGAGATGTTGTTGCAGTAAGAGAGAAATCTAAATCATTAGAGGCTATCGAAAACGCATTAGCTTCTAATAGTAATGTATACGAATGGTTAAGCTGGAATGCTGATCAAAAGTCTGGAACATTTGTTAAAGCTCCAGAAAGATTACAAATTCCAGAAAACATCAAAGAGCAATTAATCGTAGAATTGTACTCTAAATAATAAAATAATCATAATCACATTGGTATTTGGCCAAAGGGTTTATTCGTATTTCTTCAAACTTATAAACCGCGCAACCAAATAACAATTAAAACGAAGAAAAAAATAATGGCGATTTTAAATTTTCAAAAACCAGATAAAGTAATCATGATCGAATCTACTGATTTTTCAGGTAGATTTGAATTCAGACCATTAGAACCAGGTTTTGGTTTAACTATTGGTAATGCGTTACGTAGAGTTTTATTATCTTCTTTAGAAGGTTTCGCAATTACATCTTTAAGAATCGACGGTGTTGAGCACGAATTTTCAACAATTACTGGAGTAGTAGAAGATGTAACTGAAATGATCTTAAACTTAAAGCAAGTTCGTTTCAAAAAGCAAATCGAAGAGTCAGATAGAGAAACTGTAACGATCGCAATATCTGGTCAAGAGCAGTTAACTGCTGGAGACTTACAGAAATTTATTTCAGGTTTCCAAGTATTAAATCCAGATTTAGTAATCTGTAATATGGATAAATCTGTAAAGATTAATGCAGAAATTACCATAGAAAAAGGTAGAGGATTTGTACCTGCTGAAGAAAACAAAAAATCAGGAGCACCATTAGGAACAATTTTTACAGATTCTATCTTTACACCAATTAAAAATGTAAAGTATGCTGTAGAAAACTTCCGTGTTGAGCAAAAGACTGATTACGAAAAATTAGTATTTGATATCGATACAGATGGTTCAATTAATCCTAAAGATGCTTTAACGGAAGCAGCTAAGATTTTAATCCACCACTTTATGTTATTCTCAGATGAGAGAATTACATTAGAGGCAGATGAAATTGCACAAACTGAATCGTATGATGAAGAATCACTTCACATGCGTCAGTTATTAAAGACGAAATTAGTAGATATGGATTTATCTGTTCGTGCTTTAAATTGTTTAAAAGCTGCAGAAGTAGATACGTTAGGAGACTTAGTGTCATTTAACAAAGGAGATTTAATGAAGTTCAGAAACTTTGGTAAAAAATCATTAACAGAATTAGAAGAGTTAGTGAACAATAAAGGATTAAGTTTCGGAATGGATTTATCGAAATACAAATTAGATAGAGATTAATATTTAACGAGGGTATCATAATTTGCTCCTCAAGAGTGGGTAGAGCAAGATGATAGTCTTAAAACTAAAAGGTCATGAGACACGGTAAAAAAGTAAACCATTTAGGTAGAAAAACAGCACATAGAAAATCTATGTTAGCGAATATGGCTTGTTCTTTAATCGAGCACAAGCGAATTAATACTACAGAAGCTAAAGCGAAAGCTTTACGTAAGTATGTAGAGCCATTAATTACAAAAGCTAAAGCTGATAACAATGCAACTGCAGAGCAAAACATGCACAACCGTCGTGTTGTATTTAGTTACTTACGTAACAAATATGCAGTTACAGAATTATTCAAAGAAATTTCTGTAAAAGTTGCAGACAGACCAGGAGGATATGTTCGTATCATCAAGTTAGGAAATCGTCAAGGTGATAACGCACCAATGGCAATGGTTGAATTAGTTGATTACAACGAATTATATAACCCTAATGGTAAGAAGGCTAAGAAGAATACTCGTCGTAGCCGTAGAGGTGGAGCTAAGAAAGAAGCAGCACCTGTAGCTGATGTTGAAACTTCACAAGAAGAAGAATAAATGACAGTTCTATAAATTACAAAAAGGATAAACAATTTCGTTTATCCTTTTTTTTTAAACTATTTTTGACAAACTTTTCAAGTCCATACATATACAACAGATGAAATATACAACAAGAAAAAAGGCCCTAGTGTTACTGGCAGATGGAACAATTTTTTATGGGAAGTCTATAGGGATTGAAGGTACCGTAACTGGAGAAATATGCTTCAATACTGGTATGACAGGTTATCAAGAAATTTTTACAGATCCGTCGTATTTTGGTCAGTTAATGGTAACTACCAATGCACATATTGGTAACTATGGTGTAAATAACGAAGAAGTAGAATCTGAAGGAATAAAAATTTCAGGGTTAATTTGTAGAAATTTTAGTTTTGAACATTCAAGAATAGATTCAGATGGAAACTTAAAAGATTGGTTTGAAAAACACAATCTAGTTGCAATTTCAGATGTAGATACACGTGCTTTAGTTTCATATATTAGAGATAATGGAGCTATGAATGCAATTATTTCTACAGATGTTGAAAATATAGATGCTTTAAAGGAACAGTTGGCTAATACACCAAACATGGAAGGTCTAGAATTAGCATCTAAAGTGTCTACAAAAGAGCCATATTTTGTAGGTAATGAAAACGCAACCTATAAAATTGCTGCATTAGACATCGGGATTAAAAAGAATATCTTAAGAAATTTAGCAAAGAGAGATGCTTATATTAAAGTGTACCCATACAATGCAAAGTTCAACGAATTAGCAGCTTGGAATCCTGATGGTTATTTCATCTCAAATGGACCTGGTGATCCAGAACCGTTAACCGAAGCGCAAGCATTAGCAAAAGAAGTAATAGCAAAAGATTTACCATTATTTGGAATTTGTTTAGGACACCAAGTAATTGCATTAGCAAATGGTATATCAACGTATAAAATGCATAATGGACATAGAGGAATTAATCATCCAGTAAAAAACCTTGAGACAGGAAAAGGAGAGATTACTTCTCAAAATCATGGATTTGCAATTAATAGAGAAGAAACTGAAGCACATCCAGATGTAGAAATTACACATTTACATTTAAATGACGATACCGTAGCTGGAATCAAGATGAAAAGTAAAAACGTATTTTCAGTACAATATCACCCAGAAGCAAGTCCTGGACCTCACGACTCAGAATATTTATTTGATCAGTTTATAGAGAATATAAAAGCCGTTAAAAGTTAAGAGAAAACTGAAAACGATTTCGTAGAAAATAATTAAAAAATAATTTTTTATAAGGTAGCCTTTGTAAATTAGCTACTAACAAATAACAAAAAAACATACAAGAAATGAGTATTATTATCAACATTCATGCACGTCAAATTTTTGATTCGAGAGGGAACCCAACTGTTGAAGTAGATGTAACTACAGAAAATGGAGTATTAGGTAGAGCAGCTGTGCCTTCAGGAGCTTCTACAGGAGAGCATGAAGCAGTTGAATTACGAGATGGTGGTGATGCTTATATGGGAAAAGGAGTTGCGAAAGCAGTAGAAAACGTAAACTCAATTATAGCTCAAGAATTGTTAGGAACTTCTGTTTTTGAACAAAACCTAATCGATCAAATGATGATTGAATTAGATGGAACACCTAACAAATCAAACTTAGGAGCAAATGCAATTTTAGGAGTTTCATTAGCAGTTGCAAAAGCAGCAGCAAACGAATTAGGAATGCCATTATATAGATATGTTGGAGGAGTAAGTGCAAACACATTACCAGTTCCAATGATGAATATTATTAATGGAGGTTCTCATTCAGATGCACCTATTGCTTTCCAAGAATTTATGGTAATGCCTGTTAAAGCAAAAAACTTTACGCATGCAATGCAAATGGGATCTGAGATTTTCCACAATCTTAAAAAGGTACTTCATGATAGAAATTTATCTACAGCCGTTGGAGATGAAGGAGGTTTTGCGCCAACTTTAGAAGGTACAGAAGATGCTTTAGATACAATTGCATTAGCTGTTAAAAATGCTGGATATTCTTACGGAGATGAAGTAATGATTGCTTTAGACTGTGCTGCTGCAGAGTTCTATGTAGACGGTAAGTATGATTATACGAAGTTTGAAGGAGAAACAGGAAAAGTTCGTACAAGTAAAGAACAAGCAGATTACTTAGCAGAATTAGCTGAAAAGTATCCAATTATTTCTATAGAAGATGGAATGGATGAAAATGACTGGGAAGGATGGAAATACTTAACAGAAATTGTAGGAGATAAAGTACAGTTAGTAGGAGATGATTTATTTGTAACAAATGTAGAGCGTCTTTCTAGAGGTATTGAAAATGGTATTGCTAATTCTATTTTAATTAAAGTAAACCAAATTGGTACATTAACAGAAACAATTGCAGCTGTGAATATGGCACATAATGCAGGATATACTTCAGTTATGAGTCACCGTTCAGGGGAAACTGAAGATAATACAATTGCAGATTTAGCAGTTGCATTAAATACAGGGCAAATTAAAACAGGTTCTGCTTCAAGGTCAGATCGTATGGCTAAATACAACCAATTATTACGTATTGAAGAAGAGTTAGAAGATGTAGGATATTATCCACAACAAAATGCTTTTAAAATAAAATAAGTAAATAAGCTTATTAGAAATAAAAAAACTCGTAGTAATTACTACGAGTTTTTTTATTTCTAATCTAGGGATAAACACATGTTTTTAACCATAGAAAAAGGAGGATTCTATATAAGTTATAATTATTCATATATAATTTTTTGATATTCAAAAACAACATACCAAGATTTTTTATATACTTCAAAAAATGGTATCTTCGTGCAGATTTAAACTATAAAAAAATTTAAATAAAAAATGTCAGATATAGCAAAGTTACAAATAGGAGAAAATACGTATGAATTTCCGCTAGTACAAGGTACAGAAAAGGAAGTAGCAATAGATGTGAAAACTTTAAGAGGTGCTACTGGTGGAGTAATTACGATTGATCCAGGTTACAAAAATACAGGTTCTTGTCAAAGTGGAATTACTTTCTTAAATGGAGAAGAAGGAGTATTACGTTACCGAGGCTATGCTATTGAAGAACTAGCTGAAAAAGCAAGCTTTTTAGAAGTTTCTTACTTATTAATTTTTGGAGAATTACCAACGCAAGATCAACTAGATAAATTTTACAATGATATTTTAGATAATGCAATTGTAGACGATGATATAAAGAAAATTATTGATGCATTTCCAAAGAATGCACATCCAATGGGAGTTTTATCTTCATTAACATCAGCATTAACAGCATTTAACCCTTCATCTGTAAATATAGAGTCTGAAGATGAAATGTATAATGCAATTGTAAAAATAATGGGAAAATTCCCAGTATTAGTTGCATGGTCAATGCGTAAATTAAAAGGATTACCATTAAACTATGGTTCTCGTAAATTAAGTTATGTTGAAAACGTTATGACAATGATGTTTGAAAAGCCTAACGAAGATTATGAGATTAACCCAATTGTAAAAGAAGCTTTAAATAAATTATTAATCTTACATGCAGATCATGAGCAAAACTGTTCTACATCTACAGTAAGAATAGTAGGATCTTCTCATGCCGGATTATTTGTTTCATTATCTGCTGGAATTTCTGCATTATGGGGACCATTACATGGTGGAGCAAATCAAGCAGTATTAGAAATGTTAGAAGCAATTAAGGAAGATGGAGGAGATACTAAAAAATACATGGCTAAAGCTAAAGATAAGGATGATCCATTCCGTTTAATGGGATTCGGACATAGAGTTTATAAAAACTTTGATCCAAGAGCGAGAATTATTAAAGCAGCAGCAGACGAAGTTTTAGATGATTTAGGAATCGACGATCCAATTTTAGAAATAGCAAAAGGATTAGAGCAAGAAGCGTTAAACGACGAATATTTCGTAAAGCGTAAATTATATCCAAATGTAGATTTCTATTCAGGAATTATTTATAGAGCATTAGGTATTCCAGTAGAGATGTTTACCGTAATGTTTGCTTTAGGGCGTTTACCAGGTTGGATTGCACAATGGAGAGAAATGCGTTTGCGTAAAGAACCAATCGGAAGACCTCGTCAAGTTTATATAGGTGAGAACTACCGTCCTTTCGTAAAGATAAATAAGAGATAAAACTCTTTTAAATGATATAATGTCATTCTGATTTTCTTTCAGGATGACATTTTTTTTGAATTTATTACATATTTTATTACTGATTAAATTCAGCCAGATATGAAACAAATAAAACTAATTAAAAATAGATCAGATATTGGAGCAGGAACTCGTGGATCAGACATGGGGATCGATGCTATCGAAATTGCTGCAATTAATAAAGAAAACGATTATTTTAATAGGTATGAGTTTGAGGATGTAATTACTGAAAATGAATCTATTTATAATAAAGTAAAAAACTCTTTTGGAAAGCAAATAGAAAGTGTTTTTAATCAATGTAAAAGATTAAGTAATCACGTAAAAGTAAATTTACAAGAAGGAAGATTTCCTATTGTATTATCTGGAGATCATTCTTCGGCATTAGGAACTATAAGCGGAGTAAAAGGAGCTTTTCCAACAAAAAGAGTAGGAGTAGTTTGGATCGATGCACATGGAGATTTACATACACCATATACATCTCCTTCGGGAAATACACACGGAATGCCATTAGGTGCAGCCATTAATGATGACAATTTAGATTGTCAAGTTAATGAAGTAGACCGTGAAACTACTGAATACTGGGAACGTATGAAGAATATAGCAGTTCCAGGTCAGAAGGTATTGCCAGAAGATATTATTTTCTTTGGAGTTCGAGATACAGAGGAGCCAGAAGATAAACAAATGGAAAAATATGGTATCAAAAATTATAAAGTAGCAGAAGTACGTTATAGAGGTTTAGAAGTATGTGTTGATGAGGCACTTCAAAAACTCAAAAATTGTGATATTATTTATGTTTCATTTGATGTAGATGCAATGGACTGTGATATGATCTCTTATGGTACAGGTACACCAGTTCCTAAAGGTTTTGATGATAAAGAAATTGTAGCAATTATTAGCCGTCTTCTTGATAGTAACAAAGTAGCTTGCTTAGAGTTTGTAGAAGTAAACCCTTTATTAGATTTTAAAGGAAATAAAATGGCAGAAACAGCATTTGATATCTTAGACGAAGTAACTAAAAAAATAGAAAGTATTTAAAAAATAAATACTGTAAATAAGAGAAGAGGTTATCTAAATATTTAGATAACCTTTCTGTTTTTATAAAAAGTCTAGATGGCTTCAAAGATGAAATACTCTTCTTTAGAAGATAACTTTAGAAAAAAAATGAAAGTTCTGTTTAAAGAGAACTTGTTAGTTACACTTATAATCTAGTAATAGAAACAATATGAGCTTTTCCATCCAATGGCTGGTAAATTACAATAATAGCTTGCCATATAACTTCTGAAGGAGATAAGGATGCATCACATTTGAATCTGTAATTCATCCCTGCTACAACTTGTGTAGCAACTTTTTCAGGAGTATAATTTACACCTAAAATTTTCCCATTTTTAGTAGCTTCGTTAAAAACTTTTCTATCTACTATAGTTAAAGATTCGTAAGTGGTCCAGCCGCCTACTAATGTCTGTTTTGATAAAGTTTGATTTGACATGATGTATGGTTTAAGGTTAATTTCTAATTAAACTTCAATACCTCCGCCCCCATGTAAAATTATGTATGCTATAATATTTTTTAAGTGTTCCTATCTTTCTAAAGATACATCAAATTGTAAAATGAATCCTAATTCCTGATGTCTTGCATGTTTTAGACCATATTGGAATTGAACGCGTAGATAAACACCTGTAGTAGTCAAGTATAACTGTAATTTTCCTAAATCATCAGCTGAGTCTATACCTATTACAGTAAAATCATTATTTGGTTGTGGAGGCTCGGTACTATCATCCATAGGAATAGAAATGTCATACCAAGTTCCAGTTGTACTAAGTTGTACAGTACTAGAAACTCCATCAGGTACTTTTGTAAAGTCGATTACAATAGCAGTAACTGAATCTAACTCATTTGAGTTATTATAATGAGGAGTGGCTTTGATTTTAATACCATTATAGGGAATTGTATCATTATTTTTCTGTCTCCAATTACCAGAATACCAAATTTTGTTATCTATATTATTCATTGTTTATTTTTAAGATGAATGAATTGAAAAAAGCATTATTTATTAATGTTTTCTAATGTAAAAAGGAAAGGTGTAGCGTTTTTCCCTGGTCCGCCCCCAGTCATGACAATATCTGCACTTGTAATTCCAGATAAGTTGATTGAAGTAGTTATTTGAGAAATGATAGCAGAATTCATCATTTCTCCTTCTTCAATTTGCGAAACAACACCGATATAAATCCTAGAAAGAAACTCAAAAGAAGCTTTTTGTCCAGGAGCTACCCCTGTTTTTTTAGCTAATAATTTTCCATCTTTATAGCAATTAGCGTCAATAGCACCATTAGTTAAATTATTTCGAACTTCTACTTCATTTGCACTTACTGCCGGAGTTGAAGATAATTGTAAAACATCACCAGACATGTCCTTGATCATTTCAAAAGCTTGTCCATTGAAAGCTTGAAATTGAGGAGTGTAATTTCCATAAGAATCACTTGCAGATACATGAAAACTTAATGGAAAATTAAAAGGATGATTATCAAGTCTACCACAATTTTTGATAACTGTCCAAGCAATAGGAATCTCATCAAAATTTTGCGCTACGTTCTTTTGAAAAATAACAACTTGGCTATTATTAGTGTCATTAGATCTATTGATAAAGTTTAGTTTAATATAGTCCATTATCTTAGGAATATTTAGATTGTTGGTACTTATAAAGTTACTTTATTAATTGGTTGAGAATTAAATGAGTGTAATGAGAGTGTTTAAAAAAAGCATAAGTGTATAGAATTAAATCAAGAATGTTTTTCAATAAGGAATAATTGAAAAATATTCTCTTATATTTGTCACATAAACTTTAGGAGTAGCTAGTTAAACTAGTTTGAGAAATATCCTTAGAACCTGATTTGGTTAAGACCAACGTAGGGAAAAGTAATCTTAATACCATATATATCTGTAATTATACAGGTATACTATTTTTCTTCTAAAGTTTACTGAATATGTTTTTATGATAACAATTAAAGTAAACGACACAACCAAAACTTTTTCAAAAGAAACTAATATTAACCAATTACTTGATGAATTAAAAATTCAATCAAACGGTATTGCTATTGCTATTAATAACGATATAGTAAAAAAAACAGATTGGGAAAGTTTTAAGCTATCAAATAATGATAATGTATTAATCATTAGATCAACTCAAGGAGGATAATTAACTAACAAGATAACATATAATAATGAAGAAAAAAGATACAGCTCCAAAGCAAAATGGTATAACAAGAAAACCTTTTCCAAACTCTAATAAGATTTATGTAAAAGGGAAATTACATCCGCAGATAGAAGTTGCTATGCGTGAAATAACATTGAATGATACAGTAGATTCAATGACTAAAAAACGCACACCTAATGAATCTGTGACAGTGTACGATACATCAGGACCATATACAGATCCAGAAAAAGAAATTAACATTCATAATGGATTGGAACGTATTCGTGAGCAATGGATTTTAGATAGAAGAAATGTAGAACAATTAGATAAATTTAGTTCTGAATATTGTAACGAACGTTTAAATGATGAACGTTTAGATCATTTAAGATTTAATCATCTTAATAAACCGTATAGAGCTAAAAAAGGAAAGAATGTAACTCAGTTACATTATGCAAAACAGGGAATGATTACTCCAGAGATGGAATATGTGGCAATTCGTGAAAATCAGCGTATAGATGAAATGACACGTTTGTCTAAGCAACACCTAGGACAAGATTTTGGTGCTAATATTCCAGAAAAAATTACTCCTGAATTTGTAAGAGATGAAATAGCAAGAGGGCGTGCAGTGTTACCTTCAAATATCAATCACCCAGAAGCAGAACCAATGATATTAGGTCGTAATTTCTTGGTGAAGATTAATGCAAATATTGGAAACTCTGCAACAACATCTTCTATTGAAGAAGAAGTAGAAAAAGCTGTTTGGGCATGTCGTTGGGGAGCAGATAATATTATGGATTTATCTACCGGGAAAAACATTCATGAAACTAGAGAATGGATCATCCGTAATTCTCCAGTTCCAGTAGGAACCGTCCCAATTTATCAAGCACTTGAAAAAGTAAAAGGAGTAGCAGAAGATTTAACTTGGGAAATATTTAGAGATACTTTAATTGAACAAGCAGAACAAGGAGTAGATTATTTTACAATTCATGCAGGAGTACGTTTAGCATATGTTCCAATGACAGCAAAACGTATAACTGGAATTGTTTCTCGTGGAGGATCTATTATGGCAAAGTGGTGTTTAGCCCATCATAAAGAAAGTTTCTTATATACACATTTCGAAGAGATTTGTGAAATTATGAAAGCGTACGATGTCGCTTTCTCATTAGGAGATGGTTTACGTCCAGGTTGTATTGCAGATGCGAATGATGAAGCGCAGTTTGCAGAATTAGAAACTTTAGGAGAATTAACGAAGATTGCGTGGAAACACGAAGTGCAATGTTTTATTGAAGGACCAGGACATGTTCCAATGCATATGATTAAAGCGAATATGGATAAGCAATTAGAAGCTTGTGGAGAAGCTCCTTTTTATACATTAGGCCCTTTAACAACAGATATTGCTCCAGGATATGATCATATTACTTCAGGAATTGGAGCAGCAATGATTGGATGGTATGGTACAGCTATGTTGTGTTATGTAACTCCAAAAGAACATTTAGGATTGCCAAATAAAGACGATGTACGTACTGGAGTTGTAACGTATAAATTAGCAGCGCATGCAGCAGATTTAGCAAAAGGACATCCAGGTGCACAACACAGAGATGATGCATTAAGTAAAGCACGTTTTGAGTTCCGCTGGGAAGATCAGTTTAATTTAAGTTTAGATCCAGAGTTAGCCAGAGAATATCACGATGAAACGTTACCTGCTGAAGGAGCTAAGATTGCGCATTTCTGTTCTATGTGTGGACCAAAATTCTGTTCAATGAAGATTTCGCAAGAAGTGAGAGATTATGCAGCTCAAAAAGATTTAGAAGAAGCAAATGTAATTGCTGAAGGAATGAAGGCTAAATCAGAAGAATTTAAAGAAAAAGGATCAGAAGTATATTTATAGAATAATAAATAACGATCAGTACACTGTTATCAAAAAAGAGATAACTGTTTACTGGTATTTGAACATTGAAAACAAGATATGCTGATAGTATTAACTTCAGAACAAGAAATAACAAATGAAGCAGCGCTTTTAAACCAACTATTTACAAATGGTTTAGAAGTGTTGCATTTGAGAAAACCATCTTTTACAATTGATAGCTATAGAGAATTGTTAAGACAAATAGAAAATAAATTTTACAAGAGAATTATGATTCATGAATACCATGAATTATGTGTAGAGTTTAGATTAAAAGGAATTCATATTCAAGAACAACCAAGAATCGATTTAGGAGATGAATTAGGAACTTATGTAGCAAATCATAAATCAGATGGTTATAAGGTAAGTAGTTCTTTTCACGAACCTGAAGTTTTGAATGACTGTAAAATCAATTTTGATTATTATTTGTTGAGCCCAGTTTTTTCATCAATATCTAAAAAAGGATACGAAGGAAGAGGTTTTGATGTTAACGAAATTAATAAGACAATTGTAGGAATGGGAGGGGTGAATAAAACAACCATTCCAGAAGTATTTAAGTTAGGATATGGAGGAATCGGAATTCTTGGAGGCGTTTGGAATACAGAAAATCCAATAGAAAGTTTTAAAGAAATAAAACGTCATTACGAGGAGGAAACGATGAAGTAATCTCTTCAAAGTAGACGATCGTTTCACTTGTAATGACAAGAAAATAATGAAACAACGACCATACATATTAACAATTGCAGGATTCGATCCATCAAGTGGAGCAGGATTAACAGCAGATATAAAAACATTTGAAGCTTTACGATGTTACGGGCTGTCTGTTTGCACTGCAAATACAGTTCAAAACGATATTTCTTTTTCAAAATGTTATTGGACACCAGTAGAAATTATAAAAGAACAGATAGATATTTTGTTCGATCGTTTTAAAATCGATGTAGTTAAAATCGGAATTGTAGAAAATTGGTCTGTTTTAAATATGATTCTGAATGTTATCAAAACAAAAAATGCTTCATGTAAAATTGTGTTAGATCCCGTATTAAAATCTAGTACGGCATTTGATTTTCATGAAGAATCTTCTAAAAAAACATTTGAAGAAAGCTTTGATGAAATTTTAAAGAAAATTTATTTGATTACTCCTAATTACCAAGAAATTCAAAACTTGTATCAAGATAAATCGATCGAAGAAACTATAATTCATATACAATCTAAAACAAATCTGTTTTTAAAAGGAGGACATAAAACAGAAAAGATAGGAGTAGATGAATTATATACCCAAGAAGGAAAACGATTTGCACTCAAACCTAAAAGAAATTCGTATTACGAAAAGCACGGTAGTGGATGTGTATTATCATCAGCAATAGCAAGTTATATCGCGTTGAAATATCCACTATTAAAATCGTGCTATAAAGGAAAGCGATACGTTGAAACAATATTGAGCTCTAATAAAACATTATTAGGATATCACAACTACTAAAAAATGATAAGCAAATTACAATATATATCACAGGGAGAAACCCCAGAAGAACACTTACAACATATTCAAAGTGCATGCACATTAGGTGCAGAATGGGTACAACTTAGGTTGAAGAATGAATCGGAAGCTATTGTATTAAAAACAGCTCAAAAAGCTAGGGAAATTACAGGACATTTTCAAACAAGATTAATTATTAACGATTACTATAAAATAGCTAAACAAGTAAAAGCAGATGGAGTACATTTAGGAAAAACAGATGCTTGTCCTGCTGTGGTACGCGAATACTTAGGAAACTTATTCATTATTGGTGGTACAGCCAATACACTTGAAGATTGTCAAACTTTGTTAGAAAAAGAGGTTGATTATATTGGTTTAGGGCCTTTCAAATATACAACCACAAAGAAAAATTTAAGTCCAATATTAGGTTTAGAAGGTTACAAAGTAATAGTAGAAACATTAAATACAGAAACACCAATAATAGCTATTGGAGGAATTGTTTTAGAAGATGTTTCAGAATTGTTAAAAACAAATATTCATGGTATTGCTGTGTCTGGAGAAATAACTAAAGATTTTAATTCCATTTCGAAATTTCATCAAGTTTTAAAAGCTGGAAGTTCTCAAGAACAAGTTTTTAAATTAGATAATAACAACTAATTATTATGAGCTCATTACAAATAGCAGACAAAACATTTACATCACGATTGTTTACCGGAACGGGAAAATTTAGCTCTTCTGAATTAATGCGTGATGCATTATTAGAAAGTAAAAGCGAATTAGTAACAGTTGCTTTAAAACGAGTAGATGTACAGAATGAAGAGGATGATATTTTAACACATTTAAATCATCAGCACATAAATTTGTTACCGAATACTTCAGGAGTTAGAAATGCTAAAGAAGCAGTTTTTGCTGCGGAACTATCTAGAGAAGCCTTAGAAACAAATTGGGTAAAATTAGAAATTCATCCAGATCCAAAATATTTATTACCAGATCCTATAGAGACTTTAAAAGCAGCTGAAGAATTAGTGAAAAAAGGATTTGTAGTAATGCCGTATATCCATGCTGATCCTGTTTTATGTAAACGACTAGAAGAAGTAGGAACACAATGTGTAATGCCCTTAGGAGCACCAATTGGAAGTAATAAAGGATTGAAAACATTAGAGTTTTTAGACATTATTATAGAACAATCAAATGTACCAGTAGTGGTAGATGCAGGAATTGGTTCTCCATCTCATGCAGCGCACGCTATGGAAATTGGAGCAGATGCAGTTTTAGTAAATACAGCTATTGCAGTATCTCAAAATCCAGTAGCAATGGCAAAAGCATTTAAAATGGCAGTAGAAGCAGGAAGAATAGCATACGAAGCAAAGCTTGCTCCGATTAAAAAACATGCAGAAGCAAGTAGTCCATTGACATCATTTTTGAATTAAATTTTCGTCATTACGAGGAAAAATGACGAAGTAATCTCTATATGGGTAAATTGCTTTATTTTATTCGTAATGACAAATCAGAGTAAAAAGAATCATACAAAGAAGTAATGAATACTTTCGGAAAAATATTTGAGCATTATAATTGGGATACCATTCTAGAGGACATACTCTCAAAAACAATTATTGATGTTGAAAGAGCTTTGGTAACAGAAAAGAGAGATTTGGAAGATTTTAAAGCATTAATCTCTCCTGCTGCAAAACCTTATTTAGAGCAAATGGCACAATTGAGTAATCAGCTTACTAAAAAGCGATTTGGAAATACGATTCAAATGTATGCGCCAATGTATCTCAGCAATGAATGTCAAAATATTTGTACGTATTGTGGGTTTAGCTTTACGAATAAAATTCCTAGAAGAACACTAACAGATGAAGAGATTTTACAAGAAGTAGCTTTTTTAAAAGAAAAAGGATATGATCATATTTTGTTAGTCACAGGAGAAGCTAATAGAACAGTTGGTGTAGAGTATATAAACAATGCAATAAAACTTATCAAACCTCATTTTTCTAATATTACTATAGAGGTACAGCCGTTAGACCAGAAAGAATACGAATTGTTGATAGAAAACGGATTATACGCAGTGTTGGTATATCAAGAAACCTATCATAAAGAAGAGTATAAAAAACATCATCCAAAAGGTAAGAAGTCTAATTTTAGTTATCGATTAGATACGCCAGATCGGTTAGGAAAAGCAGGTGTTCATAAAATAGGATTAGGAGCTTTATTTGGTTTGGAAGATTGGAGAGCCGATAGTTTTTATACAGCATTGCATTTAAAATATCTTCAGAAGAATTATTGGAAAACAAAATATTCCATTTCATTTCCTAGATTAAGGCCTCATTCTGGAGGTTTAGAACCTAAAGTTGAAATGACTGATACAGATTTAGTTCAGTTAATTTGTGCATATAGATTATTAGATGAAGATGTAGAACTGTCTATTTCTACAAGAGAAAGTGAAGTGTTTAGAGATAATATTATAAAATTAGGAATTACTTCAATCAGTGCTGAATCGAAAACGAATCCGGGAGGATATGCAGTTGAACCACAATCATTAGAACAATTTGAAATTTCTGATGAACGTTCTACTGAAGAAGTTGCTCAAATGTTAAAAAACCAAGGGTTAGAAGTAGTGTGGAAAGATTGGGAACATTTTAGTTAATTTAGTAGTTCATTAATTTGAAAGAAAAGCAAAAAATTAACCTAAAAAGAAAATATGAAACCTAAATCAAGATTTTTTGTAACTATCATAGTTCTTTTACTAGTTGCAGGTGTTATTATGTATGGTTCTTCCCCCTCTAAAGCAACAGTATCTGATAATAAAGTGAAAATAACGGGGATGTATGGTATAGATTTACCGATTTCTGATATTCTTGCAATTCAATTATCAGATACAATTCCAGAAATTATCACAAAAACAGACGGATTTAGTTCTGGAGATGTATTAAAAGGAAATTTTGAACTTAAACAGTATGGAGTTTCCCATTTATTAATCAATTCAAATAATCCGCCTTATCTAATAATTACTACGGAAAAACCAGAAAAGATTATCGTGAACTTGGATAATAAAGCTGATACCGAAAAACTATTCAATGAAATAGAAGAGTTACGTAAAAAATAAAGTGAATTTTCATCAATAATAAACTTAATGTTAACTAAAGAAGAGCAGAAGCAATACAATCGTCATCTTATCTTAGAAGAGGTTGGAGAAAAAGGTCAATTACAACTTAAAAAAGCGAAAGTTTTAGTAATTGGCGCTGGTGGATTAGGCTGTCCAATTCTTCAATATTTAACAGCAGCAGGAGTTGGAACAATTGGAATAATAGATAATGATACCGTAGATCAAACAAATCTACAACGCCAAATATTATATACAGTTAATGATGTAGGAGAATCTAAAGCAGTTATTGCAGCAGAACGATTATCACAATTAAATCCATTTGTAAACTTTCAAGTGTATAAAGAATTGTTAACGAAAGATAATGCCATTTCATTATTTAAAAACTATGATATTATAGTTGATGGAAGTGATAATTTTCAGACAAGATATTTGTCAAATGATGCGGCAATTTTAACAGGTAAACCTTTAGTGTACGGTTCTATATTTAAGTTTGAAGGGCAAGTAACTGTATTCAATTATAAAGAGAGTGCAAGCTATCGATGTTTATATCCAACACCACCAAATCCAAAAGATGTACCAAACTGTTCTGAAATAGGAGTGATAGGAGTGCTTCCTGGAATTATAGGAAGTTTACAAGCGAATGAAGTTATAAAAATAATTTGCGGACTAGGAACAGTTTTAGCAAATAAATTATTAGTGTTTGATGTATTGTCTATGCGACAATTATTATTAAATTATACAAAAACTGAAAGAGCCGAGATAACAGAACTTGCAGAAAATTATGAAGCTTTTTGTGGAGTAACGATTATAGAAAATGAAATTACTATAGAAGAGTATGAAACAAGTAAGACTGCTTATAATTTATTAGATGTTCGTGAAGATTGGGAAAGAAAGCAACATCATATTGGAGGGCAACATATACCACTGGGAGTATTGCCACATCGCTACCAAGAAATAAAAACTGACAAACCTGTAGTTGTGTATTGTAAATCAGGAATGCGTAGCCAAAAGGCTATAGAGTTTTTGCAGGAGCAAGAATTAAAAGGAAGTTTTATAAACTTAAAAAATGGTTTAATGTAGATTCTATGAATGTTGTATTGAATCTTGAATTCTAAAACAACGTTCAGTGCCTAGAAATTTAGGGTCACCGTATTCTTCAGACCAAAAACCATCTAAAATATCTTTAGTTAAGCATCTGTATACAACAACACCATTATAAATAGCTGCCTCTTCATCATTGTAAGTAAAATTAATTACTAAAATATTGTCTTTAAAAAAGCCAGTTCCATACTGTTCCTGTTCATTATGGATTAACCACTTTGCAATGATTCTATGATTCTCATCTAAAGTAAGAGATAAAACTCCTCTATAATTTTGATCACTTTCATCTTGATTAGAACCTATAATAGAATATTCTCCAACTAAATCAACTGCTGTCATAAACTATATTATTAAAGAAAGGCAAAGATATTGCTCTATAAATTATGATTATTCTAAGTCTTAATTTAGTTTTTCTTTTATGAGTCTATCTAAGTATTTTTAATGAGTTGAATAATATTACGAACGAAGTTTCTATTTTTAACTACCAACCATAAAACAATGAAGAAAATTTTTATACAAGGAATACAATTCGATGATAAGTCATCGTATCAAAAAGGACCGAGATTAGCGCCACCTTTAATAAGAGAAGCATTAACATGTGGTTCTGCCAATATGTTTTCAGAAAATTTAATTTCAATAGACAACTCTAATGTAGAAGACAAAGGAGATTTTGAAATTGAAGAGTATTTCGACATAGAAAAACTCACAACAAAACATTTAGACTCTGGTTCAAAAGTGTTTACCTTGGGCGGAGACCATTCCATTACATATCCAATTATAAAAGCGTTTCATAAAAAATATCCTGTATTAGATATTTTACATATAGATGCGCATGCAGACTTATACGATAATTATGAAGGAGATAAACATTCTCATGCTTGTCCGTTTGCTCGAATAATGGAAAATGGATTTGCAGCACGATTGGTACAGGTGGGAATTAGAACATTAAATACACATCAAGCTGAACAAGCGGAAAAATTTAATGTAGAAATCCATCAAATGAAAAATCTAGATATAGCTGCGATTCCAGAGTTTAAAAACCCGTTATATATTTCTCTAGATATGGATGGGTTCGATCCTGCTTTTGCCCCAGGAGTTTCGCATCACGAGCCAGGCGGTTTAACTTCAAGAGAAGTAATTAATTTAATTCATAATATAAATACAGAGGTAGTTGGTGCAGATATTGTTGAGTATAATCCTGAAAGAGACTTTCAAAGTATGACGGCTTTTTTAGCTGCAAAAATGATGAAGGAAATCATTGCGAAAATGTTATAGATCATTTTCAATGATGTATTTTAAGATAACGTTTCTAATCTGAAGAGTAATATTTATATGTAATTACTATAGGCAATAAAAGTTGATTAAATAGTATCTTACTAAATACACTGCCAAGATATTCTAATACAAAAAAAGCAATATCATTTTTTTTTGATATTGCTTTTACGTTTTAAAACTTTGTTATATATAAATTATATTTTATTCCCAGATTACAGCTAATTTGTATGTGATACCTTGAGAAGTAAAATCAATTGTTCGAGGTTTTACAATTCGATAATCATTTAAAGAAATAATATCTGATGCTATTCGGGCTTCAGGTCTTCCTAACTCAATATTTTGTCCATAAAAAGTTATTTTGACAGTATCATCAGAATTGCCATCTTCAAAGATTTTTAGAGTATAAAAACCATCTGTTTTTTCCCAAATTATATTTTCAAAATCTCTTGTTCTATTATTTATGAAGTTTTCGTCAGAAATTTCATAAATAGTTCCATCATGAATGTTAGAAATAACAAACTTAGATTGTAACGAAATTAAAGTTGAACCTCCATTTGAGTGGTACTGGAAATCGCTAAGAATATGACCACTAATACCAGTAATTGCTACTCCAATAATAGTAGCTTTTGAGTGCGGTTTTTCGGTAATATTTATTTCTTTTCTTATTTCAATTATTTGGCTATTACTCAATGATAAAATAGCTAATATTTCATTAGTTCCATAATCATCAAATTTGACATCTAAAGAAGATTGAGAAGAAGAGTCATTTATAATACCATTGATATACCATTTTACATTTGTAATAGCTACCTGGTTTGTTAAATTCTTAACGTTTAATGTTTGTTGGTTATATTGAAATTTATCACCAATAACTTCAATATCAAAATCAGAAGAACTTAATTGAATGTCTCCTGATTGCTCACCTACTATTTCTTGGTCATTGCTAGATGAGTCACATGAGATTAATGCAAAAACGAATAATAAAAGCAAAGAGGCTTTTTGTATAATTTTCATAGTTAATTTTTTAATTTTTAATGGTTGCAAAAGTAAATGAAATCATTTTTGATGCAAAAAAAATGATGAAGTTTTTTACTTTCGCATAATGCGACAAACAACCAATACCATATTAATGATTCGTCCTGTTAACTTTAGGATGAATGAACAAACGGCTGTAAACAATTATTATCAAAAAACTTTAGAGAATGTGTTGCCTGCTACAGTAAATGCAAAAGCACAAGAAGAATTTGATAATTATGTTGAAAAGCTAAGAAGTTTTGGTGTAAATGTAATTGTAGTTTCTGATACAAAAGATACTGATACTCCAGATGCTATTTTTCCAAATAATTGGATTTCATTTCATCAAGACGGAACAGTAGCTTTATATCCTATGTTTGCTGAAAATAGACGTTCTGAAAGAAGAGAAGAGGTTTTAGATAGGTTAGAAGAGGAAGGATTTGTAATTGAGAATGTAGTAGATTATACATCGGCAGAAGAAGAAGATATATTCTTAGAAGGAACAGGAAGTATCGTTTTAGATAGGGCAAATGAAAAAGCATATTGCGCATTATCTCCACGTGCAGACGAGGAATTATTTATAGAATTTTGCGAAGACTTCGAATATACTCCAGTAGTTTTTACTGCAAATCAAACAGTAAATGGAGATCGTAAAGCTATTTATCATACCAATGTAATGATGTGTTTAGCAGAAACATTTGCTGTAATTTGTTTAGCTTCTATAGATGATAAGAAAGAGCGTAAAAATGTTGTAAAGCATTTAAAAACAGACGGGAAAGAAGTAATAGATATTACCGAAGTACAAGTAAATAACTTTGCTGGAAATATGCTACAAGTACAAGGAAAGGATGGAGAAAGATTTTTAGTAATGAGTCAAGCAGCATATGATTCTTTAACACAAGAACAAATTAAGAAAATAGAAAAACACTGTAAAATTATATCAAATTCCTTAGATGTCATAGAAGGATGTGGAGGTGGAAGCGCCCGATGTATGATGGCAGAGGTTTTTTTACCAAAACAATAAATTGAATCCGCTTAAAAGCGGATTTTTTTGTTTTATTTTATTGAAAAACGGGTTTGTATGTTAGTGTTTGAAATTATTTCTAAATAAGATGTGACCTATCAAAAAAAGAAGTGTCTTAATAGATGTAATCAATTTGTAAAATGAAGGCAAAGAATAATAGATTTAAAATAGTAGCAGTCATATTTTTCTCATTACTAGTGAGTACAGTTACCGCACAAAATGTAATTGTAGAAAATGGAGTTGAATATATTGATGAAAATAATGATTCAGAAAGTTTAAATTCAATAAAAGTACCTTCTATAGAATCTAAGGTTACTCCAAAACTTAAGAAAGTAAAACGAATACAGAATAAAAAAGATATAACCGCGATAGAAAAACTTCTAAAGAGAAAAAAGAAATTAAGATTTAGAAAGAAAAGGAAACTATCGAAGAAGTGCTTTAAAGAGTCAGCAAAAAATTGCGACTCTAATGAAAAGAAAGGAAAGTAAAAGGGGAATGTTGGGCTACTCATTATGAGTAGCCTTTTTTTATGGATAAAAAAGAGTCATTGAGCTTAAAAAATAATAGATTCATCGAAAGCACTTATTGATATTCATACTTAAAAATTACTTTTAAAGTATAAAACAGGAAGCTCCTGAAATAGAGTTCTAATAATTTACGATTCTTATTTCGCTATAAAGATAATTTATGAGTTTTGTTAAAATAATAGCTTTAACAAATTTTTAATAAAAAGACTGTAAAGAAAGTGGAGATTAGGAGACTTAACATACATATAATTTAGGATAACCTAAGTTAAAC
Source organism: Tenacibaculum amylolyticum (assembly GCF_964511145.1). Lineage (NCBI taxonomy): Bacteria > Pseudomonadati > Bacteroidota > Flavobacteriia > Flavobacteriales > Flavobacteriaceae > Tenacibaculum > Tenacibaculum amylolyticum. The sequence continues at coordinate 74,591 of NZ_CAZEFZ010000010.1, forward strand.
TTAAAAAGAGCATCAAATGAATTTACATATAAAACTTTTACCAATCGTACTTTTTCTATTTATAGGAATACAACAAGCAACAGCACAAAACGTAGTAACACAAAACAACGTTGAATTTATAGGAGAAAAAACGAATGATTTAAACTCAATTCGAATTCCAAAAAAGAAAATGAGTAAAGAGGCTAAAAAAGATATGCCTAAGTTGAATAAAGAAATTCTTACGATGAACAACTTAGATAAGTTTGTTAAGAAAAGAAAAAAATTACGTTTTAGAAGCAAGAGAAGGCCAGTGGCAGAAAAATGTTTTAAAGAAACAGAATGTCATGATGAAACATCCCCGAAAAAAGAAAAGCAATAAAAAAAGAGCACAGCGAGTGCTCTTTTTTAGTTTAAATAATATTGTAACTATTCTAAAACTTCTCCAATAATTTTACCAGTACACCCATTCGGGAATTCTACCTGAAGTAAATTGGCTAGTGTAGGAGCAATATCTATAATTTTGTAAGCTTCTTTAGAAGTTCCTGTAGCAATACCATTACCATAAAATATAAGAGGAATATGGGTGTCATAAGAGTAACCAGATCCATGTGTCGATCCTTTTTTAGGATAGCTAATGGTAGATGGATTAGGAATTAATAATACATCACCAGATAATTTCTGATTATATCCACGTTGTAAAGAACTTAAAATACCATCATAAAAATAACCAGACTGCATAGTTTTAGCAGTTACAGCTTTATAGACTCCTTTATAATTAATAGCCTCGTTTACTAGAAAACTAGCAACTTCATCTACAGTTATATTTTTTGCTTCAATAGCTTTTTTATTTAAGAAAACCTGAAAGTTTGAAAAATTTTCAACTGCATTAGCAATTTTAAATTTATCTAAGATTACTTTATTTGCAAATTCTTCAAAAGACTTACTAGCAAAGTAATTTGCAGGAATCTTTACAGATTTTAAATACGAAGGAACTTGTACAGCAGCATGATCTGCAGTTAGAAAAACAGTATAATTATCTGTTCCTACTTTTTCATCTAAAAACTGTAAGAAATTTTCTAAGTCTTTATCTAAACGTATATAAGTGTCTTCAATTTCTTTAGAAGCAACTCCAAACTGATGTCCAACATAATCTGTAGAAGAATAACTCAAGGTTAAGAAATCAGTAAATTCACCTTTTCCTAAATTTTCTCCTTCTATGGCAGCTTTCGCAAAATCTGTAGTTAAAGAGTTCCCTGCTGGAATTGCTTTAATTATACTATAGTTGTTGTTCTTGCTTCTTAATGCTGGAATATCGTGAGGAAATACAGGTTTTTCTTCACCTTTAAACGTTTCTTCAAAATTATTATCATCTACAATACTTTCAGTATATGTAGAAATATCATATAAAGTCTCCCAAGGTTGTTGTAAATAAGCATCTGCTTTGCCAGAAGCGTTAAAGTTGGTTACCCATTCAGGTAAAGTATTCATGTAATATGTAGAAGAAATCCATTGTCCTTGGCTACCACCATCAAACCAATAAGCAGCATTAGCCGTATGTCCAGCAGGTAAAATAGAAGAACGATCTTTAATAGCAATTCCAATCGTTTTACCTTGCATATTTTGAGCTAATTTTAACTGATCTGTAATAGTAGTTGTGTACATTCTATAAGGAGATTTCTTACCACCATCACCATCATTTCCAACAGTTTTATAATTATTATCATCAACACAATAAATAAACTTTTTATCAAATTTATCGTACCAATGATTACCAATAATTCCATGATTATCTGGAGTAGTTCCTGTAAAAATTGACGTATGACCTACGGCTGTATAAGTAGGAATGTAATTATAATGTGCATTTTCTAAAGAAAATCCACCTTTTAATAACCTTTTAAAACCTCCGTCTCCATATTTACTACTAAAACGCACTAAGTAATCATAACGCATTTGATCTATAACAATACCCACAACTAGTTTAGATTTTTTAGCAGGTGTTTTATGTTGTTTTTGTGGAGCCTTACAACCAGAGAATACTAGAAATAAAGCGCATAGATATATTTTTGTGAAAAATTTCATTTTTGAAAAAATTAAGTGATCAAAGGTAAATAAATACGCTAAATTTTAAATAAATAATTCTACTATGTTAATGATTTTTTAATCTTATAAAACTATATATACAAGTAAATATTCTTTAGTACTTTAGCAGTATAAAAAAGAATTAGATGAATTATTTCGAGCATGTTGGGAAATATTTTATGATGCTTGGTCAAGTTTTTAAAGCGCCTCAAAAATTTAGAGTTTTTTGGGATGCTCTTTTTCGTGAAATAGAGCAACTTGGATTAAAATCAATTGGGATTATTGGTTTTATATCGTTCTTTATTGGTGGAGTAATAGCTTTACAAACGGCCTTAAATATTAGCGATCCATTAATACCAAAAATGTTAATAGGTTTTGCAACAAAACGTTCTATTATTTTAGAATTCGCACCTACTTTCTGTTCTATCATATTAGCAGGGAAAGTAGGATCTTACATTACATCTAGTATAGGAAGTATGCGTGTAACAGAGCAAATTGATGCTTTAGAAATTATGGGGGTGAATTCATTAAACTACTTGGTGTTACCTAAGATAATTGCTACAGTTTTATTTTATCCTTTCCTAATCATCTTAGGAATGTTTCTTGGAATTTTTGGAGGTTGGGCAGCTGGAAAAGCAACAAACATGTTTTTTGAGGCAGATTATATTTCTGGAATTCAATACGATTTCGATCCATATTTAATTGTATACGCACTTATTAAAACAGTAATTTTTGCATTTATTATTGCTACGGTACCATCGTATCATGGTTATTATGTAAAAGGAGGATCTCTAGGAGTAGGAAAAGCTAGTACACAATCTGTAGTTTGGACCATTGTAATTATTGTAATTGCAAATTATTTCCTAACACAAATGTTATTAACGTAGATAGATATATGATTGAAGTAAAAGATATACACAAAAGTTTTGGAGATACCGATGTGTTAAAAGGAATTTCAACTTCTTTTGAAGCTGGGAAAACGAATTTAATTATTGGACAAAGTGGAGCAGGAAAAACCGTTTTTCTAAAAAGCTTACTTGGACTTCATGTTCCAGAAAAGGGGACTATAGTATATAACGGAAAAGTAAATACGGAAATGACAATTGAAGAAAAGAGAAATTTCCGTCAAGAATTAGGAATGGTATTTCAAGGAAGTGCTTTGTTTGATTCTTTAAATGTTGAAGAAAATGTAATTTTTCCTTTGAAGATGTTTACACAGAAAACAAAAGAAGAAATGCTTGATAGAGCCAATTTTGTATTGAAACGGGTAAACTTGGAGAATTCAAATCAAAAATTACCAGCAGAATTGTCTGGAGGAATGCAAAAACGTGTAGCCATTGCTAGAGCAATTGTAATGAATCCTAAATACCTGTTTTGTGATGAACCAAATTCAGGTTTAGATCCTAGCACTTCTATATTAATAGACAACCTAATTAAAGAGATTACGGAAGAATATCAAATTACAACAGTAATAAATACACATGATATGAATTCGGTGATGGAAATAGGTGATAAGATTGTTTTTCTAAAAAATGGAATAAAAGCATGGGAGGGAAGTAGCAAAGAAATCTTTAAAACAGATAATGAAGCAGTCGTGAATTTTGTGTATTCTTCAAATCTTTTCAAAAAAGTAAGAGAAGCGTATTTAAAAGATGAATGAGTAAAATGTTGGTTTTTAGAGAGCTAAAAAAAAGACGAAAAATAATTTAAAAAAACTTCATTTTTTATTTGGTCAAAATGTAAAACCTTTCTATATTTGCAACCGCTTAACGAAAGCACAACAACAATGACCGGGTAGCTCAGTTGGTAGAGCATCTCCCTTTTAAGGAGAGGGTCCTGGGTTCGAGCCCCAGC